>NZ_BCQR01000031.1 GCF_001552175.1 Actinomadura kijaniata NBRC 14229
GTTCCCGGCGGTGGCCCGCGCCCGGCGGCCCGTGCCGCCCGGGGTCGAGGCGGCACGGGCCGGTCTGGCGGACTACTGAACGGCGGGATCCTGAACGGCGGGGTGGAGCTCCGCCTCGACGTTCCAGGCGTCCTGCCGGACCTCGACGTGCGGGGAACGCCGCAGCTCCTCCAGCAGCTCGCGCCAGCCGCCGTCCCAGCCCGCCGCCGCGCCGTAGGAGCCGACCAGGTTCACCGCCAGCAGGTGGGACGCCAGGTCGCCGCGCCGGACGAGCCTGCGGGCGGCGGGCCGCACCAGCGCCGGGGCGGAGCCGACCTCACGCCGGTACGGCTTGTGCCGCAGCCTGTCGCCGGTACGGGAGGCCAGCACGGGGCGGTCGCGCAGGAGGACGGCGATCGCCTCCACCTCGTCGGCGAGCTCCCCGGCGTCCGGTTCGTCGTCGAGGTACCGGTCGAGGCGGGCGGCGGCCAGGTCCACCGCTTCCTCCAGATGGAGCGGGTCGGCGGCCAGCACGGCCACCGCGCGGCGGAACAGCTCGTCGCGGCCCGGCACCGTCACGAGCACGGAACGGATGCTCCGCGCCACCCCGCCGACGCGCCGGTGGGTGCGGGGGTCGCGTTCGGCGGCCAGGAGCCGGGCCAGGACGTCGCAGACCTCCACCCCGACGACGCCCGCCCGCAGCAGCGCCCCCAGCAGCAGGGACTCCACCTCGCCCTCGGCCGCCGCCGGGTCGGCGACGGCGGCGAGCATGTCAGCGAAGCCGTCCTCGTACCAGCGCGCCCAGCTCCCGAACGCCTTGTTCACCCGGAACCGGACGCCCGGCCCCTCCGCCGCCACGACCAGCCGCCGCATCAGGGCCGCGTACCGGGGCCGGTCCCGCGGCGCGTACTCGGCCGGTGTCGCCTGGCAGAGCGCGCGCAGCATCGGCTCGCTCGCGTAGGGTCCGGCGGCCTCGCCGAGGGCGTCCCAGACGCGGGGGTCCTCGGACATGCGGCGCAGCGCGCCCGCCACGGCGATCCGGACGTCGCGGTGCAGATCCGGGTCGTTCCAGGCGCGCAGCAGCGCGTCGGCCGCGCCGGGCGGGCGGTGGCGCTCCAGCAGCCGCGCGACCTGCTTGCGGACGGTCACCTTGCCCGCAGGTCCGGTCAGCAGCCCGTCGAGCAGGCCGCCCAGCCGGGACGGCGGCAGCGCCGCGCAGCAGCCCGCGAGGGCCGCCACGGCGACGCGGGAGGCGTCACCACGGGCGCGGTCCAGCAGGACCGGCACCGCGCCGTCCGGATGGTCGACGCCGCCCAGCGCCTCCATCGCGGCCTCGGCGAGCACGACCTCGACGTGGCCGGTCCACGGCCGCAGCGCGTCCAGGCCGCCGGGCAGGCGTCCCAGGGACGTGAGCGCGGTGGCACGGGCGGCCACCGGGCGGGTCTCGTCGGCGGCGTCGGCGAGCAGCCGGTCGCGGACCAGGCGCCGCTGCGCCGGGGTCCAGCGTCCGGCGGCCCCGCCCTCGACCGGCGGTGACCAGAGGCGGGCCGCGTCCGCGAGGTTGCCCGCGGCGGGATCGGTGAGCACGCTGTCGAGCAGGCCTGTGTCGAGCAGGCCCGTGTCGAGCAGGTCGGTGCGGCGCGCGGCGACCGCCCGCCACACCTCGGGCAGCACGACGGTGGACGGGTCGGCCGCCACCAGGTCGGCCGGGTCGCCGGACCACAACGCGGCGGCCGCGCGGGCGACCGGCTCGGGAGCGGTCAGGACCGCCGCGCGCAGGTCGTCCTGGAGCTCGCCGAACGCGGCGGCGCGGCGGCCGAGGAACCGCGCGACCGCCACGGCCAACGTGAGGTCGCGTCTCTCCCGCGCGGCGCGCAGGGCCGGGAGCAGCGCCCCGAACAGGTCGCGTTCGCGCTCCCGGGGCACCGCGGGATCCCGCCGGTCCGGCCGTGGGCCTCGCCGCCGTCTCCGGCGGTAGGGATCCGGCTCGGGGTCGGGTGGGGCGAACGCCTCCGCGCCGAAGCGGACCGCCAGCCTCCCGTGGACGCCGACCGCCCAGTCGGCGAGCGCCCCGGACGGGTGGTGGCGCAGCACGCGGCCCGCCAGGGCGAGCAGTGCCCGCACGGTCGTCGGCGAGGTGTCGCGCGCCTCGGCGACGGCGGCGGCGAGGCGTTCCAGCGGTTCGGCGCACGCGTCGTCCAGCAGTCCGGGCGGGACCTTCGCGAGCACGGTGAGCAGTTCGCCCCGCAGCGGGTCCTGCTCGTTGCGGGTGCGGTCGACCAGGTCGGCCAGCAGGGCGCGCAGCCGTCCGGCGTCCCCGGTCCGCGCGGCGCACCGCACGAGCAGGGAGCGGGCGAGCCCGCGGCGGCGCGGGTCCCCGCCGAACGCCGCCGCGGCGAGCGTCCCCTCCGCCTCCTCGTACGGCAGGTGCGAGGCGAGGATCAGGGGCAGGTTCGGGTCGTCCAGCCGGGAGCGGGACGAGTGCCAGACCGAGGCGTGCCAGTCCAGGATCCGGCGCGCCTCGGCCGCCGCCCGGTCGGTGGGCAGCACGTCCAGCAGCCACCGCGCCCCGTCCCCGGCGAACCTGCCCGGGGCGCGCTCGCGCAGCCGGTCCACGACCCCCGCCCGCCGGGACGGCGGCAGCGCCGCGATCGCGGGCCGCGCGCTGTGGGGCTCGGCCGGGAGGGCCGCGCCCAGCGCCTCGTCCGGGCAGGCCCGCAGATGCCGGAGGAACGCGGACGGAACATCCCAGCGGCGGGTCCCGGGGGTGAGCGCCAGGCGCATCGTCCGCACCGGGTCCGCACCGGCCAGCGCCGTGACGGCCGCGGCGGGGAAGGCCCGCGCGCAGGCGCCGAGACGGTGGCGCTCGGCGACCTCCAGGGCCCGTTCGGGTTCGGCGCGGGCGGCCCACGCGAAGCCGTTTCCGCGTCGCCGCCACCACCGGAGGGGGTATCCGGCGCCGGTCAGCTCCCGTCCGGCCTGGTCGAGGAACGCGCCCGGGTGCCGCGCCCCGACCGCGCGCCACGCGGTGACGGCGTGGGCGAGTCCGGGCAGCTCGCGGGCGACGGCCTCGGGGCCGCACGCGGGCAGCAGCGCGGCGGCCTCGCGGTCGCCCCAGCGTTCCCGCACCAGCGGCAGCAGCCGGTCGGCGAGCGCGGAGCGGCCGCCGTGCCGCAGCGCCTTGTAGAACGCGCGGCGCAGGCCGGACGGCGCGTCGTCGAGGACGCGCGCCACCGCGTCGTCGGGGATGGGCAGGGTGCGCACCGCGCGCAGGGCGGCGCGGCGCAGGTCCATGTCGGGGCCGGACAGCACGCCCGCGACGTACGGCAGGTCGCGGGCGGCCATGGCCAGGTGGAGCGCGGTGCGGCGTTCGTAGGGGCCGCCCGCCGACAGCTCGCCGAGCAGGGCGCTCAGGTACGGGGTCCCGGCGTGCGTCCGGGCGTGCAGGGCCAGCTCCCGCATGCGTCGCGGGTGAGGCAGGGGTTCGACGTGCGCGAGAAGCGCGCTCGCAGCCGGTTCCCAGACCGGCGGGGTGGGGCTCAACGGCCCGGGCGGTGACCGCCCTTCCTGAAGATCATGCCGACGATGATGACGGATCGTCCGGCTCCCGGCAACCCCGGACGGCGCGGACGGTCCCCGCGCGTAGACTCCCGCGCATGTTCGTCGGGATCGACATCGGCACCTCGGTGGTCAAGGCCGCGGCCTTCGACCGGGACGGGCGGATCCTCGCCGTCGAACGCGCCAGGGCGCCCCTGGTCGCCGAGGGCGACCGGGTGGAGCAGGACTTCGAGGAGGTCTTCGCGGCCGTGGCCCGGGTCGCGCGGGCCGTGTGCGGCGGCCACGCGCCCGCGCTGGCCGGGATCACCGCGCAGGGCGACGGGGCGTGGCCGGTGGACGCCGCGGGGCGGCCGGTGCGGCGCGGGATCTCCTGGATGGACGGGCGGGCGGCCGGGATCGTCGGGGAGTGGATCGCCGACGGCACCGCCGAGGCGGTCTACCGGGCGACCGGCAACACCGTCTTCCCCGGCTGCGCGGCCCCGCTGCTGGCCTGGCTGGACCGGAACGAGCCCGCCGTGCTGGACGCCGCCGCGACCGCCGCCTACGTCAAGGACGTGGTGTTCCAGCGGCTCACCGGGGTGCGGGCGACCGACGTCAGCGACGCCTCGGTGCCGTTCCTCGACCCGCGCGGCCGGGACTACTCCCCCGCCGTGCTGGAGGCGTGCGGGCTCGGGCACCGCGCGGGGCTGTTCGCGCCGGTCCACGACCCGCTGCCGGGCGCGGCGGCGGTCGCCGGCGCGGTGCTGCCGGCCGGGACGCCGGTGGCCGCCGGGCCGACGGACGTGACGGCCGCGGCGATCGGCGGCGGCGTCGCCGAGCCCGGCGACGGGCTGCTCAACATCGGCACGAGCCTGGTGTGCGACGTGGTCACCGACGTGCTCGACCTGTCCGGGGAGCCGTCGGGGTTCCACTTCGCGACGGCGGAGCCGGACCGGTGGCTGCGGGTGATGGCCGCGATGGTCGGGACCGCCGGGCTGGACTGGGTCCTGGAGACCACCGGCACCTCCCACGGCGAGCTGGACGCGATCCTGGACGGCACCGCGCCCGGCGCCGGGGGCGTGGCGGTGCTGCCGTTCTTCGCGCCCTCCGGGGAGCGGTCGCCGTTCGTCGAGCCGTCCGCGCGCGCCGAGTTCACCGGCGTCAGCCTGCGCACGACCCGCGCCGAGCTGGTGCGCGCCGTCTGCGAGGGGATCGCCTACGCGGCCCGGCACCTGCTGGAGGCGGCGGGCCTGCGCGGCTCGGTGACGGTGTGCGGCGGCGGGACGGGCAGCGCGGCGTGGCTGCGGATGTTCGCCGACGTGCTGGGGCGGCCCGTGCGCGTCGCGGCGGGCCCGGAGACCGGGGCGCGCGGCGCGGTGCTCGCGGCGGCGGCCCGGCACGGCATCGACCTCGACACGGCCGCCTGGACGCGGCCGTCGGCGACGGTCGAGCCCGACCCCGGGCGCGCGGCGTTCCACGAGCGCGGCTACGCCGACCACCTGGACCGGGTGGGGCGCGCCCGGGACCGCTGGGCGGCGCGGGCGCGTCCCTGAGCCCCACGCGCGTCGGCCGGTCGCGGCGCTACCCGACGCGTTCGGCGTTGGAGTCGTAGCCTCCCCCGCCCGGGTAGACCCAGGCTCCGGTGAGGGTGCGGCCGTCGGGGCTGAAGGTGCCCCGGTAGTAGGCGGGGGATCCGCGGTCGCCGGCCCAGATGGTGAGGGTGTCGCCGTCGAGTTCGTAGGTGTAGTCGAGGGTGCTGCCGTCGTCGCCGTAGTAGCGGGACCTGATGTCGGCGCCGGGCTCGGCCGTCAGCGGACGCTCCCGTCCGATGATCTCGAAGCCGTGGGTGTCGCCCAACCGCACGTCCTGATGGAGGAAGAAGTCGTTCAGCCACCGGTAGGTCACCGTGCCCTGGTGCCCGCCGGTGATCTTCCAGGTGCCGACCAGCCGGTCCAGGGCCCGCAGCGCCGGGTCGTGGGTCATCGCCGTCTCCTTCCGGGAGGATCCCGCTTCCGCCGTCCCGCGTCGATGGGGAGAATCATCGCTCTCCCCGACCCGACGGACCAGGCCGGAGCGCCGCCGGTCCGTGGCCGCCCTGTGCCACGGACCGGCGGCGCGCGTCAGTCGGTCACCGCCAGGTCGTGGGCGGCGGCGACGATGGCGTCGGCGTCGAGTCCGGCGGCCCTGAGCTCCTGCTCGGGCGTCGCCGACCCCGGCATGGTCCGCACCGCGAGACGCGTCATGCGGGGCACCGGGCGTCCGTCGGCGAAGGCGTCCATGACCGCGTCGCCGATGCCGCCCTCGGGCCAGTGGTCCTCCACCGTGACGAACCGCCCGGTCGCGTCGGCGGCCTCGTGCAGCGTCGCGGCGTCCACCGGCTTCACCGAGTACAGGTCGACGACGCGGGCGGGCACCCCGGCGGCGGCGAGCCGGTCGGCGGCCTTCAGGGCCTCGTGCACCGTCACCCCGGCCGCGACGATGGTGACCTTGTCCTCGCCGGAGGAGCGCAGCACCCGGCTGCCGCCGATGACGAACTCCTCGTCCGGCCCGTAGACGACCGGGGTCTCGCCGCGGCTGGTGCGCAGGTAGCGGACGCCCTCGGCGTCGGCCATCGCGGCGACCAGCCGGGCGGCCTGGTTGGCGTCGCACGGGTACAGCACGGTGCTGCCGTGCACGGCGCGGAACGCCGCCAGGTCCTCCAGCCCCATCTGCGACGGGCCGTCCTCGCCGATCGCGACGCCCGCGTGCGAGCCGACCAGGTTGAGGTCGGCGCGGCTGACGGCGGCCATCCGCACGAAGTCGTAGGCGCGGGACAGGAACGCCGCGAACGACGACACGTACGGCCGCCAGCCGCGCGCCTGCATCCCGACCGCCGCCGCGACCAGCTGCTGCTCGGCGATGTACATCTCGAAGAACCGGTCGGGGTGCTCCTCGGCGAAGTGCCGGGCCTTGGTGGAGTCGCCGACCTCGCCGTCCAGCGCGACCACGTCGGCGCGGGCGCGGCCCAGGGCCGCCACGGCCCTCCCGTAGGCCTCGCGGGTGGCGACCTGGTCGCCCACGTCGAAGCGCGGCAGCTCCAGGGCACCCGGCTCGGGGCGGGCGGGGTGGTCCTTGGTGTCGGGCAGGCGGGGCTCGACCCGCAGGTTCCGGCGGCCGCCGAGCTCGGCGACCGCCTCCTCGGCGTCCGGCAGCGGCTTGCCGTGCTTGCCCTCCCGGTCCTCCACCGCGCCAACGCCCCGGCCCTTCCTGGTGCGCGCGAGGATCGCGGTGGGGCGGCCGGTGGTCTCGCGCGCCTCCCGGAAGGCGGCGTCGATCGCGGCGACGTCGTGGCCGTCGATCTCGATGGTGTGCCAGCCGAACGCCCCGACGCGCCGGGCGTAGGCGGCGGTGTCCCACCCGTGGCGGGTGGGGCCGCGCTGCCCGAGCCGGTTCACGTCGACGACGGCGGTGAGGTTGTCCAGGCCCTCGTGCCCGGCGTGCTCGAACGCCTCCCACATCGACCCCTCCGCCAGCTCGCTGTCGCCGCACAGCACCCAGATCCGGGCGGGGGTGCGGTCCAGGCGGCGGGCGGCCAGCGCCATCCCGACGCCGACCGGCAGCCCCTGGCCGAGCGAGCCGGTGGCGACCTTCACCCACGGCAGCCGGGGCGTGGGGTGGCCCTCCAGGCGGCTGCCCTCCTTGCGGAAGGTCAGCAGCTCCTCGTCGTCGATCAGCCCGGCGGCGGCGTAGAGGGCGTACAGCAGCGGCGAGGCGTGGCCCTTGGAGAACACCAGCTCGTCGTTGCCGGGGTCGTCGGGGGTCGCGGGGTTCCACCGCAGGTGCCCGGCCAGCAGCACCGCCATCAGGTCGGCCGCCGACATCGACGACGTGGGGTGCCCGGATCCCGCGGCGTCGGCGGCGCGGACCGCGTCGACCCGCAGTTGCTGTCCCAGCTCGCGGAGACGGTCGTAGTCCATGTCCCTCCTCCTCGTGTCGGCACGGACGGACCGTCCCTGCCTACCCGTCCTCGGCGGAGGGATACCCGATCGGCCTGATCAGTGGACGTGGTCGAGCACGGGCGCGCCCGGGTCGTCGATCAGCCGTTCGACGCGTTCGCGGTCCTCCCGCGACACCGGGTGGTAGACGACCATGCGGGCGCCGGGGGTGCCGGACACGTCGAAGGCGGTGGCGCGGGTGGCGACCTCCCCCACCGCCGCGTGCCGGAACACCTTCAGTCGCGTCCCCGTCTCGGCGACGTCCTGCCGGGCCCACAGCCGCGCGAACTCGGGGCTGGCCGCGCACAGCCGCCGCACGAAGTCCCGCCAGCCCGGCTCGCCCAGGTGGCGGCTGTAGCGGTGCCGGAAGGCGGCGACGAACAGCGGTCCCTCCTCGGCGAGGTTGACGAAGGGGTTGCAGCACGGCGGGAGGGTGAAGGTCATCCACAGCGTGTTGCGCTCGGCCTCGGGCGCGTTCACCAGGAACGGGAACAGGGCGGCGTAGCCCTTGTTCCAGGCGAGCACGTCGCTGCGGGCGTTGGTGACGCAGGCGGGCATCGGGTCCAGCCCGGCGAGGATGGCCGGCAGGTCCTCCGGCAGCCCGGCGGCGGGGGCGGGGCGCGGGAGCTCGGGCGTCTCGGCGAGGCGGTACAGGTGGGCGCGTTCGGCGCCGTCGAGGCGCAGCGTGCGGGCGACCGCGTCCAGGACCTGGGGGCTGGCGTTGATCGGGCGGCCCTGCTCCAGCCACGTGTACCAGGTGACGCCGACCCCGGCCAGCTGCGCGACCTCCTCGCGGCGCAGGCCGGGGGTGCGGCGGCGCGGGCCGGGCGGCATGCCCACGTCCTCGGGCGTGATGCGGGCGCGGCGGCTGCGCAGGAACGCCGCCAGCTCGGTGCGCCTGCGGTCCGGCCTGGCCGTCCGGGTCATCGTGCTCACCCCACCACCCTCGGGGATCGGCCCGGCGTGTGCCAGGTGCTGTCGGTACCAGTATCGCGGGGCTCTCGTTACGGGTACCGGAGCGCCCCGACGCTGGAGCCATGACAACGATGACCGACCGGTCGGCGTCCTCTCCTGCGGCGGCGGCCCGGCGGCCCGGCGGGGCGCTGCTCGCGGTGCTGCTGACCGGGCAGTTCATGTCCCTTCTCGACGTCAACATCGTCAACGTGGCGCTGCCGACGCTCCGCGCCGATCTCGGCGCCTCCGGCGCGGGCCTGCAACTGGTGGTCGCCGGATACGTGATCGCCTACGCGGTGCTGCTGGTCACCGGGGCGCGGCTGGGCGCCCTGGCCGGTCCGGGCCGGATGTTCCGGATCGGGGTGACCGCGTTCACCGCGGCGTCGCTGGCGTGCGGGCTCGCGCCCGACACCTGGACGCTGGTGGCGTTCCGGTTCGCGCAGGGCGCGGCGGCGGCGCTGATGCTGCCGCAGGTGATGAGCCTGATCCAGCGCGAGTACACCGGGGCGGCGCGGGCCCGCGCGCTCGGGGTCTTCTCGGCCGTGGTGTCCGGCGGGATCGTCGCCGGGCAGGTCGCGGGAGGGCTGCTGGTGGGCGCGGACGTGCTGGGCGGGTGGCGGCCGGTGTTCCTCGTGAACGTGCCGGTCGGCCTGGCGCTGATGCTCGCCGCGCCGCGCGTGCTGCCGCGCCGGGAGGAGCGCGGGGACGGCGGGCTGGACCTGCCGGGCCTGCTGCTGCTGACCCCGGCCGTGCTGGCGCTGGTGGTGCCGCTGATCCTCGGGCACGAGCTGGGCTGGCCGGTGTGGGGGTGGGTGTCGCTGGCGGCGAGCCCGGTCCTGGTGGCGCTGCTGGTCGTGGTGGAGCGGCGGGTCGCGGCGCGCGGCGGGCGCCCGCTGGTGAACCTGCGGGTGCTGCGCGCGCCGGGAGTGCCGTCCGCCGCCGCGGGGGTGCTGCTGGGACCGTGCACGTGGGCGGCGTTCCTGTTCACCACCACCCTGCACCTCCAGGGCGACCTGGGGTACGGGCCGCTGGCCTCGGGGCTGGCGTTCGTGCCGTGCGTGACGGCGTTCGCGCTGGTGTCGACGCGCTGGCAGCGGCTGCCCGAGCGCTGGCACCGGCCGCTGGTGCCGATCGGGTACGGGGTGGCGGCGCTGGGCTACCTGTTCGTCGGCCCACTGGCCGGGGGCGGCCCGGCCCACCTGCTGCTGACCGTGGTGATCGGGGCGGGCCTCGGCGTGATGCCGATCGCGATGAACGCGACGCTGGCGCACGTCCCCGCCGGGGACGCCGCCGACGGCAGCGGCCTGCTGCTGACGCTCACGCAGCTCGGCCAGGTGATCGGCATCGCGACCGTCGGGACGCTGTTCCTGACCTCGGCCGCCGGGCCGGGGTCCACCCGGCACGCCGAGTACGCGACCGGATGGGCCCTGGCGGCGGTGGCGCTGCTGACCGTGGTGTGCACGCTGCCGCCGGCGCTGCGCCGGAGGGGGCCGCGCATCACGGCTCCAGCAGGATCTTGATCGCGCCGTCCTGCTTCTTCTGGAAGATCTCGTAGGCGTGCGGGGCCCGGTCCAGCGGCAGCCGGTGGGTGGCCAGGTCCGCCACGCCGAGCGGGTCGGCGTCGTCGAGGACCAGCGGCATCAGGTCGTCGATCCAGCGTCTGACGTGCGCCTGCCCCATCCGGAGCGTGACGCCCTTGTCGAACAGCTGGAGCATCGGCATCGGGTCGGCCATGCCGCCGTAGACGCCGGACAGCGAGATGGTGCCGCCGCGCCGCACGATCTCGATGGCCTGGGTGAGGGCGGCCAGCCGGTCCACCCCGGCGCGCGTCATCAGCGGGGCGGCGGCACGGTCGGGCAGCAGCCCGGTGAGCGTCTGGGCGAGCTTGCCGACCGGTGAGCCGTGCGCCTCCATGCCGACCGCGTCGATCACCGAGTCGGTGCCGCGGCCCTGGGTGAGCTGCCGGACCGCGCCGGGGACGTCGTCGGTGACGGCGGCGTCCACGACCTCGGCCCCGTGGCGGCGGGCCATCTCCAGGCGCTCGGGCACCAGGTCCACGCCGATGACGCGGTACCCCAGGTGGCGGGCGACGCGGCAGGACATCTGCCCGATCGGCCCGAGGCCGAGGACGGTGACCGAGCCGCCGTCGGGGACGTCGGCCCACGCCACGGCCTGCCAGGCGGTGGGCAGCACGTCCGACAGGTACACGAACCGCTCGTCGGGCGGCCCCTCGGGCACCTTGACGGGCCCGAACTGGGCCTGCGGGACGCGCAGGTACTCGGCCTGGCCGCCGGGCACCTGCCCGTACAGCTTGGTGTAGCCGAGCAGGGACGCGCCGGTGCCGTGCTCGCGGTTCTGGGTGGTCTCGCACTGGGCGTACAGCTCCAGCCCGCACATGTGGCAGTGCCCGCAGGAGACGTTGAACGGGATGACCACCCGGTCACCAGGCCGGATGTGCGACACCTCCGACCCGACCTCCTCCACGATCCCCATGGGCTCGTGGCCGAGGATGTCGCCCTCCCCCATGAACGGCCCGAGCACCTCGTACAGGTGCAGGTCCGAACCGCAGATCGCGGTCGTGGTGATCTTGACGATGGCGTCGGTGGGCTCCTTGATGGCCGGGTCGGGAACGGTGTCCACGCGCACGTCGCGCCGGCCGTGCCAGGTGACCGCCTTCACGGGCTCCCCCTCTCCTCCGGGATACCGGACGAGGATCGCCCTACCCCCTGCACAACGGCGAAACGCCGCATCCGGACACCCCGGATCCGGAGACCGGGGTGTCCGGCCGCTCCTGGCGGGCAGGAGGGCCGGAGATCACTGGAAGGAGTCCGCATGACCACCTCGTCCCCGCCCCGTCCCGGGCTCGGGCTGCCGGGGGTCGTCCTCGGCGTCGGCCTGGGCGGCTTCGTCGACGGCATCATGCTCCACCAGGTCCTCCAGTGGCACCACATGCTGACCAGCGCCGGCGAGGACCGGCTGGGCCTGCGCCCCTACCCCGCCACGACGGTGTCCGGGCTGGAGATGAACACGCTGTGGGACGGGTTCTTCCACGTCTTCACCTGGGTGGCGGTGCTGACCGGGCTGGCGCTGCTGTACTCCCGGCTGAACCGTGCCGACCGCCCGGTGTGGCGCAGCCGGGCGCTGTGGGGCTGGCTGGCGGTCGGCTGGGGCCTGTTCAACCTGGTGGAGGGCGTGATCGACCACCACCTCCTCGGCGTCCACCACGTGCGCGCCGGCCCGAACCAGACCTGGTGGGACCTGGGCTTCCTGGCGCTGGGCGCGCTGCTGGTCGCCGGCGGCTGGCTGCTCCAGCGCAGGGGTGGGGCGCGGTGACCGTGGCGCACGGCGGCCACGCCCCGGCGGCCGCGCTGCTGCCGCTGGCGGCGGTCGCGCTGGTGCTCGTCGCCTACCTGGCCGCCGCGCTGCGGGAGCAGCGGCACGGCTCGCGCGGCTGGAGCGCGTGGCGCACCGCGGGCTTCTCGGCCGGCGCGGTCCTGCTGATGGTCGCGCTGGCCCCGCCGGTGGCGGCGTTCGCGCACGAGGACTTCCGGGGCCACATGCTGCAACACCTGCTGCTCGGCATGTACGCGCCGCTCGGGCTGGTGCTGGGCGCGCCGGTGACGCTGGCGCTGCGCGCGACCAGCGGGCGCGGCGGCCACCGCCTCGGACGCCTCCTCAACCGGCCCCTGGTCCACGCGCTGACGCACCCGGTGACCGCGCTGGCGCTGAACGCGGGCGGCCTGTACGTCCTGTACGCCACGCCCCTGTACCGGGCGACGACGGCCGACCCGCTGCTGCACGAGCTGGTCCACCTGCACTTCCTGGTGTCGGGCTGCGTGTTCGCCTGGGTGGTCGCCGGGCCCGACCCCGCGCCGCGCCGTCCGTCGGTGCCGTTCCGCCTGGTCGTCCTGGGTGTCGCCGTCGCCGCCCACGCCACCCTCGCGCAACTGCTGTACGCGGGGCTGCTCCCCGTCGCCGCCCCCGCCGAGCAGGTGCGCGGCGGCGCCGAGCTGATGTACTACGGCGGCGACCTCGCCGAGATCCTGCTGGCCCTGGCGCTGATGGCGACCTGGCGCCCGCGCCGGGTCGCGGCCGACCCGGCGCGGGCCGCCTAGGCCCGCCGGTGGCGGGGTGTCAGCGCCTCGCGGGCCGGGGCAGCTTGCAGCCGCGGTCGAGGCGCACGTCGTTGCCGCGGGTCAGGCAGCGCGCCAGCAGGTAGGTCTGCTGGCCGTAGCCGATGCCGCGGCGGACGGTGACCTTTCCGTTCCGGTCGACCTCGCACGGGTTGTTGAGGGTGCACCGCTCGCCGTCGGTGTTGCCGGTGTTGTTGACGCCGACCACGCGCTTGGAACGGGTGTCCACGATCGGGGAGCCGGAGGTGCCGCCGATGATGTCGCACTCGGGCGTGTAGCGGATGGAGTCCTTCCAGGTCCAGCCCGCCTCCTTCATCCGGTACGCGAAACCGTCGATCTTGCAGGTCCACGTGCGCCGCCAGTAGCCGCTGGGGATGGCGATGCGGGTGCCGGCGTGCGGGCGGGCCAGCGAAAGCTTCAGGGCGGAAACGCCGTACCGCTGCCGGATGGTCCGGTAGGTGGTGTTCAGCCGGTAGACCGTGACGTCGGTGTCGGTCATCGTGGCGTACTCGATCCGGGTCGCCCGGAGCTTGCCCAGCACGTTCCTGCCGGTGCGGTCCAGCAGGTCGAACGTGCGGCCGGACGGCCGGTCCACGATCACCTCGCCCGCCTTCGGCATGCCGGTCTCCAGGCAGTGGCCGTTGGTCATCACCAGGGCGGCGTCGGTGTCGCGGCTGAGCGGGCCGCGCACGATCGAGCCCGAGCAGTTGCTGAGGGCGACGATCCCGGTGAAGTCGACCTCGCCCTTCGTGGCGGAGGCGTGGGCGGGGGCGGCGGCCAGCAGGCCGCCGCCGGCGGTGACGGCGGCCAGCGCCGCGCCGAGCAGACGTCGGGTCATGTGACGGGAGATCCTCTCCGGTCGAGGTCAGGAGCACGGCGATGCTAGATGATCATCAGGGTCGGGGAAAGCCTCCGGGCCGTTAGGATCGGACGGTGAGTGACACACCGATCCGCTGGGGAATCCTGGGCACCGGGGGCATCGCCTCCGTCTTCACCGAGGACCTGCTGCGCCTTCCCGGGCACCGGGTCGTCGCCGTCGGGTCGAGGAGCGAGGCGACGGCCGCGGAGTTCGCCGCGCGCCACGGCGTCGCGCGGGCCCACGGCTCCTACGCCGACCTGGCCGCCGACGCGGAGGTGGACGTCGTGTACGTCGCCACGCCGCACCCCATGCACTACGAACCGGCCCGGCTCTGCCTGGAGGGCGGCCGTGCGGTGCTGGTGGAGAAGCCCTTCACCACCTCGGCCGCCGACGCCGAGGCGCTGGCGGCGCTCGCCCGCGACCGCGGCCTGTTCGCGATGGAGGGCATGTGGACGCGGTTCAGCCCCCTGGTGCGCAGGCTCGGCGAGCTGGTCGCCGACGGGGCGATCGGCGAGGTGTCGGCCGTCTACGCGGACTTCTCCATCGCCCCGGCCTACGACCCGGCCGGCCGCCTGTGGTCCGCCGAGCTCGGCGGCGGCGCGCTGCTGGACCTCGGCTGCTACCCGCTGTCGTTCACCTGGCCGCTGCTCGGCCCGCCCGACACCGTCCAGGCCACCGCCGCGCCGGCGCCCACCGGCGTGGACGCCAACACCGGCATCCTGCTCGGCTACCGGTCGGGGGCGGTGGCACTGCTGCACTGCGGGCTGATGGGCGACTCGCCGCACGCGGCGACCGTGGTGGGGTCCAAGGGCCGGATCGAGGTGGCCGGGCCGTTCTACCGGCCGGTGTCGATGACGCTGTACCGGACCGGGGCCGAGCCGGAGACGATGACCGCCGAGCTGGCCGGGCACGGCTACACCTACCAGGCCGAGGAGGTCGCTCGCTGCCTGCGCGCCGGGCTGACCGAGTCGCCGCTGCTGCCGCTGGCCGAGTCGGTGGAGGTCATGCGGGTCATCGACCGGGTACGGGAGCGCCTGGCCTCCGGGTGAGCGCGCGTGACCGGGCGTCCGGCCGCGCACGGCGGTACGGGTGACCGCGCGCGGCCGGACGGGCCGGGTCAGTCGACGTCGACCCAGCCGAAGGTGCGTTCGACGGCCTTGCGCCAGCCCGCGTAACCCTTCTCTCGCTTGTCCTCGTCCCACTGGGGGCGCCAGCGCCTGTCCTCGTTCCAGTTCTGGCGCAGCTCGTCGGTGTTGCGCCAGAACCCCACGGCCAGGCCCGCCGCGTACGCCGCGCCCAGCGCCGTGGTCTCGGCCACCACGGGACGGGACACCGGGACGCCGAGGATGTCGGCCTGCAACTGCATGCACAGCTCGTTGGCGGTGACGCCGCCGTCCACCTTCAGGACGTCCAGGGACACCCCGGAGTCCTCGCGCATCGCCTCCACCACGTCGCGGGACTGGTAGCAGATCGCCTCCAGCGTCGCGCGGGCCAGGTGGGCGTTGGTGTTGTACCGCGACAGCCCGACGATCGCGCCGCGCGCGTCGCTGCGCCAGTAGGGGGCGAACAGGCCGGAGAACGCGGGCACGAAGTACACCCCGCCGTTGTCCTCCACCTGCGCGGCGAGCGCCTCGCTCTGCGACGCGCCGGAGATGATGCCGAGCTGGTCGCGCAGCCACTGCACGGCCGAGCCGGTCACCGCGATGGAGCCTTCCAGCGCGTAGACGGGGGCCTGGTCGCCGAACTTGTAGCAGACGGTGGTGAGCATGCCCGCCTTGGAGCGGACCAGCTCGCCGCCGGTGTTGAGCAGCAGGAAGTTGCCGGTGCCGTAGGTGTTCTTGGCCTCGCCCGGGGAGAAGCAGACCTGCCCGACGGTGGCGGCCTGCTGGTCGCCGAGGTCGCCGCTCAGCGGCACCTCGCCGCCGAACGGCCCGTCGGCGCGGGTCACGCCGTAGGGGTCGGGCGCCGACGACGGCCTGATCTCCGGCAGCATCGCGCGCGGGATCCCGAAGAACGACAGCAGCTGGTCGTCCCAGTCCAGGGTCTCCAGGTCCATCAGCATCGTGCGGCTGGCGTTGGTCGGGTCGGTGACGTGCACGCCGCCGTCGGGGCCGCCGGTGAGGTTCCACAGCACCCAGGTGTCGATGTTGCCGAACACGGCCTCGCCGTTCTCGGCCGCCTCGCGGACGCCGTCGACGTTCTCCAGGATCCACTGGATCTTGCCGCCGGAGAAGTAGGTCGCCGGGGGCAGCCCCGCGCGGTGCCGGATCGTCTCGCCGCGCCCGTCGCGCTCCAGCGCCGAGGCGATCCGGTCGGTGCGGGTGTCCTGCCACACGATGGCGTTGTAGTAGGGGCGGCCGGTGCGGCGGTTCCACACGACGGTCGTCTCGCGCTGGTTGGTGACGCCCACCGCGGCCAGGTCGGACGCCTGGAGGTTCGCCTTGTTCAGGGTGGACTGCACGGTGGCGCGGGTGCGCTCCCAGATCTCGATCGGATCGTGCTCCACCCAGCCGGCCCGGGGCAGGATCTGCTCGTGTTCGAGCTGGTGGCGGGCGACCTCGTTGCCACCGTGGTCGAAGATCATGAATCGGGTGCTGGTGGTGCCCTGGTCCAGCGCACCGACGAAGTCGGCCATCCGACTCTCGCTTTCTGGGGTCGAGGGGATGAGGGGGGTCGGTCAGGGTTTCACGTCGTACTGGGGCTCGGGCCGGGTGGGGTCGGGCCGGGCCGGCTCGGGCAGGTTCCGCCCGACGAGCAGGCCGTACAGCCCGGCGCCGAGCACGCCGCCGACCAGCGGGCCGACGATCGGCACCCAGAAGTACAGGTCACCGTACTGGTCGCGCCACGCGCCGCCGTAACCGGTCAGGAACTGGGCGAGCCTCGGTCCGAAGTCGCGGGCCGGGTTGATGGCGTACCCGGCGTCGGTGCCCCACGCCATGCCGATCGCCACGACCAGGAACCCGATCACCACGGGGGCGAGGTTGGCCAGCGGGGGCTGGTTGCGCAGGTCGGTGAGGGCGACCACGACGAACAGCAGGATCGCGGTGCCGATGATCTGGTCGCGCAGCGCGCCCCAGGTGCTCACCGGCAGGGTGCCGTTGCCGGGCAGGGTGGAGAACACGCCCTGCGACTTGATGGTGTGGCCGGGGTCGAACCGGGCGAGCACCTCGGTGTAGTTCCACCGCACGACCAGCGCCGCGACGAACGCGCCCAGCGTCTGCGCCAGCATGTAGGGCGCGACCTTGCGCCACGGGAAGCCCTTGAACACCGCCAGCGCGAACGTCACGGCCGGGTTGAGGTGCCCGCCGCTGATGGTGGCCGCCACGTACACGCCGAGCGTCACGCCGATGCCCCACGCCCAGGCGATGCTGTCGTGGTCGCCGATGCCGCCCGCGACGACCTGGGCGACCACCCCCACGCCGAACAGGATCAGGATCATCGTTCCGGCGAACTCGGCGGCCATCTCCCGGCCCAGTGGGGGCAGTCTCAGCCGTTCCGCCATGTCTCCTCCTCGGGGCGGTGTGACGTGAGGCACAACTGCCGCGACGGTAAGTAGGGCACGCGAAAACGGTCAACCTGCAAGCGGTGACAACAAAACGCCAATTCGCTGGCACGCTCCAAAGGCTTGGGCCGCGCCGGAACGGGGTACTGACGGGTAGCCGTTTCCGCGGCCGGGCCGATGGCCGGTTCAGCAGCCGGTCCGGCGCCCGGTTCAGTGGCCGCGGAACGCCTCCTCCAGCCACCACGCCGGGCGTTCCCGGGTGACCTTGGCGTCCACCACCAGCGGCCGGTCGCGCGGCCCGGCCAGCCAGTCGGCGACGGCCGACAGGTCCTCGGGGCGCCGCACGGTCGCGGCGGCGCAGCCGTAGCCCCGGCCGACGGCGGCGATGTCCACGGGCGGGAACGTGACGGCGTCCAGGGCGTGCCCGCCGGGCCCGAAGTGGTGGACCTCCGCGCCGTAGGCCTCGTCGTCGTAGACGACGACCAGCAGGCCCGCGCCGAGCAGGGGGCCGAGCCGGACGGCGGTCTCCAGCTCGACGGCCGACATCAGCGCGCCGCCGTCGCCGAGCGCGGCGACCGTCAGCCGGTCGGGGCGGGCCAGCGCCGCGCCGACCGCGGTGGCCAGGCCGAGCCCGACCGACTGGAACGCCTGGGTGAACACCAGCCCGTCGGCGTCGGGGACGTCCAGGTACATGGCGGGGTAGCCCATGAAGTTGCCCGAGTCGACGGCGACGGTGCGCTCGCGCGGCAGCATCTCGTCGAGGGCGATCGACAGCACGCGCGGGTCGATGCGGCCGTCGGCGGGGTCGTCCTCGGGCGGGTGGTCGCGCCAGCGGGACTCGCGGGCCAGGCGTCCGGCCAGCTCGGGCGAGCGGTATCCGGCGGCGGCGTGGCCGCGCGCGGTCAGCTCGGCGAGGACGGCGCGGGCGGTCTCGGCGGCGTCGCCGACCACGCCGAGGTCGAGGGGGTGGTGCGCGCCGAGCGCGGCGGCGTCCAGGTCGACCTGCGCGACGGCCGCGCCCTCGCCGACCAGCGCGCCGTGCCGCAGCGTCCACATGTTCAGCGAGCAGCCCCACCCGACGATGAGGTCGGCGCCCCGGATCAGTTCGGCGGCGGCGGGGGTGGCGAAGCCGCCGCTGACGTCCAGGTCGAACGGGTCGCCGCGGAACAGGCCGCGCGCGACGGCGGAGGTGGCCAGCAGCGCGCCGCAGCGTTCGGCCAGGGCGCGCAGCGGTTCCCCGGCGCGGGCGAGGCGCGCGCCGCGCCCGGCCAGGAACACCGGCCGTTCGGCGTCGGCGAGCAGGTCGGCCAGGCGGCCGACCGCGTGCGGCGGGGGCGGCGGCAGCAACGGCACCGGCGCGCCGTACGCCAGCGACCGGTCGGTGGTGTCGGGCCCGGTGTACTCGGCGGCCTGCACGTCCAGCGGCAGCCCGAGCAGGACCGTGCGGCGCTGGGTGAGGGCGGTGCGGCAGGCGCGGGCGACGTCGGCCAGCGCCGACTGCGGGGAGTGGACGCGTTCGGGGACCGCGCCGACGGCGGTGGCGAGCGCGGCCTGGTCGATCCGGAAGTTGGAGCGGACCGCCGACGCGGCCACCTCGCCCGCCAGCACCAGCAGCGGGGTGCGGCTCTTGGCGGCCTCGGTGACGCCGGTGAGCGCGTTGGTCAGGCCGGGTCCCTGGTGGACCGACACCACGCCGAGCCCGCCGGTCAGCCGGGCGTGGGCGTCGGCCATGGTGGCGGCCCCGCCCTCGTGGCGGGCGGCCACGAACCGCGCGCCGTGGGCGACCAGGGCGTTGGTGACGTGGAAGTTGCCGCTGCCCACCACGCCGAACACGGTGTCGGCGCCGAGCCGGGCCAGCGCCGCCCCGACCGCCTCGGCGACGATCATCGTTCGACCAGCGCCAGCACGCGGGCCGGGCTGCCGGAGCCGCCGACGATCGGCAGCGGCGCGGCGACCAGCACGGCCCCGCGCGCCGGGAGGCGGTCCAGGTTCCGTAGCTGGGTGAGGCCGTACTTGTCCGCGCCGAGCAGGTAGGAGTGGCACGGGAACGGCGGCTCGAAGCCGTGCGCGGCCCCCGCGTCGGTGCCGACGGTCTCCACGCCGATCCCCTGGATCGGGGTCTCCTCGGCCAGCCACCGGGCGCACTCGGCGGAGATCCCGGGGCTGTGGGGGCCGGTCTCGTCGGCGTTGAGGAACGCCGCCTGGTCGCCCGCGCGGGCGTCCCAGCCGGTCCGGTACAGCAGCCAGCCGCCCTCGGGCAGCGGGCCGTGCGCCTTCTCCCAGTCGCGGACGTGGTCGACCTCCAGCAGGAAGTCGGGGTCGTCCGCGGCGTGCGCGGCGGCGTCCAGCACGACGGCGGGGCCGACCAGGCGGCGCGGCGCGACCTGGGAGACGTCCTCGCCGTCGCGGCCGGTGATCCAGTGCACCGGCGCGTCGAAGTGGGTGCCGACGTGCTCTCCGGTGATCACGTCGTTCCAGTACCAGGCGGGGCCCCGGTCGTCGTAGCGGCTGATCTCCCTGAGCTGGAACCGGACGGTGTTGGCGAACGGCTCGGGCAGCTGGAGGATCGGTGTGGCCGACGACAGCGGGGCCGTCAGGTCGACCACCTCGACGCTTCCGTCGGTGAGCGCGGCGAGCAGGGCGTCCAGCACGGACATGGTTCCTCCCGGGGGCGCACGGTGCACCGAACGTACCGACTCGCTCCCCGGGGGTAAAGGTCAGCCGACGAGCCCGCCGAGCCTTCCCTCCAGCAGGAGGAGCAGCTCGCTGAGGCCCCGCGCCATCGCGTCGCGGCGCTCGTCCGGCAGGTCCGACAGCAGCGACGCCTCGTGGGCGAGCTGGGCGGGCAGCAGCCGGTCCACCAGGGCGCGGCCCTCGCCGGTCAGCGCCAGGTGCTGGACGCGGCGGTCGCGGTCGTCGGCGCGGCGCTCGACGAGGCCGCGTCCGGCCAGGGCGCGGACGCGCTTGGTGACGGCGGCGCCGGAGGAGAACGTCTCGCGCGCCAGGCGGCCCGGCGTCACGCCCGGCCCCAGGCGTCGCAGCGCGATGAGGGCGTCGAACTCGGCGCGGGTCAGGCCCGCCCCGGCCAGCGGCGCGTCGGCGGCCTGCTGGAGCAGCGCGGCGCAGCGGTTGATCCGGCCGATCACGGCTATCGGGGCGGTGTCGAGCCCCGGATCGATCTCCCGCCACCGCCGGATGACCCCGGCGACGATGTCGCGCTCCCCTGGGCCGCGCTGCACCGCGCCAGGCTCCACGAGGTCACGCTCCACAGGATCGCGTTCCGCGCGGTCGTGCTCTCCGGGAGTACGTTTCGCCGGATCGTGTTCGGTCACCCGTTGTTCCCCTCCGCCGTGTCCGGCACCGGCTGCGCACGCTCGTAGGGGCGAGGGCGACCGGCGCGCGGTGGCCCTCGCGTTCGGCCCGTTCGACGCGTGCGGCGGTGTGCGTCGCCCAAAAGGTTAGCAAGTATTTCACCAGTAAATTAATGTGGAGCCGGAACCATCTCCCCCGGTGGCAAGTTAGGCTTACCTAAGTACTTTCGAACGAGGGGGACGCATGGCGACACCGACCGAGCGCAGGGCTCCACGGCTCCACGTGGGCACGGTGCTGCGCACCGAGCAGATCACCCCGCACATGATCCGTGTGGTGCTCGGCGGCGAGGGACTGGCGGAGTTCGCCGCCGGCGAGTTCACCGACCACTACGTGAAGCTGCTGTTCCCCCAGCCCGGCGTCGTCTACCCCGAGCCGTTCGACATGGCGCGGATCCGCGAGGAGATGCCGCGCGAGCAGTGGCCGGTGACCCGCACCTACACCGTGCGGGCCTGGGACCCCGGCACGCGCGAGCTGGCCGTCGACTTCGTGTACCACGGCGAGGAGGGCCTGGCCGGGCCGTGGGCCCGGGGCGCCAAGCCCGGCGACCGGATCCGCTTCCTCGGCCCCGGCGGGGCGTACGCGCCCGCCGCCGAGGCCGACTGGCACCTGCTGGTCGGGGACGAGAGCGCGCTGCCCGCCATCGCCGCCTCCCTGGAGCGCCTCCCCGGCGGCGCCCCCGCCCGCGTCTTCCTGGAGGTGGAGGACCCGCTGGAGGAGCAGGACCTGAAGGCCCCCGGCGGCGCGGAGATCGTATGGCTGCACCGGGGCGCGGGCCGGGTCGGCGAGGCGCTGGTGGCGGCCGTGCGGGAGCTGGAGTTCCCGGCGGGACGCGTCCACGCCTTCGTGCACGGCGAGGCCGGGTTCGTCAAGGAGCTGCGCCGCTTCCTGCGGGTGGACCGGGGGCTGCCGCTGGAGCAGCTGTCGATCTCCGGCTACTGGCGCCTCGGCCGCGACGAGGACGGCTGGCAGGCCGGCAAGCGCGAGTGGAACCAGCGGATCGAGGAAGAGGAGGCCAGGGCCCTGACCTCCGCCTAGATCCCGCTCAGGCGGTCTCCTCGCCGCCCTCCTGCCCGGTCTCCTCCGGGTCGTCGGCGAAGCCCGGCAGCCACCGGACCGCCTCGGCCCGGTAGTTCCCCTCGGCCTCCAGCTGGCACAGCACCCCGCCGCAGCTGGCCAGGGCCCGGCTGACCGCCATGTACTGCGGCGGCAGCCGCAGGTGCCGGGCCAGCGCGCCGGGCCGCATGTCGGTCGCCACCCCCATGCCCCGGGTGGTCTCGCGCCGCAGCCACTCCCGGCTGTAGCGGAACCGCTCCCGCGTGAACGGCGTGACGTGCGGGGAGACGATCGCCGCGACCTGCTCGGGGTCCACCTCCCCCTCGGGGGCGAGGAACCCCTCCGCGCGGGCCGCCGCGACCATCTCCTCGCCACTGCCGAGGGTGCCGATGCGCAGCAGCCGCCCGATCGACCACTGCAGCTCGGTCGGGACGTGGGCCGCGCCGCCGAAGTCCATGACGCCGAGGCGGCCGTCGTCCAGCAGCCGGAAGTTGCCGGGGTGCGGATCGATGTGGATCATCTGGCAGCGGGCCGGGCCCGACAGGATGAACCGGAACAGCAGCAGCCCGGCGCGGTCGCGCTCCTCCCGCGTCCCCTCGGCGATGACCCTGGCCAGCGGCGTCCCGTCGAGCCACTCGGTGACCAGCACGTGGCCGGACTGGGCGACGACGGCCGGGACCACGAAGTCGGGGTCGCCCGCGTACGCCTCGTGGAACGCGGTCTGCGCGCGGGCCTCGTCGTCGTAGTCGAGCTCCTTCTCCAGCCGCCGCTTCAGGTCGGCGACCAGCGGCTTGACCTCGACGCCGGGGAACAGCGGGGTGATCAGCCGGCTCAGCCGGGCGATCTGGTTGAAGTCGCTCATCAGCGCCTTGCCCGCGCCGGGGTACTGCACCTTCACCGCGACGGTGCGGCCGTCGTGCCAGACGGCCTTGTGGACCTGGCCGATGGAGGCCGCCGCGGCGGGCCGGTCGTCGAACTCGGCGAACAGGTCCCGCCAGTCCGGGCCGAGCCCCTCGGCCAGCACCCGGTGGGTGGTGGCGGCGGGCATCGGCGGCGCGGACTCCTGGAGCCGGGTGAGGCTGGCGCGGAACGGCCCGGCGACCTCCTCCGGCAGCCCCGCCTCGAAGATCGACAGCAGTTGGCCGACCTTCATCGCGCCGCCCTTGAGCTCCCCGAGCACCGAGAACAGCTGGTCGGCGGTGCGGCGCTGGACCTCCAGCGCCACGGCCTCGGCGGGCCTGCCGATCGTGCGCTTGCCGAACCCGAGGGCGGTGCGCCCGGCGAAGCCGAGGGGCAGCGAGGCCAGTTTCGCGGTGCGCGTCACCGCGCGGCGGGGGATGTCACTCACGATCGTTTCCTTCCCTGCGGCGCTCGGCGCACTCCGCCCTGACCGGACGAACCATAACCTTTCCGCTCACCCCTTGACGCTTTCCCACCGTGAGACAAACATGGCGGATGTCTTGTGAGACACATCACTTGAGTGTCTCGGAGCCGACACTGTGGAGGAGGTCGGCGCCATGAGCCCGACGGTGACGGCTCTAGTGGCGGTCGTGCTCTACTACGTGGGGGCGGCGCTGTTCAAGCGGGCCGGGGCGGGGATGCCGCCGCTGCACGGCAGCCGTCCCGGGCTCCTGCTCCGCACGGTGCTGCGCGACCCGATCTGGCTCACCGGCCTGTTCGTCTTCACGATCGGCATGGAGCTGCAGATCGTCGCGTTCGCCGAACTGCCGCTGGGCATCGCCCAGCCGCTGTTCGCCTCGACCCTGCTGGTGCTGGTGTGGACGGGGACCGCCTTCTTCGGCGAGTGGCTCACCGTCCGCGAGTGGTGCGGCCTCGGACTGTTCGCGCTGTCGACGCTGCTGGTCTGGGCGTCGGTGCGGCCCGAGCAGGCCGGGATCGGCTCGCTGCCGCCGCTGTCCCCGCTGCTCGCGACCACCGCGGCCGCCGTGCTGGTCTCGGTCGCGCTGTTCGTGCTGAACGGCCTGTGCCCCGCCGGGCGGCACGCCCGCCCCTCCACGGGCGTGGCCTACGGCCTGGCCAGCGGGATCGCCCTCGGCGCCGGAGAGGTCGCGATCAAGGGGCTGGCCATCGTCAACGCCGAGCAGGGCACGGGCCCGCACCTGCTGGCCACGCCCTACCCCTACCTGATCGGGCTGACGGTCCCGGTCGGGCTCGCCCAGGCGATGATCGCGATGCAGCGGTGCCGGATGGTGGTGTGCATATCGGTCTGCACGATCGCCGCCAAGACCTACCTGCTGCTGGCCGGGACGCTGCTGTACGGCGGCGACTGGCCCGAGGACCCGCTGTGGGGGGTCCTGCGGATCGGCGCGGCGGCCCTGGCGGTCGGCGCGGTGCTGCTGTTCCCCCGCTACGAGCCCGAGCTGCCGGACGACTCGGACGCCGGGCCGGGCCGCAGCAGCAGCCCGATCACCTCCAGGGCGGTGTCGATCTCCGGGCGGGTGCCGCCCAGGTAGTGGGCGTACATGAAC
The DNA here is from genome assembly GCF_001552175.1 of Actinomadura kijaniata NBRC 14229. Taxonomy (GTDB): domain Bacteria; phylum Actinomycetota; class Actinomycetes; order Streptosporangiales; family Streptosporangiaceae; genus Spirillospora; species Spirillospora kijaniata. Next base: position 23,853 of record NZ_BCQR01000031.1, read on the forward strand.
GAGTCGGCGATCCGCACGATCGCCTGCGCCAGCGTCTCGGTGGGGACCGTCACCCGGAGCGCGCCCCGGTCGATCTCCCGTTGCAGCTCCCGGAGCAGCACGGCCTTGGCGCGTTCCTCGACCGGTCCCGGCGCGGCGGCCAGCCGGACGAACAGCCCCGGCTCCCGCGCGGTCAGCGCCTTCAGCGGGGCGGCCTCCACCACCGCGCGCATGAAGCGCTCCAGGGCGTCCAGGATCCGGTCCGCGCCGGTCCCGGTGACCTCCCGCATCACCCGCCGGTAGGTGCGCTCGGTCATCTCGGCGAGGATGGCGCCGAGCAGGCGCTCCCGGCTGCCGACCCAGCGGTACAGCGTCGCCCGGCCCACGCCGAGCTCGGCGGCCAGCGCCGACATCTCGATCGGCTCGCCCGCCAGGTAGTGGGCGGTGGCGGCGGCGACCGCGGCGGCGGGTCCGTCCGCCCGGCCGTTCCCCGTGCCGTCCCCGGCTCGTGGCTGCCCGTTCACGCGCCCAGCATCGCACAGCCCGCTCAGCGGCCCGGGCGCACCAGCGGGAACGCGATCGTCTCGCGGATGGAACGGCCGGTGAGCGCGATCAGCAGCCGGTCCACGCCCATGCCCATGCCGCCCGCCGGGGGCATGCCGTACTCCAGGGCGCGCAGGAAGTCCTCGTCCAGCTCCATCGCCTCGGGGTCGCCGCCCGCCGCAAGCAACGACTGCTCGGTGAGCCGCCGCCGCTGGAGGATCGGGTCGATGAGCTCCGAGTAGGCGGTGCCCAGCTCCATGCCGAACACGATCAGGTCCCACTTCTCGGCCAGCCGCGGGTCGTCGCGGTGCGGCCGGGTCAGCGGGGAGGTCTCGGCCGGGTAGTCGCGCACGAACGTCGGCCATCGCAGCTCGTCCTCGACCAGCGCCTCGTACAGCTCCTGCACCAGGCGGCCCTGGCCCCACTCGGGGACGTCCGCCACGCCGGCGCGGGCGGCGTGGCGGGCCACCGTCGCGCGCGGGGTGTCCGGGGTGATCTCCTCGCCGAGCGCCTCCGACACCGACCCGTACACGGTGATCGCGTGCCAGGGCTCGGCCAGGTCGTACTCGACGCCGTCGCGCGCCACGACCGTGGTGCCGAGCGCGGCGCGGGTCCCGGCCAGGACCAGGTCGCGGGTCAGCGCGGCCATGGTGTCGTAGTCGCCGTAGGGCTCGTACGCCTCCAGCATCGTGAACTCGGGGTTGTGGGTGGCGTCCACGCCCTCGTTGCGGAAGTCGCGGCCCATCTCGAAGACCTTGCCCAGCCCGCCGACCAGCAGCCGCTTGAGGTACAGCTCCGGGGCGATCCGCAGGTACATCCGCATGTTGTAGGCGTTGATGCGGGTGGTGAACGGCCGGGCCGCCGCGCCGCCGTGGACGGGCTGCAGGATCGGGGTCTCGACCTCCAGGTAGCCGCGGTCGCGCAGCACGTCGCGGACGGCCGCCACCGCGTCGCCGCGCATCCGCAGCATCCGCCGGGACTCGTCGTTGACGATCAGGTCGACGGCGCGCAGCCGCACCCGGGCCTCGGGGTCCGACAGCCCGGAGCGCTTGTCGGGCAGCGGGTGCAGCGACTTGGCGGTCAGCGTCCAGGAGTCGGCCAGCACCGACAGCTCGCCCTTGCGGGAGGTGACGACCTCGCCGGCCACGCCGACCTGGTCGCCGAGGTCGACCAGCGACCGCCAGGTGCGCAGGCTCTCCGGCCCCAGCCGGTCGGCGGTCAGCATCACCTGGATGTCGGCGCTCTCGTCGCGCAGGGTCGCGAAGACCAGCCGGCCGTGCTCGCGGGCCAGCATGATCCGCCCGGCGACGGCGGCGCGCTCGCCGGTGTGGGTGTCGGCGGCCAGCCCGGCGTGCCGGGCGCGCAGGTCGGCGGCGAGGGCGGTGCGGTCGAAGCCGAGCGGGTAGGGCTCCATCCCCGCCGCCTCGATCCTGGCGAGCTTGGCGTGCCGGACGCGTTCCTGCTCCGACAGGCGGCGGCGCGGGGCGCGCAGCGCCTCGGCGCTGTCCTCGATCTCCCTGATCCGCGCGACGAGCCCGGCGGAGGGCACCGCACCCGCGGCCTGCTCCAGCCGGCGGCGGCCGAAGCTCGGCAGGAAGCCCTCGGCGACCGCGTAGGCGACGCCGACGCGGATCAGGCCGGTGCTGCCGTGCGGGAAGCAGATGAAGCGCGGCACCCACTCGGGGTGGTACTTGGCGTTGGCCAGGTACAGCGACTCCAGCTGCCAGAAGCGGGAGGCCAGCGACAGCCACCGGTAGGCGAGCCGGACGACGGGCCCGGCGCCGATCTGCTGGCCGCGTTCGAACACCGCCCGCAGCATGGCGAAGTTCAGCGAGACCCGGCGCACGCCGATGGCGCCCGCGCCCTCGGCGAGCTTGGCGACCATGAACTCGTTCAGGCCGTTCTCGGCGGCCCGGTCGCGGCGCATCAGGTCCAGCGACAGCCCGGTGCGGCCCCACGGCACGAAGCTGAGCAGCCCGCGCAGCTCGCCCTGGGCGTCGAACGCCTCCACCATCACGCAGCGCCCGTCGGTGGGGTCGCCGAGCCGGCCGAGGGCCATGGAGAAACCGCGTTCGGTCTCGCCCTCGCGCCAGTGGTCGGCGCGCTGCACGATCGCGGCCATCTCGGCGGCCGGGATCTGCGAGTGGCGGCGGACGCGGACGGTGTACCCGGCGCGCTCGACGCGGCGCACCGCCTGGCGCACCGGCCGCATCTCCCGGCCGTCCAGGTTGAACTCCGACAGGTCGAGGATCGCCTCGTCGCCGAGCTCCAGGACGTTCAGGCCGTGCCTGCGGTACTCGACGGCGGCGCGCTCGCCGGCGCTGACCGCGCCGGGCGTCCAGGAGTGGGCGCGGCACTCGGCCAGCCAGGCCTCGATCGCCTGCCCCCACGACTCGGGATCGCCGAGGGGGTCGCCGCTGGCCAGGCAGACCGAGCCCTGGGCGCGGTAGGCGATGGCGGCCCTGCCGTTGGGCGCGACGATGACGTCCTTGTCGCGGCGCAGCGCGAAGTAGCCGAGGGAGTCGTCCTCGCCGTACTCGGCCAGCAGCCGCCGCGCCGGGAGCTCCTCCTCGGCCGACAGCTGCGCCGGCCGACGGGCGGGCCGGAACAGCGCCCACATGGTCAGCACCAGCAGGCCCGCGCCGACCACGCCGAGGATGAAGTCCACCCAGGCGGGGACCGCGACGTAGACGGTGCTGCCGGTGACGCCCGCGCCCAGCACCGTCTGGAGCACCACGTAGACCGGCTGGGTCCAGAACCCGCCCCGGGGGTCGGTGTCGGTCAGGTGCACCAGCGTCACCCCGACCACGCCGCTGACCAGCACCAGCGCGCCGAAGACGACCAGCGCCAGCCGCCGGTTGGCCCGGTCGGGCAGCGCGGAGAACTCGCGGCGGGCGGCCAGCAGCAGCGTCAGCACCAGCCCGTAGGCGACGGCCGCGATCCACTCGCCCCCGCCGGTCCGCAGCTCCGGGTCCTGCGGCGGTTCCACCGCGTTGAGCAGCACGGTCAGCACCAGCAGCGCGAAGTACGCGCCGATCACCAGGGAGGTGATCCGCCACGCCGACTTCTTGTGCCGCCGGACCCCGGCCGACAGCAGGAGCATCATCAGGCCCCAGGGCAGGCTGGCCCACCAGCCGAAGTACCCGATCCAGCGCAGCACCCACACGCTCGCCAGATCGTCGAACCAGGTGGCCGACAACCGGGCCGACACCCATGCCACGATCGAGACGATCCCCGACACCAGCAGGTACCAGGAGACGATCTCCGGTACCCGCTCGATCACCCTTCCGACGCGCATCTGTCCCCCGGCCCCCGCGTGCCCGGCACGGTCCTCCCCGCTGCCGCACCTGGTCAGGGTACCCGTGGCGTGATCAGCGATAACACCGACGAAAGTCGCGGCGGCGCCCGACCTTGGTCGGGCGCCGCCGCGCCGGAGGTCGCCTCGCGGTCAGGTGCGGGCCGCCGCCGGGACGGGCTCGTCCCCGGTCGCGCCGGGCAGGGCGTGCCGCAGCTTCTCGCCCTCGACGTCGACGTCGGGCAGCAGCCGGTCCAGCCAGCGCGGCAGCCACCACGCCGACCGGCCGAGCAGCGCCATCACGGCCGGGACGATGGTCATGCGGACCACGAACGCGTCGAACGCGACGCCCGCGGCCAGCGCGAACCCGATCATCGTGATCATCGTCTCGTCGGAGGCGACGAACCCGGCGAACACCGCGATCATGATGGCGGCGGCGGCGGTGACGACCCGCGCGCCGTGCCGGAACCCGGCGACCACGGCCTCGCGCGGCGCCGCGCCGTGCACGTACGCCTCGCGCATGCCGGTGACCAGGAACACCTGGTAGTCCATGGCGAGGCCGAACACCACGCCGATCAGCAGGATCGGCAGCAGACTCATGATCGGCCCGGTCTCCGGGACGCCGAACACGTCGGCCAGCCAGCCCCACTGGAACACCGCCACGACCGCGCCGAAGGTGGCGGCGACGGTGAGCAGGAAGCCCGCGGTGGCCTTCAGCGGCACCAGCAGCGACCGGAACACCAGGGTCAGCAGCAGGAACGCCAGCCCGACCACGACCAGCAGGTAGGGGGCGAGGGCGTCCGACAGCTTGGCCGAGATGTCGATGTTCATGGCGGTCGAGCCGGTGACCATGGCGCGCGCGCCGGTGGTCTCGCGCAGGTCGCCGCTCCGGTCGCGGATGGCGGAGACCAGGTCCTCGGTGGCCTTGTCGCTGGGGCCGCTCTTCGGCACGACGGTCAGCAGCGCGGTGTTCCCGGCGGGGTTGGGCGCGGGCGGGGTCACCACGGCCACGTCCCTCATGCGCTGGAGCTCCCCGGCGAAGCGCTGCGCGGGCTCCTGCACGCCGCCGCCGGAGCCGGACTCCACGACGACCATCAGCGGGCCGTTGACTCCCGGGCCGAAGCCCTCGGCGATCAGGTCGTAGGCTTTGCGCTGGGTGGTGTCGGGCGCGGCGACCTCGTCGCCGGGCAGGCCCAGGCGCAGGTCGGTGGCCGGGTAGGCGACCGCGCCCATGGCGGCGACGGCCAGCAGCAGCACCGGCAGCGGGCGCCGCACGACGAACCGGGCCCAGCGCTCGCCCAGCGGAGCCCTCCCCTCGGCGGGGCCGCCGCGCAGGCCGGGGATGCGGCCGCCCAGCACCCGGCGCCCGGCCATGCCGAGCAGGGCGGGCAGCAGGCTGAGCGCGATGAGGACGGCGACGACCACGGCGAACGCGGCGGCCAGCCCCATCTCGGTGAGGATCGGGATGTTCACCACCATCAGCCCGGCCAGCGCGATCACCACGGTGAGGCCGGCGAACACCACGGCCGACCCGGCGGTGCCGACGGCGCGGCCGGCGGCCTCCTCGGGCGCGCGGCCCTCGCGCAGCTCGGCGCGGTAGCGGGAGACGATGAACAGCGAGTAGTCGATGGCCACCGCCAGGCCCAGCATCAGCGCCAGGGTGGAGGTGGTGGAGCTCATCTCGACCAGGCCGGTGGCGGCGGTGATCGTCGCCATCGCGATGCCGACGCCCAGCAGCGCGTTCAGCAGCGGCAGCCCGGCGGCGATCAGCGAGCCGAACGTGATGACCAGCACCAGGGCGGCGACCGCCACACCGATGATCTCGGTGGCGCTCTGCTCGGGGATGCCCTGGGTGGCGCTGCCGCCGTACTCGACGGTCAGCCCGGCGGCGCGGCCCTGCTCGGCCGCGGCCCTCAGGGCGTCGCGGTCGGCGCCGGTGACGTCGATCGGCGACACCTTGTAGGCCACCTGGGCGTAGGCGGTGCGCCCGTCGGGCGAGACGGCCCTGGTCTGGAACGGGTCGGCGACGGAGGCGACCTTCGGGACGGTCCGCAGCCTCGCGACCACCCCGTCCACGGCCGCCTTCGACGCCAGGGCGGTGATCTTCTCACCGCCGGGCGCGCGGAAGACCACGCGGGCGGTCGCGCCGTCGGCGTTGGCCTGCGGCATCCGGTCCTTCAGCAGGTCCATGGCCTGCTGGGACTCGGTGCCGGGCATCGAGAAGTCGTTGGCGGTGGGGCCCTTCAGGGTGGCGGCGCCGACGCCCGCCAGGACGAGCAGGCCCGCCCACAGCGCGGCGACCAGCCATCGCCGCCGGAACGAGAACCGGCCGAGCCGGTACAGGAACGTGGCCACGGGTGTCTTCCCCTCGATGGTTGCCGGACATGCTTGCCTCGCCCGGTGGCGGACCGGCCGCCGGGCCTTCAGGGGTGGGATGGGCCGCCGGGTGCCGTCTCCGGGCCGTGAGGCGGCCGTCCGGCCCGGCGGTCGGGGGTCTAGGCGGGCGCGGTCCCCGCGCCCTCCGGTGGGGCCTCCTCCGCGGACCCGTGGGGGGTGGGCAGCCCGGAGCGAAGCCACAGGAAGGCCTCGTCGACCAGCGTGCCGGGGTCGGCGCCGTCGGGGCCCTCGGCCCACATCGCCATCGCGGTGCGCAGCGCCAGCCCCGCCGCGCCCGCCATCAGGTGCGGGTACACGTCGCGCGCGGGGTCGGTGCCGGAGCGTTCGGCGATCAGCTCGGTGGCGCGCCGCAGCATCTCGTCGAGCCCGGACAGCTCCCGGGCGATCAGGACGGGCTCGGCGAGGACCACGCGGACCAGGGCGAGGGTCTCGGCGCGGTCGCCGAACGAGGCCAGGGCGACCCTGGCGACGTTGTGCAGGGTGTCCCAGAGGGGCTCGTCCGCCGGGCGGGACGCCAGGGTGTCGAGACCGGTCCGCGCCCCGTCGAGGAGCGGGGCGACGATCGCCTCCTCCTTGCCCGGGAAGTAGTTGTGGAAGGTGCGCGCCGACACCCCGGCGGCCTCGGCGACCGCCTCGACCGTCACCCCGGCGACGCCGTGCTCCAGCGCCAGCCGCACGGCGGCGCGGCTGAGCGCCTGCCGGGTCGCGGCCTTCTTGCGTTCACGGAGTCCATGCACGGTCATGCGGACCACGCTAGGACAAACCTGCGTGGTCCGCAAAATTTCCGGATATGCAAAGTTGCGTGATGTGCATCTCAGTGCACATCGGCCCGGGCCACGGGCTACTTCAGGGGCAACCCCGCGTAGTTCTCGGCCAGGGAGGTCATCGCGGCCTGGGAGGAGACGACGTACTCCAGGTGCGAGCGCTGGAGGCGGTGCTCGAACGGGGTGGCCCCGGGGTCGGTGTGCAGCAGCGTCGTCATCCAGTAGGAGAAGTGCTCGGCCCGCCAGACGCGCCTGAGGCAGCGTTCGGAGTAGCCGTCGAGCAGGGTCTCCGAGCCGGAGGCGTAGCGCTCGGTGAGCGCCTCGGCCAGGACCGTCACGTCGGCGACGGCCAGGTTGAGGCCCTTGGCCCCGGTGGGCGGCACGATGTGCGCGGCGTCCCCGGCCAGGAACAGCCTGTCGTGGCGCATCGGCTCGGCGACGAAGCTGCGCATCGGGGTGATCGCCCGGTCGGTGATGGGGCCCTCGCGCAGTTCCCAGCCGTCGTCGGTGGCGAACCGGGCGGCCAGCTCGTCCCAGATCCGGGCGTCGGACCAGGCGCCGAGGTCCTCGTCGGGCGCGACCTGGAGGTACAGGCGGCTGACCTTGGGCGAGCGCAGGCTGTGCAGGGCGAAGCCGCGCTCGTGGCTCGCGTAGATCAGTTCGTCGGTGGACGGCGGGACGTCGGCGAGGATGCCGAGCCAGGCGAACGGGTACTCGCGGGAGAACGTCCGCACGTCCGGGACGGCGGGGCGGCTGACGCCGTGGAAGCCGTCGCACCCGGCGATGTAGTCGCACTCCAGGACGTGCTCGGCGCCGTCCTGGCGGAAGGTGACGCTGGGCGCGGCCGGGTCGACGGCCAGGACCTCGGCCTCGAAGCGGACGTCGCCGCCGTCGGCGAGCCGCCGTTCGACCAGGTCCTTGACGATCTCGGTCTGCGCGTAGATCGTCACGGTGCGGCCGGTCAGGTCGGTGATCGGGACGCGGTGCCCGGCGCCGCCGAACCGCAGCTCCAGGCCGTGGTGGACCAGGCCCTCGCGGTCCAGGCGCCCGCCGACGCCGGTGTCGCGCAGCACGTCGGTGGTGTTCTGCTCCAGCATCCCGGCGCGCTGGCGGCGTTCGACGTAGGCGCGGTCGCGGCTCTCCAGCACCACCGAGTCGATGCCCTGCCGGTGCAGCAGATGGGACAGCAGCAGTCCGGCGGGCCCTGCGCCGATGATCGCGACCTGGGTGCGCATGAGGATCTCCTTGGGTGGGGTCGGGGGTGGGGCGCCGTGGCTCAGGCGGGGGTCGGGCCTGGGTCGGGCGGGGAGCCGGCGGGGGTCGGGCGGAGGGTCAGGCGCTGTCGCGCCGGGCGGCGGGGTCGCCGCGCCAGTGCACGGCCACGTCGCGGGACAGGGCGCGCGCGGCGGTGGTCAGGGGCGGCAGCAGCCGCCGCAGGTCGGCGCTGCGGGTGCGGGCGACCAGCGACAGCGCGGCCACGACGGTACCGTCGGCGGCCCGGACGGGGGCGGCGACCGAGGCCGCGCCGATGGTCATCTCGTCGCGGGTGACGGCGTAGCCGTCGCGGCGGACCTCGGCCAGGCAGTGCCGCAGCCGCTCGGGGTCGGTGATGGTGCGGGGCGTGAGCGCGGGCAGCCCGGCGGCCAGCACCGCCTCGCGTTCCCGTTCGGGCGCGAAGGCCAGCAGCACCTTGCCGACGCCGGTGGCGTGCAGCGGCAGCGCCGCCCCGACGTGGGTCACGATCGGCACCGAGCGGGTGCCACGCAGCCGTTCCAGGTACAGGGCGCTGCCGTCGCGCAGGACGGCGAGCTGGACGTTGTCGTGCGTGGCCTCGTAGAGGTCCTCCATGTGGGGCAGCGCCAGCTCGCGCAGCCCGGTGACGGCCCCGGCCCGGGTCCCGATCCGCCACAGCCGGGTGCCGACGCGGTAGGTGCCGTCGGGGGCGCGTTCCAGGAAGTCGCCCGCCGCCAGCTCGCCGACCAGGCGGTGCCCGGTGGCGGGCGGCAGCCCCGCGCGGCGGCAGATCTCGCTGAGGGTGAGGCGGACCCCGCCGTCGGCGAACGCGTCCAGGATCGCCATCACCTTGCCCGCGACGCTCGGCGGGCGTGTCCGCTCGGCCACTTCGATCACTCCGGTCGTTCCTCGAGCACCCGCTGCGCGACGGCGAAGGCCGCGTTGGCGGCGGGAACCCCACAGTAGACGGCCGTCTGGAGGAGGACCTCCTTGATCTCCTCGGGGGTCAGGCCGTTGCGCAGCGCGGCCCGCACGTGCATCGCCAGCTCCTCCAGGTGGCCGCCGGCGACCAGGGCGGTGAGGGTGACGCAGCTGCGGGTGCGGCGGTCCAGCCCGGGCCGGGTCCAGATCTCGCCCCAGGCGTAGCGGGTGATGAGGTCCTGGAAGTCGGCGGTGAGGTCGCTGGTGCGGGCGACGGCGCGGTCCACGTGGGCGTCGCCGAGCACCTCGCGGCGGACCCTCATGCCCGCGGCGTGCCGCCGCGCGTCGTCCATCGTGCTGTCGTCCGTCGTGCCGCCGTCCATCGTGTCACCGTCCATCGCGGGCTCCCTCCAGATGCTTGATGATCGCTTCGGTGACGGGGCCGGGGCGCTCGGCGTTCGCCAGGTGCCCGGCGGCCTCGACGACCGTGTGGGCCGCGCCGGGAATGCCCTCGGCCAGGACCCGGCCGTGCCCGGCGGGCGGGGTCGGCAGGTCCTCGGCCCCGGAGATCACCAGCGTGGGCGTGGTGATCTCGCCGAGGCGGGCGGTCGCGTCGAACGCGGCCAGCGCGTCGCAGCAGGCCGCGTACCCCTCGGGGTCGGTGGCGCGCAGCATCGCCGCGTAGGGCCCGGCGCCGGTGAAGCCCGGGGTGAACCAGCGGCCCGGCGCGGAGTCGGCGACCGGGCCGACGCCCTCGCGGCGGACCAGCGCGGCCCGGTCCCGCCACGCCCGCGGGTCGCCGAAGCGCGGCGAGGTGCAGCACAGCACGAGGGCGGTGAGGCGTTCGGGGGCGCGCAGCGCCAGGGCCGTGCCGACGGCCCCGCCGAGGGAGACCCCGGCGTAGGCGGCGCGGTCGACGCCGAGCCCGTCCAGGAGCGTCACGACGGCGTCGGCGAGGTCGTCGACGGTGAAGCCGGTCGCGGCCGGGGATGCGCCGTGGCCCGGCAGGTCGTAGCGCACGACCCGGTACCGGGCGGTGAACGCCTCCAGTTGCGGCCGCCACAGGTCGGCGGTGGTGCCCAGGGAGGGGCCGAGGACCAGCGGCGGCGCGTCCGCCGGGCCGTCGACGCGGTGGTGCAGGATCATGCGGGGCTCTTCCGGTAGGTCGCCAGCGCCCGGTCGACCAGCGCGGACGCCGCGCCGGTGTCGGCGGGCCCGCCGTGGTCGGCCAGGACGGTCAGCAGGCCGTCGAGGTTGGCGCGCATCCGGTCGGGGCGGACCTCCAGGCCGGGCAGCAGCTCGGCGGCGGTCGCGGCGGCGCCGCCGGCCAGCCGCAGGCACTCGCGCAGCGGCTGCCACTCGGCGTGCCACTCCCCCGCCGGGCGTTCCAGCGGCGCCGCCTGGGCGGCCAGCAGGATCTGCGCCTGCGCGGGGACCTGGAGCGCGGCCGACCGGATCAGGACGGCCAGGGCGGGGTTGCGCTTGTGCGGCATCGCCGAGGAGCCGCCGCGGCCGGGCCCGGCGGCCTCGGCGACCTCGTCGATCTCGCTCTGCGCCAGCACCGCCACATCGGTGGCGATCTTGCCGAGGGCCCCGGCGACCAGCGCCAGGGCCGCGCCGAGCTCGGCGACCGGGGTGCGGCGGGTGTGCCAGGGCAGGTCGGACCGGGCCAGGCCGGTCTCGGCGGCGAACGCGGCCGTCAGGTCCAGCGCCCGGTCGCCGTAGGCGTCGAGCGTTCCGGCCGCGCCGCCGAGCTGGGCCGGCAGCGCCACGGCGGCCAGGCGGTCGCGGGCCTCCAGCAGGCCGAGCAGCCAGCCCGCCGCCTTCAGCCCGAACGTCACCGGCAGCGCCTGGCGGCCCAGGGTGCGGCCCGCCAGGGGCGTGTCGCGGTGCCGTTCGGCGTGACCGGCCAGCGCGTCCAGTGCCGTTTTCAGGTCGGCGAGGATGACGCGCCTGGTCCGGTCCGCCACCAGCATCGCGGCGGTGTCCACGATGTCCTGGCTGGTCGCGCCCCGGTGGACGTGCTCGCCCGCCGCTCCGGCGAGCGCGCGCAGGTCCTTCACCAGCGGGACGACGGGGTTCCCGGCGCCGCGGGCGCGGCGGGCCAGCGCGGGCAGGTCGATCCGGTCGGCGTCCGCGACGGCGGCGATGGCCTCGGCGGCCTCGGCGGGGATGATCCCGAGGCGGGCCTGGGCGCGGGCCAGCGCCGCCTCGGCGTCCAGCATCGCCTGGAGCCAGGCCCGGTCGCCGGTCGCCGCCTCGGCCCGCGTTCCGGCGCGGACCGGGGACAGCAGGCCGGCGTCGAGGCCGGCGTCGAGGCCGGAAGGGTCAGAAGGCAAAGAAGACCGTCTCCTGTTCGCCCTGCATGTGGATGTCGAAACGGTACGTCCGCTCCCCCTCGGCCGCGGCGACCAGGGTGGCGCGGCGGTCGGCGGGGACCTCGTTCAGCACCGGGTCGGCGGCGTGGGCGGCGGTGTCCTCGGGGAAGTACAGGCGGGTGAACACCTGCCGCAGCAGCCCCCGCATGAACACCTGCACGGCGATGTAGGGCGCCGAGCCGTCGCCGACCGCGCCGGGCCGGACGGTGGTGAAGTGGTAGCGGCCGTCGAGGTCGGTGGGGCAGCGGCCGAAGCCGGAGAACGCGTCGTCCTCGCGGCGCAGCGCGCCCTGCCGGCGGGGGATCCCGCCGTCGCCGTCGGGCTGCCAGATCTCCACGATCGCGTCGGGGACCGGGTCGCCCGCGCCGTCCAGGACGCGGCCGTGCAGCCTGATCGCGTCGGTCCGCCAGCCGGGGACCAGGTCGGGTCCGCCGTCGTAGGGCAGGGCGTAGCCGAAGAAGGGGCCGACGGTCTGCGAGGGGGTGGTCATGCGTCCTCCGTCGGGGTCTGGCCGAGCACGATGTCGAACTGGTAGCCCAGGGCCCACTCCGGCACGGTGGTGTCCAGGTCGAAGCGGGAGACCAGGCGCCGGCGGGCCTTCTCGTCGGGGATCGACTGGAAGATCGGGTCGTGGGCGAACAGCGGGTCGCCCGGGAAGTACATCTGGGTGACGAGCCGCTGGGTGAACGCCGTGCCGAACACCGAGAAGTGGATGTGGGCGGGCCGCCAGGCGTTGTCGTGGTTGCGCCACGGGTAGGCGCCCGGCTTGATCGTCACGAACTCGTAGCGGCCCTGGGCGTCGGTGAGGGCGCGGCCGGCGCCGGTGAAGTTGGGGTCCAGCGGCGCCGGGTGCTGGTCGCGCAGGTGGGCGTAGCGGCCGGCGGCGTTGGCCTGCCAGACCTCGACCAGCGCGCCCGGGACCGGGCGTCCGGTGGAGTCCAGCAGGCGCCCGGTGACGATGATGCGCTCGCCGAGCGGCTCGCCGGAGTGCTGCTTGGTCAGGTCGTTGTCCAGCGCGCCGAGTTCGGCGTGCCCGAACACCGGGGAGGTCAGCTCCACGCTGTCGGGGCCGAGCTTGGGCAGCACCAGCTCCCGCGAGGGGGCCCGCAGGACGGTGCTCTTGTAGGCCGGGGACAGGTACGGGGGGTGGGTCACGGGTGGACCGCCTCCTTCAACGGGGGTTCGGTGGCGGCGCGGATCTCGTCGGGGGTGACGCCGGGTGCGGTCTCCACCAGCACCAGGCCGTCGTCGGTGACGTCCAGCACGCCGAGGTCGGTGATGACGCGGTCGACGCAGCGCGCGCCGGTGAGCGGCAGCGCGCACTCGTTGACGATCTTGGGTGAGCCGTCGCGGGCGGTGTGGTTCATCACCACGATCACCTTGCGGGCGCCGTGCACCAGGTCCATCGCGCCGCCCATCCCCTTGATCATCTTTCCGGGGACCGACCAGTTGGCCAGGTCGCCGCGGGCCGAGACCTGCATGGCGCCGAGCACGGCGATGTCGATGTGGCCGCCGCGGATCATGCCGAACGACAGCGAGGAGTCGAACGCGGCCGCGCCGGGCAGCAGGGTGACGGTCTCCTTGCCCGCGTTGATGAGGTCGGGGTCGACCTCGTCCTCGGTCGGGTAGGGGCCGACGCCGAGGACGCCGTTCTCGGCGTGCAGCACCACCTGGCGCCCCTCGGGCAGGAAGCCGGGGATCAGGGTGGGCAGGCCGATGCCGAGGTTGACGTAGGCGCCGTCGGGGAGTTCGGCGGCGGCGCGGGCGGCGATCTGTTCGCGGGTCCAGGGCATCAGCGCGTCGTCCTCTTCTCGATGGGCTTGTCGGCGGCCTGCTCGGGGGTGAGCGGGAGGACGCGCTGCACGAACACGCCCGGCAGGTGCACGGCGTCGGGGTCGAGGTCGCCGGGCTCGACCAGCTCCTCCACCTCGGCGACCGTGATCCGCCCGGCCATCGCGGCGAGAGGGTTGAAGTTGCGGGCGGCCTGGTGGAACACGAGGTTGCCGTGCCGGTCGCCCCGGGCCGCGCGCACCAGGGCGAAGTCGGTGGTGATGGCCTCCTCCAGCACGTAGGGGCGGCCGCCGAACTCGCGGACCTCCTTGGGCGGGGAGGCGACCGCCACGGTGCCGTCGGCGTGGTAGCGCCAGGGCAGCCCGCCCTCGGCGACCAGGGTGCCGACCCCGGCGGGGGTGTAGAACGCCGGGATGCCCGAGCCCCCGGCGCGCAGCCGTTCGGCGAGGGTGCCCTGCGGCATCAGCTCGACCTCGATCTCGCCGGCCAGGTACTGGCGGGCGAACTCCTTGTTCTCGCCCACGTAGGAGCCCATGGCGCGGGCGATCCGCCCGGCGGCCAGCAGCTGCCCGAGGCCCCGGCCGTCCAGGCCGCAGTTGTTGGACACGACCCGCAGGCCGGTCGAGCCCCGGTCGTACAGGGCGCCGATGAGGACCGCGGGCACGCCGCACAGCCCGAAGCCGCCGACCGCCAGCGACGCCCCGTCGCCGATGTCGGCGACGGCCTGCTCTGCCGAGGCCACGACCTTGTCGAGTGTCACGCCGAGGTGCCCCCTTCCGCTGAGTGGAACAACACCGCCCTCACCTTCCCAGGTTCCCCGGGTGGTGTGGACGGGCGCTTTCCGCTCAGCGGAAAAGGGCGGCTATCCGGCGGGGAGCGCCTCCGGGAGGCCGAAGTAGGGGAACAGCGTGGTGTCGAGGAACGCCGCCACGTGCGAGATCCGCCCGCCCGCGATGGTGACGACCTCCAGCTGGAACGGGTGGTAGGCGCCGTCCGGGCCGCGCCGGTACATCCCGAACGCGGGCTGCCCGTTGGCCGCGGTCGGCACCATGCGCAGCTCGCCGGGCGACGGGGCGCACTGGGCGGCGATGAGCCGGGCGATGTGGTCAATGCCGGAGAACCACTGTGGGAAAGGCGGCATCTCCCAGGTCGCGTCCTGCTTGAACAGCTCGACCAGGGCCGCGATGTCGGCGTCCTCGAACGCCCTGGCGTAGCGCTCCAGCAGGGCGCGCTGCTCGGGGTCGGTGGGCTCGGCCAGCTCGTCGCGTTCGGGGGCGGCCTGCTCCAGCTGGGCGCGGGCGCGCTGCAGGGCGCTGTTGACCGAGGCGACCGAGGTGTCGAACAGCTCGGCGACCTCGGCGGCCTTCCACTTGAGGACGTCCCGCAGGATCAGCACGACCCGCTGCCTGGCGGGCAGGTGCTGGAGCGCGGCGATGAACGCCAGCCGGGTGCTCTCGCGGGCCGCCACGATCGTCGCCGGGTCGGAGGGGTCGGCGTCCAGCACGGTGTCGGGCACCGGCTCCAGCCAGGGCACCTCGGGCGAGGCGAAGACCGGCCGCTCCGGCTCGTCGGTGGGCGCGCCCAGCCCGGACGGCATGGGACGTCTGCCCCGCTGCTCGATGGCGGTCAGGCACGCGTTGGTGGCGATCCGGTACAGCCAGGTCCGCAGCGAGGAGCGCCCCTCGAAGTCGTCGTAGGACCGCCAGGCCCGCAGGTAGGTCTCCTGGAGCAGGTCCTCGGCGTCGTGGATGGAGCCGAGCATCCGGTAGCAGTGCGCCAGCAGCTCGCGCCGGTAGGGGTCGACGAGTTCCTGGAAGGCCCGGTCCTGCTCGATCGTGCTGTTGCCCATGGTCGTCACCTCGGTCTGCTGCACAGCGGCAATGCCCTGTCTCCGACGTTAGGACACCCCACCGACAAAACAGAGGGGAACGACGGCAACCACGGTGGCCTCCCGTGGCCTCAGCGCCGGGAGTGACCAGAATCGAAAAAGCGTTCGAAGTCATGCCGAAGAGCCCCCGGCTTCGCGCCGCCCCCAACCGTGTTCCACGAAGATCACGGCGGAGGGGACGTCACGACACTACGATCTTGCCGGTCTCCCGCCCCCGGTGAAAGAGGCCATCAGTGCTCACCCACTCCGAACTCGTCCGCGTCTTCGGTCCGGACAGCGTCGTCACGCTCGACCGCGATCAGATGGAGGGGCACGGCTTCCGGCCGGAGGACGCCGGGCTGCTGTGCGAGGTCGGCCTGCCGGTCACCGCCGGCATCCTCTTCACAATGCGCGTGGACGGCCCGTTCGACGCCCTGTCGGTCTTCGAGGCCGAGACGCCGGAACGCCCCGCGCGTTTCATGGTCCTCGGCAAGGGCCGTACCGACGACCGGATCCGCTACGCCATGGAGCTGGAGAGCGGCAACGTCCTCCTCCTCGCGCTGGAGGACGGCGTGCCCGCCCCCGAGCCCGAGACCATCAACACCTCGCTCGGCGCGTTCGTGGAGTTCCTGTACCGGGTCGAGCTGTGCGGGCGGGAGATGGGCGGGGCGTCCCTCGAAGCGACGCGCCCCTACGTCGAGAAGCTCATCACCGACCTGAGGGCGTCTGATGAGCGCGCTCTCGCGCCGGACACGTTCTGGAGCGGGCTGATGGACGCCTACCTTCACGGTGGCGTCCCCCGGCCGCGCGAGGGCAGCCGAGCGGCGATCATCGCCGCGCTGGAGGCGCACCTCCCCGAGGACGAACCGCTGCGCTGGGCGACCGGCACCCCGCTGGGCCAAGGCGTCCAGGAGCTGAGCGCGCACCGCGCGGACGGCTACTGGCTGCTCGTCACCTGGGGCTTCAGCGACCTGGACGGCCTGCTCGACGCCGAATCCGAACCGGGCGTCAGCGGCCTCGGCTTCGAGCTGACGATGCGCGTCCCGCGTGACGAGGGCGACGAGCTGCCGCCCGGCTGGGCGCTGGGGACGCTGCGGAGCCTCGGCGAGTACGTGTTCGGCGAGGGTTACCCGTTCGCCGACGGGCACCGGATGGGCGTGGCCGGGCGGCTCGGTCCCGAGACCAGCAGGCTCGACGCGCTGGTCTTCGTCACGGACCCGCACCTGGGCGCGATCGACACCCCGGACGGCGAGGTCGCGTTCATCACCGCCGTGGGCGTCACCCGGGAGGAACTCGCCGAGGCGAAGGCCACCGGCAACGACGCGCTGCTCGTCCGCCTCAACGGAGCGAACGGCGTCCCCGTCACCGACGTCACCCGGTGAACGTCACCACGACGGGCGTAACGCGGAAGGAGCCTGTTCCGGTCGCCGACTGAGCATGGACGCGCGGGCCTCGCGCCGTCACGATTGAGACGGGCGATACGAGGCGGGGTCATGGGCGTTTTCGAGGCCGAGCGGGACGACTCTCCCATGTCCGCCGACGCGGCGGCCTCCCTGGTCGAGGCCGACCGGAGCTCCTGCGCCCCCGAGCAGCGCGCGCTGTTCCGCTACGAGCTGGCGCGGGCGATCGGGGCCGGTTACGGGCGGGTGCTGCTGTTGCGGATCGCGCGGCCGGTACCCGTCCGCGGGGCGGTGCGCGGGCCCGCCGTCCGGGCGTTCCTGCGGCTGGCGGCCCTCGGGGCGTGGCCCTACGCGGTGACCACGGCCATCGGTGCGAACATGACCGTGCGGTCCCACCTGTACGGCGCGCTGCTGTCGGTGGTCTGCACGCTGATGCTGGCGATGGCGTGGGCCGGGTGGCGGTACGCCGAGCGCAGCGCCGCCCCCGTGGGCGAGATGCTGTGCACCTCCCCCGACGCCGAGGCGTTCGTCTCCTGGCTGGGGCGGACGCAGCGCCTCGCGCCGCAGCTCGCGTGCTCGCTGGCGGGGCTGGGCCTCGGCGTGTGCTCGGCGTACGCGAACTTCTCGCGTCCCGGCGGCACCGGCACCTCCGCGCTGGTGTCGTACCTGCCCGCCGCGTGGGCGGGCTTCCTCGGCGGCGGCGTCCTGTACTGGATCTTCGTGCTCGCGCGGGTGCCGCTGCGGCTGCGCCGCGCCGCGCACCTGCGGCTGTCGTGGCTGGACCCGGCGCACACCCCCGGCATCGCGCGGCTGTGCACCTGCTACGTCCTGGTCTCCACGGGTCTCGGGGCGGGGGTCGTCATGATCGAGGCGGCGGGGGTGGCGATCGCGACCGGGCGGTCGCCGAGGCTGCTCGACGCGTTCGTGTTCGGATTCCCGGTCTTCGCCGCGGCGCTCGCCCTGTACGCGGGGGTGCAGCCGTTCTGGACGATGTCGCGGATCGTGCGCTCCTACCAGCAGGAGGCGTTCGGCCCGCTGCTGACTCAGGTGGCGCGCCCCCCGCACGCCCTGCTCTTCGACCCGGCGCTGCGGGAGGCGCTGGAGACCTACCGGAGCCTGCGCGCGCTGCGCACCCTGCCGGTCCGCACGTGGGCGATCCTGCAGTACGTCACCGGCATCCTCGCCTCCCTGATCATCTTCTTCCTCCAGGAGATCCTCAAGTAATTCTCATCTTGAGAAAACTCTGGTCCCCGGTTATCGTCCAAGTGACGACAACAGAGGGGGTCCCGATGGCGGACATCCAGCGGCGGCCGTTCCTGAGCCACCTGCGCGGCGCGCCCACCAGCTACGTGCGGCACCTGCGCGGCGGACGGGTCGCGCACGAGGGCACGGGGATCTCGTTCTGGTTCCGGCCGCTGTCGGCGGCGATCAGCGAGGTTCCGGTGGACGACCGGGAACTGCCGATGCTGTTCCACGCCCGCACCGCCGACTTCCAGGACGTCGCCGTGCAGGCGACCGTCACCTACCGGATCGGCGACCCGGCGCTGGCGGCGCGGCGGCTGGACTTCGCGATCGACCCCGGCACCGGGCGGTGGCGGTCGGCGCCGCTGGACCAGGTCGCCGCGATGCTCACCGAGATCGCCCAGCAGCACGCGCTGACCCGGCTGGCGCGCATCCCGCTGCGGGAGGCGATCACCGACGGTCCCGCCGCCGTCCGCGACGACGTGGCGGCGGGACTGGACGGCGACGCGCGCCTCACCGACACCGGCGTCACCGTGGTCGGCGTGCGGGTCGTCGCGGTGCGGCCCGAGGCCGAGGTGGAGCGGGCGTTGCAGACGCCCGCCCGCGAGCGGGTGCAGCAGGAGGCCGACCGCGCCACCTACGAGCGCCGCGCGCTGGCCGTCGAACGCGAGCGCGCCATCGCCGAGAACGAGATGCAGAACCAGATCGAGCTGGCCGCCCGCGAGCAGGCCCTGGTCGCCCGGCGCGGCGCCAACGACCGGCGCCGCGCCGAGGAGGAGGCCGCGGCCGCGTGGATCGAGGCCGAGGCCCGCGCCGAACGCGACAAGCTCGCCGCCGCCGCGCAGGCCGAGGCCCGGCGCGTGGTGGGCACGGCCGAGGCCGACGCGCAGGCCGCGCAGCTGGCCGCCTACCGCGACGCCGACCCGGCCGTCCTGCTGGCGCTGGCCGCCCGCGCGGTCGCCGAGCACCTGCCGGAGATCGGGCAGCTCCACGTGTCGCCCGACGTGGTGGCCACCGCGCTGGCCAGGCTCGGCGGATCCCGGTGACGCTCGCACCCCGCGCGGTGGTGGTGCACCGCCGCACCGAGTACGACGAGCTGCTGGCCCGGCACGGCACGCGCGGCCAGGCCGCTTTCCACCTGCGCACGCGGGGCCGCGACATCGCCGAGGTGGAAGCGGCCCACACCCGGGTGACGCGGGCGCGGGCCGAGGTCGCCGCGGCCGTTCCACCCCGCTGGCGGCGCGGCGCGGTGGAACGCGCCGACCTGGACCGGTTCCTGTTCGCGCCGGACGACCTGGTGGTGGTCGTCGGCCAGGACGGCCTGGTCGCCAACACCGCCAAGTACCTGGACGGCCAGCCGGTGATCGGCCTGAACCCCGATCCCGGCCGCAACCCCGGCGTGCTCATCCCGCACCCGGTCGCGGCCTGCGCCGACCTGCTGCGGGACGCGGCGGCGGGCCGCGCCGCGACCGAGGACCGGGTGATGGCGGCGGCCGTCACCGACGACCGGCGCTCGCTGACCGCCCTCAACGAGATCTACGTCGGCCACCCCTCCCACCAGTCCGCGCGCTACCGCCTGGCCGGGGAGCGCCAGTCGTCCTCGGGCGTGCTGGTGGCGACCGGCACGGGCGCGACGGGGTGGGCGCGTTCGGTGTGGCGGGAGCGCGGCGGCCCGCCGCTGCCGGAACCGACCGAACGGGGCCTGGCCTGGTTCGTCCGCGAGGCGTGGCCCTCCCCCGCGACCGGGACGGCGTTCACCGAGGGCCGCCTCGGCCCCGGCGAGTCGCTGTCGCTGGTCTGCGAGACCGACGGCCTCGTCGTGTTCGGCGACGGCGTGGAGTCCGACCGCCTCGTCCTGTCCTGGGGCCAGCAGGTGGAGGTCACCCTGGCGTCCCGCACGCTCCGGCTGGTGCGCTAGAACGCGAAGCCGCCGGGACGCCCGTTGCGGTCGGCCAGCAGACCCGCCAGGGTCGCGACCGCGATCTCGGCGGGGGTGCGGGACCCGATGTTGAGCCCGACCGGGCGATGCACACGAGCGATGGCGTCCTCGGAAACGCCCAGGGCGCGCAGCGCCGGAACATGCGGGGCGGGGTGGCGGGGATTGCCCATGACACCGACCCAGCGGACCGGCTGGGCCAGGACGTCCCGCAGCACCTCCCCCAGCTCGGGACGGTGATGGTCGGTGACCACCACATCAGCGGTGCCATCGAGCTCCGGCACGCGCGCCAGAGCGTCCCCGCCCTTGCCCGCAGGATCCACCAGCAGGCAGGTAAAACCCAGGTCGGACCCGTACCGCAGCAGATACTCCGCCACAGGCGAGGCGAACACGGCGACCAGCGTGCGCTCTCCGGCAGAGCCGCCGACACGACCATGCGCCACATCGCACGCGGGATCGTCCTCACGAGAAAGCCCCATGCGAAACAGTCTCCCAAACCAGCCCCCGGACCGGCTTCCCGCCGCCCGCCACTGTGACCGTGTGCGATCGTGGCGGATTCCGACCATCTGACCAGCACCTCAGCGGACCCGCGCAGCAGCGGTCAGGGTCGGGCAAGAGCGGGCGGCATCAACGTCCTGATGGGCGACCTCACCGCCTGCCGTGACGCGGTGGCCGTTCTGGAGGCGCGCGCATCCTTCCTGACCGCGCGGGGACGGCGCGTCGGGGACGCCGACTCCATCGCCCGACGCGCACCGCCGAACGGCACGCGCAGGTGCAGCCCTGTCTGGATGATGTCGCGCGCACGGCGATCGTGGAAGCACAGGCGGGGATCTCCCTGCCCTTCGGTGAGCCGACCACCGCGCCCCCCAACGCAGAGCCGCACAGCGTTCCCGACGACGTTCCATGGACGCTGCTGACCGGCGTGCCGGACGAGGGCATCCCTGTCACCCACCTCGCCGACGCCGACCGCGTCACTCAGGTCTCCCGAGGCCGCTGGCGCGCGATGCCCGAACACGTTCGGTGACTTGTCTACGTCTATGTCTACGCGCGCGCCTGCACGTATGGCGGACAGGCGAGCCGTAGACGAAGACGAAGACAATCACGCAACGTAACGAAAGGATAGTGATGCCAGACGCCGGAACTCGATGACAACGACCGCAAGTGGGCGCATCGCCAAGCCGCCCGCGCACCGAAGCGGACCGACGCGAAATGGCAGCGGATCAACTCGATCGTTCAGGCACCGAGAAGACGCAAGGAGCGGGGACCCTCGGCTGAGGGCCCCCGCTCGCTTTCCAGATCCGGTCAGTCCGCCGGACGCCACAGCGGTTCGAGACGATCGGGGTTCCACCGCGCTCGGCCGTTCGCAGGGTGGAGCAGCACTGAGATCAGCGCCTCCTCGATGTAGGCCCACCGCTCGGGAAGTGTGAGGTTCGGCCACTCCTCACGCAGCCGGACGGGCCGCGCCGCCGCCCCGCACGTGCGGGAGATCCGCTGTGGCCTCGCCCGCCGTGCCGCCGTGAAGTCAGCGATGTTGGCCCGGACCTGAGCCAACTCGGCTTCACGCGACCACGGTTCCGGCTCCTCGTCCCCGCCCCGCCGCCGTGCCCTCCTCCTCGTATTTGGTGATCATCGTTTCCGTGAGTACCGCGTCCACCTTGGGACCGGGGATGCTGATGCCCCCGCAGCCACCTGGGCTTCTGGCAGGGCACGCGTGGTAGAGGGAGGCCGGGAGCCTTCGTCCGGATGGCGTGGGCCTTCACCGCGCGCAGCTTCGCGCCGCAGCCCGGCTTGCCGTAGCGCAGCGTTCCCGTGAACAGGTACTTCCTGCTGTTCCCTCAGCATCCCGATCGGATCACCTGCGCGGTCTGAAGACAGACCACACGGTGTCATCACGATGCGCCACGGAGGCAGCTCCGCGGTGGTCAGCGCAGGTCGCGGCGGAGGAGGAGCATGAGACCGGTACTCTCAAGCCGCAGGGCTCGTTCGTGGCCTATCGGCCGGATGCCATCAACGGCATCGTGCTCGACCGGCGGCGTTACCTCGCCCCGCTCCAGTGGGGACCGGTCGTGGGTGGCCGTAACGTCTTCCAAGGTGAGATTGAGCGCGCCTACCGCGAGGTGGGGATGGAGGTGGACCACATCGACGACTACACCATCCACCACTCCATGGGCGGCGAAATCCACTGCGGGACCAACGCCGTCCGGATGGTCGCGGAACCGTGGTGGAGGAAGTGAGACGCCCCGGTCGTCGCGGTTGACGGCGCGGCACCGATTCCGGGTGAACGACGTCGGGCGCCACCGCCACGGCCGCTGGCACGGCCATCGCCACTGCCGCCATCGCCGCCGCCCCTGCCCGCCCGCAGGCGGTCCAGGTCGCCCCCGACGGTGACGATTCCCATGCCTATTACGAGAACGTCCTGGGAGCTATGCCGACGGCGACGCCTGCTCTAGGCGGTGACACTCCGCCACCCTGGGCGCCCGCCAACGCGGCGTTGGCGGGCGACTTTCTTGACCACTTCTGTGTCGATCCCGGGGTTTTGCACCTGCCGTCACACGGAAGGTAACTCTGCGCAATAAGCAGTTACCTTCTGTATGCGAGGTGTTTCGTGAAAAGTCTCAACGCCGTGGCCCTCACCGCATCGGCACTCCTGTCGGCCGGATTGTTCACCGCCACCGCCAGCGTCACCGCCTCGCCGGCGGCCGCCAGCCCGCAGGCGCCAATCCGCTGCGCCCTGTACACCGCCCACGCCAAGCACACCTCGGTGGCGCATTGCAGCAGATCACGCGCCTACCAGCACTGGGTCAGGTGTCAGGACCCGCGCGGTAAGACCACCGTCGAGATCACCCGCAAGTTCACCGGCACCCGCAGCAAACTGCCCTGCCCCCACACCTACCGACTCCTCAACCACTCCATCGGAGTCTGACCGGCACATTCATCCCAGACGCCATTCACAAATGGAATGAGCCGCAAGTCCGGGCCGCCGATGCAGGGTACGGAGCGTACGACGCCATCCAGCGACCGGGACCGGCCCGAAGAGGCCGTATGCCCGGTCGCCGCGTCCGGCGGCGTGGCGGTGTCGGGGGTCATCGTGCAGGGACTCGTGGGCCTCGCGCGGGCGCGCGCCGCGTCCACAGTGTCGCTGTCGGCTTCGCGTAGCGACCGGGCGGCCTTGGAGGTGGTCAGATGGCGTCGGACCGGGCGGCTCCGAACGGACCGCCCGCGCCCGGGGCATGGTCGAGGCGATCTCGTCCGACACCGATGATGCGGGCGGTTCGGCGCCCTCCGGATGCTGGGCGAGGTCACCGTGCCCGCAGTGCTGCATCCCGAGCTGACCCGCATGGAGATCGTCGGAGGGTTCTTGGGACAGATTCCACCTCTACGACCGCTTGCGCGCCCGAGGGTGCTTCCGGCCGCGGACAAGACAAGATCTCCACTCCCTATGATCACCTATGGCATTGAAGTGCATACATATAGTGATGAAGCCGAGATGGAAGTGCATCCCACCGAAGGAGGAAGTCATGGAAGACATCTGGACCGACAGGACCGGACCGCTGGAGGAGCTGGTGCCGGCCGAGCCGCTGGCGCTGGACCGGCGACCGGGCGGCAACAGCGGCCGCACCTGCAACCTCTCATCCGACGATGAGGCGGCCGAAGAGCCGGCGGAACAGCCGATGAAGGACCCGACAGGGCAACCGGCGGAGCGGCCGGCGCCTCGCCCGGTGACGGAGCCGCAAGAGTAGCTTCCCGGTGACGGTCGAGTTGTGGAGGACAGAGCATCCGGCGATGCACGCCCTGCTGGCGCGCACCAGCCAGGTCGATGTGCTGTGGCGGCGGCTTTTGGACGGCGATCCGGGCCGGGGTCTGGTGCGGGCGGTGGTGGCATGGTCGGCCGGGGCCGCTCTGTCCGACGCCGAGCTGCGCCGGCAGATGGTGCGGGCCCAGCGCGACGCCGCAGACGTCGGTCTGCGGGAACGCAGCCTGGTGCACGCGTTCCATCTGTGCGCCCATCGGCACCACCGCGCCGCCGCCACCCATCTGGCCCGGCACCTGGACCGCTTTGCGGCCGATCCGCTGGCGGTGCCGCTGCTGGGTGCGTTCGAGCAGGCCGAGGACACCGGCCTGATCGAGCAGGGGCGCGCATTGATCGCCCGGCAACACACACTGGCCGGGCCCGACCAGGACTGGGCGTGGGCGGCGGCGCTGGCGGCGGTCCGGGCCGAGCAGCACCGCCTGGACGAAGCCGAACGGCTGGCCCGGCACGCCTTGCGGGTCCAGCCGCGTTCAGGCCCGGCCGCGCACGCCCTGGCGCACGTGATGCACCTGCGCGGCGCCGCAGGCGACTACGTGGCGTTCATCGACGCCTGGCTGCTGGCCGACCCGCATGTTCCCCAGCGTCCGCACCTGCAATGGCACGCCGCCCTGCAATGCCTGGCCGACGGGGATGTACAGCAGGCCCGCCACCGCGCCGACACCGAGCTGGCCGCCGGCGACGTGGGTATGCGCTCGCAGGTCAACTGGCGGCTCCTGTTGACCGGGCACACGCCAGCCCGCACAGTCGAGGCCGACCACGCCCGGCGCCTGCTGACCGAACCCGGCGGCATGGTCAGCATCTTCCACACCTTCCAGCTCGCCCTGGCCTTGGCGGTCGCCGGGGACACCCCGGCACTGGACCGCCTGGCCCGCACCACCGCCGCCGACCCTCGCCCCGCCTGGCGGCAGGTCCTGACCCCGGTGGTGCAGGCACTGGCCGCCATGACCAACGGGCACCCCGGGCGAGCCGCGCTGCTGCTGGAACCGCTCCGCCAGCAGATCACCGAGCTGGGCGGAGTCACCATCGAACGCGAGGTCATCAACGACACCCTCGCCCGCTCGCTGTTGCTGTCCGGCCGCCCCGACCAGGCCGCGGACCTGCTGCACCACCGCCGGACCACCCGCACCCATCACCACTACGAAGATCTCCTGCTCAACTCCGTCACCCGATCCACCCGGTCCGACGGTCAGACCGGCGACGTGTGCGGTGCGGCCGACCACATGCACGCAGCCGTAGACGCAGCGCAAAACAGGGTCGCGCGCATGTCGGCGCCCGGGCCCGAGTTCTGAAGGCCAAGGCGGTAGCGACCGCCCGAGGCCTTGGTGGTCCAATACCCGATGATCACCAAGGTCTTGGCCGACGCCTCCTACCACTCCAAGGTCACCGACCACACCACAGTTCTGGGCACCGATGTGGAGCTGGTGAGGTCAGCTCAGCGTCATTGAGTTGTTGGCGTCGCCGACGAGCAGGTAGCTGCTTCTCCTTCGGCCAGCAGCAGGTTGGCGCCGATGGTGGCGGCGGCATTGCGCTGCCAGGTGCCGGTGAAGGGCTTGCGGGGTGAAGCGGTGATGTCGACGGTGTGGGAGGTGCCGTCGCAGTCGGGGGTGGTGGTGCCCGCGCCGATGCGCTCGTATTTGGGGGTGGTCCTGGTGCGCGGCGGTCGTGCCGCCACCGCCGCCAGGTGGGTGCCTTTGGTGCAGGTTTAGGTGAGATTGACGGTCAGCTGGCGGCCATCGGATCCCACGGTGGCGGTGTTGGCTTTCACACCGCACTCAGGCCACCAGGACGAGTACGCCCTGACCGCGTGATCAACCTTCTCCTTCAGAAGGAACCGCACCCATCCTCTTGCACTGGTCATCGGACAGCTCAGGACGTCGGGTCATGCTGGGCTTGTGCCCGCATGACCCGAGGTCCACCAGAGAGCACCTGGTACTGCCCCGCCCCGTTCCCGCCATCACAAGGTGACCGGCGTCCAGCCCAACCGCATGAGACCTGGCTGGAATCCCGGAATCTTCCAACAATCTACTCACAAAGAGTCATTGAAGTATTTCAGAGGGTAGTTGATGGAGTGCTTGCGGCAACCCGCCGTAGCCCGACCGGCGGATCGACACCTCACCAGATCGTGACGCCGCCGGTGACCGCGCCATCCGCCTGGGTCGGTCTTCCCGCCCGAAAGGAAACCGGCAATGATCACCACCGCTCTGGCCGCCACCGCGCTGGCGGCGCTGCTGGCGGGCGTGCCCGGCACCGCGCCGCCGCCATGCAAGCCCATGGTCAAAGACCGCAAGGCCAGCCTAAAGGTCAACACCGCCACGGTAGGGGCCGATGGCCGACAACTGATCATCAACCTCACCTACACCTGCACCAAAGGCACCAACCTGGCAGCGGTGGCGGCACAACCACCCCGAACCGGAACCACCCCCAAATACGATCGCATCGGCGCAGGCACCATCACTCCCAACTGCGACGGCGCCTCCCACACCAGTGACGTCACCGCCCAACCCCAAAAGCCCTTCACCGGCACCTGGCAGCGCAACACCGCCGCCACCGTCGGCGCCAATCTGCTGCTGGTCGAAGGACAATGCAGCTACCTGCTCATCGCCGACGTCAACAACGCGATGACACTGAGCTGACCCCACCACCCACCGCCAGGTGGTGAGTCGATGTTCGACTCGCCCAGTGATCGCAGCACGCTGCGCTCGAGAAGCGCAGGCCTCAGTTCTTGGTTTCGACTGGCATGACTCCTCATGCCGGCGATCAAGCCGTAGGCGACAGAACAGCCGACGGTACGCCTCAGCGGCACCGAACGGTCAGTTGCTCGATCATCCGGGCTGACCCGCGTTGACACGACATGCTGGAGAGATAGCCCTCAGGGCTTCATACGGCAGAACTGGATCCGGCGCCCGCCCAGGAGGCTGTTATCCATCTGCATGATCATGAAAGGGGTGGAAAACAGCCTCCTGGCAAGGCTTGAGAAGCAGCCCGTCTTGTTCTCAGCGCCACACCTGATGCACACCTTCCCTCCAGCTGGGGTCTGGATTGATACGCGTCATGCACCGAAAGCCAAAAGTGATCTGCCATGGCTTGGAAATCATGAAACTTGATCAGCGGTAGTCGTCACCGGAAGGCGGGCAGGGGCCTGGATAGTCAAGATCGGTCGCCCGTCGAGGGCGCTGCCCGTCAAGAGGTTCCAGTGATCGCTGCCACCATCACCGCTGTATTCGTGACCTTGACAACCGCACCTCCGGCCGCGACAGCATCAGGACTCGCAGCCCGCGCTACGGGAGTGGGCCGGTGAAGCTGCCGCACACAGCCAACGAGCAGAGCTCAGGCTCGCGCGAGAGCATCTGTGCAAGCGGCCGAAACGACCAGGGCACCGCTAAGCGGCGACCGGTTACGACATGGCGAGGTGTCGAACTGTGAAGGCGGAAGAGTTCTTGCTCGCATCACCGCGCGGCACGCTGAGAGCAGCCGGGATGGCGGTCGCAGTTCCACCTCGGGCCGAGCACGGAGGCGCGGAAAAAGTCGCAGTGGGCCTGGAGGATCTCCCCGAACGAGTCGACGGCGTACTGAGTGCTGCGCTGGCGTCCGGGCGCTCAGCGCCGATCGTGGTGGGAGCGATTCCGTTCGCTGGCGATACGCATCCGTACCTGTTTGTCCCCCAATACGTGCGCTATGGCCCTGCGCCGGAACCGGGCCGCAATGGCAGTGGGGCGGACTTCGGCAGCACTCCCCATCCGACTTGCGGCACGGTCACTGGTGCGCTGTCCGGTGCCGAGCCCGCTCCGCCGGACTGGCGGGCGGTACCTTCGCCTCACGGTTACCTTGAGGCGGTCCGCCAGGCCGTGGGCCGGATGCGCGCCGGCGAGCTGGACAAAGTGGTACTGGCCCGTTCGTTGAGCGTCCCGTTCACCGGTGAAGTGGCCCCACTGCTGCAGGCCCTGTCCGAACGCAATCCCCACGCCTACACCTTCGCCGCGCCGCTGCCCGGTGGTCGTATTCTGCTGGGCGCCAGCCCTGAGCTGCTGGTGTCACGCTCGGGACGCAGGGTGGTCGCCAATCCGCTGGCCGGTTCGCTACCGCGCGACCATGATCCGGCCACCCTGATGACCTCGGCCAAGGACCGTTATGAGCACTCCGTCGTCGTGGACGCGGTCGCCAGGAGGCTTCGTCCCTACTGCGCTCGGTTGTCGGTGCCACCGCACCCCACCCCGGTGGCGGCCGGATCCGTGTGGCATCTGTCCACCCAGATCACCGGCGAGCTGACCGATCCGGCCACGACATCCCTGCACCTGGCCGCCGCCCTCCACCCCACCCCGGCCGTCTGCGGCACACCTACCAGCGCGGCCCGGCGGCTGATCGCTGATCTGGAGCCGTTCGACCGCGGTTTCTATACCGGTCTGGTCGGTTGGCAGGATGCCGTCGGCGACGGCGCATGGGTGATTGCCTTGCGTTGTGCTGTCGCCGGGGACCAGGCCCTCACGTTCTACGCTGGCGCGGGCATCGTCGCCGACAGCGACCCGCACGCCGAACTGGCCGAGACTTGCGCCAAGTTCCGCACCGCCCTGAGCGCCCTGAGCCCAGCCGCAGCGAACCTGGCCGCACAGCCGTCCACTTCCCGGCCTTCAGCCCGCCACACGGCCACCAGATAGAGGCCACCGGACAACACTTATGCAGCAGGCCGCTGGAGACGGACCGGCCATACTCCCCCGAGAACTACTATCAGTAGTTATCCAATCACGTTAAAGAGACCGTGGAGGCAGCCGATGCTGGAGGTCATTGGAGTGGGGTTCGGCCGGACCGGCACGGTGTCCCTGACGGCCGCCGTCGAGGAGCTGGGGTTCGGCCCTTGCTATCACCTGAGAAAGATGTTCGAGCGTCCCGAACAGGTCCAGATATGGCGACGGGCGGGCCGAGGCGAACCGGTGAACTGGAACCAGGTCTTCGACGGCTACGGATCCAGCGTGGGCTGGCCGGGGACCCGGTTCTGGCGTGAGCTGGTCCACTGGTTCCCTCAGGCCAAGGTGGTGCTGACCACCCGCGATCCCGATCTCTGGTACGACAGCGCCAAGCACACCATCTTCGATGCCGACCTGGTTCCTCCCCCCGGGACGGTGGAGTCCCACCTGGCTCCGATGATGAGCCTGGTGGAGGAACTCATCTTCGATGCGGTGTTCGACGGGCGGCTGGACGATCCCGATCGCGCCATCGCCGCGTTCAACCGTCACAACGACGCCGTCCGCCAGCTAGTGCCCGCCGAACGGCTATTGGAGTTCGATGTCACCCAAGGGTGGGAGCCACTTTGCCACTTCCTGGATGTACCGGTTCCCGACCGCCCCTTCCCGCGGCGCAACGACCGCAAGCAGTTCGCTACGTTCATCCAGGCCAAACGTCGGCAACTCTCTGCGGACGACATCGCGCACCGAACCTCAGCACCACCCAGAAACGACGGCATCGCCTGATACGCCCATCGCATCCCGCATCGCAGCGATCAACCACCGATGCACGCAGGGCGATCCCGCTGTTCGACGGGCAAGGATGCCGGTTCATGCTCAGCTGTCGAGCAATATCGCGGAGACCGTCAAGCCAACGCCACGGCAGACGACCACCTCACCACCGTGTGCATCTATATGCTCACCTCTCGTGAGGATGATCAACGGAAACCGGAAGACATCTGACCTCGACGCCGCCACCGAGGTGTTCTGCCTGCTGGGCGGCTTCAAGATCTCTCAAGCGTTGTACGTGGTCGCGCGGCTGGGCGTGGCCGACCATCTTCTGAACGGCCCTCGTAGGGTGGCCGACCTCAGCGACGAGGTCGGCGCCCGGCCCGACATGTTGCGCCGGCTGCTGCGTGTCCTGACCGCCGAGGGGATCTTCCTGCTGGAACAGGACACCGACCGGGTGGCCTTGGGCCCCCTGGGTGGGCCGCTGGCCTCCAGCACACACAACTCGCTACGCAACCTGGCGATGATGTGGATGGAGACGCACTACGCCTCCTTCGCAGACCTGTGGAAGACCGTCCATGACGGCCGTCCCGCCATGGAGCATCACCACGGTGTCCCCTTCTTCGACTGGCTCGGCCAGCGGCCAGACCAGGTCACCCAGTTCTCCCGTGCCATGAACGACACCCTGCGCGTATTCCGCATGGACACGCTGCGCCGTATCGACCTGTCCGGTGTGGACACCGTGGTCGACGTCGGTGGCGCTGACGGAGCGGTGTTGGCCGAACTCGCCACTTTGCATCCACACCTGCGCGGCGTTGTCTTCGACCTCCCAGAAGTCGTCGTCGATGCCACCCGACGACTGTCGCTGGCCGGTGTGTCCGACCGCATCACCACCGCAGCAGGTGACTTCTTCGAGGCGGTGCCCGCTGGAGCGGATCTCTACCTTGCCTGCATGATCCTGCACGACTGGAACGACGAACAAGCCACCCGCATCCTGCGCGCCATTCACACCGCCGCCCCGCCGGGCGCCCGCCTGCAGTTGATGGACATCGTCCTGCCCGAGAAGGAGATCTCACGCCCTGTCTGCTTGATGGACCTGACCATGATGGGCACTGTCGGCGGCCGCGAACGCACCGAGCACGACTGGCGCACCCTGCTGACCGCGGCCGGCTTCACACTGAACCGCATTCTGCGGTCACCCACGCCGTTCACCCTGCTGGAGGCCACCCGCACCAGTTCCTCAGAAATGCCCCACCCCGCCCCGCACACCAGCCAGCCAACGACAAGCCCCACCCACAGAACCCGAGCAACCGAATGAGCGGGACTCCGCGCTCAGATCGCGTGCTGGAAGCGTGTTGAGGGTCGATCGCCATGCTTGCTCCCCGATGATCAATACCCTCCTCGATCCGCATGCGCTGCTCGCACAGATCAATCGGAACGATCTGCGACACGCGTGTTCAACGTGCGTCTGCTCCCGGCTACGGCCCTGCAATGCCCCCGAGGTCGTCCCGATGGTGGAGGGCGTGCTGCGGCACCGCACCGACGCCACCATCGACCGCTAGGGCGTGTCCCGTGATCTTTGATGGCGGTTTGTTGTAGATGATCCGTGTGGATGAGGAGCGTCTGAAGCGTCATGACCTGACGGACGAGGAGTGGGCGCGGCTGGCGCCGCTGCTCCCTATGCAGAACGTGCACGGGGCTAGGTGGAGCGATCATCGGATGGTGATCAACGGGGTGTTCTTCCGGACCCGGGCGAGCTGCGCCTGGCGGGACCTGCCGCCGTGTTACGGCAGGTGGAAGACGGTCTACAACCGGCATCGCCGGTGGTCGCTGGACGGGACGTGGGAGCGGATCCTCGACGGGCTGCGCGCCGGGTGCGACGAAGCCGAGGGCGAGGACTGGACGGTCAGCGCCGACTCCACGATCGTGCGGGCGCACCAGCACGCGGCCGGGGCGCGGCACGCCCCGGCCGTCGACATCACCCAAAAGGGGCCAGTAAAGATCACGAGCGGGTGACGAACGGCGGTCGCGAAGCGCTTGGCCGGTCCCGGGGTGGTCTGACCACGAAGATTCACCTGGTCGCCGATCGGCGGTGCCGTCCGATCGCCCGGCTCACCTCGCCCGGACAGCACGCCGACTGCCCGAAGTTCATCGCGCTGATGGAGTCCATCCGCATCCCGCGCCGCGGCGTTGGCCGTCCTCGCAAGAAGCCGGCACCCGCCTTGGCTGACAAGGCGTATTCCTCCCGCGCCAACCGTCGCTACCTGCGGCGACGCGGTATCAAGGCCGTTATCCCGGTCAAGAAAGACCAGGCCGCCCATCGCGCCGGCCGCGGCTCTAAGGGCGGACGGCCGCCGGTCTTCGACCGTGACGCCTACAAAGAACGCAACACCGTCGAACGCTGCGTCAACAAGCTCCGCCAGCACCGCGCCGTCGCCACCCGCTACGACAAGAGAGAACGCATCTACCAGGGCACCATCGACGTCGCCTCGATCCGCATCTGGCTCCGCCACCCCGCCAAATGATCAAGGGGCAGTCCCTAGTGGAGGCGTGCCAGCAAGTGGGCGTCGAGGAAGCCCCGTTCGGAGGCCGGATCGTGGAGCAGCCTGGCGAACGTGACAAGCCCGACCCCGGCCAGCAACTCGGCGAGCCGGTCCACCGGCCAGCTATAGGCGGGCGTCACCTTGTGGTCGAAGCGGACCGGCTCCGGTCCGTTGGTCGCGAAGAACGAGACCAGGAGCAGGCCCCCTGGGGCCAGGACACGTGCCTGCTCGGCGAGGAGCGCGGGCATTTCCCCAGGAGGGGTGTGGATCATCGAGTAGTGGGCCAGCACGCCGCCGAGAGCGCCGTCCTCGACCGGCAAGGCCTCCATCCGCGCCTCGTCAAACCGCAGCGCCGGATGGGCCCTCCGGGCGTGTTCGACCATGCCCGGGGAGAGGTCGAGCCCGAAGGCGTCCAGCTCCAGATCGTGCAGCATGGCCGTCAGATGTCCTGGCCCGCACCCGACGTCGGCTACCCGCGGCTTCCCGATCCCGCGCACCAACTCAGCGAAGGTGCCGATCATGTTCCGCGAGAACGGCTGATCCTCCAACCGATCGGCGAACATCGACGCATACAGCTCGACGACCCCGTCATAGGCCGCTCTGGTCTCGTCCTGGTACTCCGTCACGGGAAGGGAAACTAACACCCGCGCACCTCCGCACCTTCTCCGGGCCCTATGCCGACCCCGCCCCTGGAGCCTGACCGTCCCAACACATGATCACGGGACAGGCCCTAGGGCCGAAAGGTCCACCGAACGGCCTTGAGCGCTCGACAGCTGTCAGGAAGGGTTGTGCCGTCGGGAGGCGGCTTTCAACCCCGACACTGTCGCAGCAACTGAGCTGGCATGCGCCGGTGGAGTTCCGCTTGGAACGGCGCGTCCCGGCTACGGGCGCACCCGCTCTCCACCGGAACGACGCCGCGGGATTCGCCGACGTGGTCGCCGAACTGTGCCGCGAGCTGGGGATCGACCGGCTCACCGCCGCGGTGGACCAGTCGGCTGGCGGCCCCACCGCCATCGCGCTCGCCGCCCACCACCCCGACCTGGTCGAACGGCTCCTTCTACAGAGCGCCGTGGATTTTGAGCCCTGGTCCGTCGAGCACCTGAGATCGCGTTGCGGTTGCTGATGCGCGACCTGACGCTCCGTTCAGCAGGGGGCGTTCGTCGCCAGGCTCACCTCCGAGCGCCTCGCTCTGCGGCTGAGGCTGTTCGCGCAACTGCGCTCGGGCACCGGTTTCGCCGCCGACCTGAAGCACACGACCGCGGCCCCCCTCGCCCATGCCCAGGCATGGGCCGCCGCGATCCCGCGCGCTCGGCTGGTCACCAGCTCCGCAACCGGTCACTTCATCTGGCTCGGTGACGACCACCCCGCGACCGCCGAACCATCCTCGGGCTCCTTGCCCCTGATACCGCCCGTCGCTGAAGGGCGCGGCGCCGGTCACGTTCCGATCAGGTTCCGCACGACGAGCACGTACAGTCCCCAGACCGAGACGGCGGCGATGAGCGCGTACTCCCGCCAGGCGAGCCCGGGCCGCGCCTGGATGGCGAACGACATGAGCTTGACCGGCGGGAAGGGGCTCCGGGGCGACTTGTCCTCCGGGAGGGGTGGATGAAGCGGTGGAAGTACACCTGGATGAGGCTCATCCCAACGAAGAGTCCGGTGAGGAAACTGAGATGGTGCGCCCCGCTCGCGAACAGCAGGCGACCAGGAGGATCTGGACGGCCAGGGTGACGTCGTCGTAGACGGCGATGACCTTGTGGTCCTTGGCGTGGTTCCGCTCCATCTGCCGGATCC
The DNA here is from genome assembly GCF_001552175.1 of Actinomadura kijaniata NBRC 14229. GTDB lineage: Bacteria > Actinomycetota > Actinomycetes > Streptosporangiales > Streptosporangiaceae > Spirillospora > Spirillospora kijaniata. Next base: position 57,188 of record NZ_BCQR01000031.1, read on the forward strand.
GCTTGTCGTAGGGCAGCAGGAAGTGGATCGCGAACCGGACGAGCGCCTGCACGCAGTAGAGGACCAGAAGGATCTTCAGCGCCAGCTCCATCGTCAGCCTTCTCTCTCTCGCCGGGGTGGGTCGAACCAGGCGTGGAGAGCGGACGGATCGACGATGTGGATCGACCCGGGGGCGACGCCGAGGATCCGTTCCAGGGCGACCGTATAGGCGGCGACCGTCCGATCGACGGTACTCAGGTCGGCACGTCCCTCCTCGCGGGCGGAGAACAGATCGCCGAGACGTTCGTTGAGGTCCTGGACCAGGGACACCAGGACCTGCCCGAACCCGACGGCGGTCGGCAGGGTGAAGACGCCGTCCCGCACACCCTGCTCGACCACCCGCTCGAACAGCGGCGCGAGCCGCTCGGCGATGCCGACACGGGTCCTGTGCCGCATCAACGCGTTGCCGTCGGAGTTCCAGACGCGCAGCAGGGCGACCAGCCGATCGCGGTGCTCCGCCTTCCAGCCCGCGAGCGCCTGGAAGATCTGGTTGAGCTTGCCAAGGGCGTCGGAGCCCGGGGCTTCGGCCGCCTCGGTGAGACGCTCTTCGATCTGGTCCGCCGTCCGGTCGACGATGCCGGCCAGCAGTGCCTGCTTCGAGCCGAAGTAGTGGTAGAGCGCGCCTTTGGATATACCCAGCTCATCCAGGACGTCCTGCACGCTCATCTGCTCGTAGCCGCGGGCCTCCACCAGTCGCTGGGCGACGTCGAGGATCTGTCGCCGCCGCATCGCGTGCGCCGCCTGGTCGACCGTCCGGGCCATCTCCACTCCTCTATTATTAAACCGACCGTCGGTTTAATAATAGAGGCGGACGTGCCCGCATGCTGTCACCGCGGCATCGAGCCAGCCCTCCGGACCGGCCCGATGCCGCGGGTCAGGTCATCGCTGGGCGGGTTCGGCTTCGGTTTCGCGGGGGCGGTCGCGGAAGTAGTCGCGGGTCTCGCGGTAGACCAGCGGGGACAGGATGAGCAGGCCGACGAGGTTGGGCAGGGCCATCAGGCCGTTCATGACGTCGGAGAAGGTCCACACGGTGGTGAGGGTGGTGGTGGAGCCGACGTAAACCACCGCGATGAACAGCAGCCGGTAGGGCAGGACCGAGCGGCGGCCGAACAGGTACACCATGCAGCGTTCGCCGTAGTAGGACCAGCCGAGGACGGTGGAATAGGCGAAGAAGATCACGCTGATGGTGACGATCACGCTTCCCCACTCGCCGGGCAGGCCCTCGTCGAAGGCGCGGCCGGTGAACTTGGCGGCGTCCTCCTTGCCCGCCTCCTTCCACACGCCGGTGACGATGATGGTCAGGGCGGTGAAGGAGACGACCACCAGGGTGTCGATGAAGGTCTGGGTCATCGAGACCAGGGCCTGGCGGACGGGGTGGGTGGTCTTGGCCGCGGCGGCGGCGATGCCGCCGGTGCCGAGGCCCGACTCGTTGGAGAAGATGCCGCGTGCCACGCCGTAGCGGATGGCGGCGGCGACGGCGGCGCCGGTGAAGCCGCCGGTGGCGGCGGTGCCGGTGAAGGCGTCGGTGAAGATCAGGCCCAGGGCGGCGGGCACCTCGCCGATGTTGAACGCCAGGACGGCGGCGGCGCCGAGCACGTACAGAACGATCATCACGGGGACGAAGGCGGCGGTGACGCGACCGATGTTCTTGATGCCGCCCAGGATGACGGCGGCGGTCAGCAGGGTGATGATGGCGCCGGTGCCCCAGGTGGGCACGCCCCACTCGTCGTGGACGTTGGCGGCCACGGTGTTGGCCTGGGTCATGTTGCCGATGCCGAAGGCGGCGATGGCGCCGGCGATGGCGAAGAAGCCGCCGAGGAAGACGCCGAGGGGGCCCTTGATGCCGTGGCGCAGGTAGTACATGGGGCCGCCGCTCTGCTCGCCGACGGCGTCGGCGCGGCGGAAGCGGACGCCCAGGAACGCCTCGCTGTACTTGGTGGCCATGCCGAGCATGCCGGTGACCCACATCCACAGCACCGCGCCGGGGCCGCCCAGGGCGATGGCGGTGGCGACACCGGCGATGTTGCCGACGCCGACGGTGGCGGCGAGCGCCGTGGCCAGGGCCTGGTAGTGGGAGATGTCACCGGCGGCGCCGCCGTCGCTGCGCTTGATGAAGGCGAGCCAGAAGGCGAGGCGGAAGCGGCGGATCTGGAGAGCGCGGAGCAGGACGGTGAGGTAGAGGCCGGTGAGCAGTAGCAGGGGGATGAGCAGCCAGGGGCCTCAGACGAAGTCGCTTGCGTTGGTGAGGATGTCGTTGACGGTATCCACGTCACCACCGTTGGCAGAGGGAGCGGGCTGGTCACCAAGGAAACTAAGGAGACGGTCGGTGACTTGGAAGACCTGGGACGAAGAGTTACGAAATCATGTTGGTTCGACGTCGGAAAAATCGGCGACGGGCGCTGTCACGTTCGAGGCGGACCGGGTTCGCTCAGCAGGTCGCCCCGGATGATGCGATGCGGCCCCCGGTCGTCGGAGAGTTCTCCCCGAGCGTCGGGATGGGCGTGGTAGTAGCGCAGGGCGTGCCACAGCAGCGCCGGATCGACGTTGAGCGTCTGGGCGTGAAGCTCGATGCGCGAGCGTGGGAGGAATCTCCGGGGACCGGACTCCTCTGAAAGGAGCAAGACGATGAACTGCGTGTTGTTCGCCCCTTGAGCGGTGATCTCTCGGATCTTCTGCCAGGGCACGGCACGCGGATCGGGTTTTCGCTCCAGGACGACGGCGGCCGGGGTCAGGATCACTCGGCGTGTGCGCCGCGGTCGGCCGGTGGCGAGGCGGGCCGACAGAACCACGCCGACGCCGAGGAAGACCAATGCGATGGCGACGAGTAGGGGATCGCCACGGGTTCCGGAGGTGGTGGAGAACGCCAGGGCTCCCGCCGCCGTTCCCGTCCCCAGCGTGTAAAGGACGCTCGTCGGGCCCCCGGTTCCCGCCCGGTAGGGGAAGACGACGCCCGTCCCGTCGTGGCGGACCGCCGTGCGGTCGCGTGCGAGGACCGTCAGCCGTGCGGCGGTCAGGCACATCAGGCCGAAGACGGTGGTCGCGGTGGCGAGTGCGGGATCGAAGGACGAGTCGCCGCCGGCGGCCGGCGCCCCCGCCGCAAGGCAGAGCACACCGAACACGGTGACGACGGCGGCGCGAGGCCGTCCGGCCGCTTTCGGCAGGGACCAGGCCAGGGGCCAGGGAAGTCCGGACGGGCTCAGGCGGTCGCGTGTCATCGGGTCACCGGACCCGGTGGTTGCCGTTGGAGGGGAGGGCGGCGGCGCGTTCGATGGCCTGCTCGACGGACCCCACCCGGTCAGCGAGCAGATGGATCGCGCGGGCCACCGAGTCGTCGTCGCCGAGAGCCTGCGCGCGCTGGTGGGCGGCCTTCACCTCGGCCCAGCGGCGCTGCTGGACGGCGGTCATCAGGCCGCGCAGCCCGGCGAGCTTGAGCAGGTTCGCCTCGGCGTCGGAGGTGAGGGTCTGGGCTTCGGCCTGGTAGTGGTCGGTGATCGTGTTTTCCAGTTCGTCGTCGTTCATCACCGGGACGATGCGTTCGGCCAGCTTGTTCATGTCGCGGTAGGAGCCCTGGAGCCGGAAGGGCGGTTCGGTGCGGGAGGCGTCGGTCTGGGCCGCCGAGGCGATGTAGGCGCGGTTGACGGTCAGGACCGTTCTCTGGACGCGCAGGAGCTTGTCCAGGACCGCGAGGATCTGGCCCAGTTCGGCCTGCTGGTAGGGGTGTGTCAGGCGGTCGGGGCGGACGGTGTCGTCGCCCGCGGCCATGCGGACCAGCAGGTCGATGTCGCCACGGTCACGCGTCGACAGCGGGGCCAGGACCGGGTTGGAGGTCAGGGCGTTCTCAACGTAGCTGAGGGCGAACAGGTCCTCCCTGCCCGACAGCACGTCGCCGAGGTTCCACACGTCGGCGCGGTTGGCGAGCATGTCGGGGACGTGGAAGCGGGTGCCCGACCCGGTGTAGGGGTTGCCCGCCATGCAGACCGCGAAGCGCCTGCCCCGCAGGTCGAACGTGCGGGGCTCTCCGTCGCGGACGCCCTCGATCCGGCGCTGCGCGTCGCACAGCGGGATGAAGCGTTGGAGCAGTTCGGGTGAGGTGTGCTGGATGTCGTCCAGGTAGAGCAGGACGTTGTCGCCTAGCTCCAGCGCGAAGTTGATCTTCTCGACCTCGCGGCGGGCGGCGGCGTCGGGGGCTCGGGCGGGATCGAGGGAGGTGACGCCGTGGCCGAGGGCGGGGCCGTCCACCTTGAGCAGGAGCAGCCCCAGGCGGTCGGCGACGTACTCCATCAGCATGGTCTTGCCGTAGCCGGGCGGGGAGAGCTGCAGAAGCAGGCCCATCCGGTCGGTGCGCCTGTCGTTTCCCGCCGCGCCGAGCTGCTTGGCGAGGTTGTCGCCGACGAGGGGCAGGTAGACCTCGTCGATCAGCCGGTTGCGGACGAAGGAGCTCATCACCTTCGGCTTGTACTCGGCCAGGCGCAGGCGTCTGCTCTCGGCGGCGACCAGGGCGTTGCGGCGCTTCTGGTAGGCGCGGAACGCCGGGACCCGCTCGGTGCGGAAGCGGTGGACGCGGGACAGCACCTCGTCCAGGCGGAGGTCCAGGACACGATCGGTGACGCGGGGGTGCGTGCCCAGCAGGTCGGCGACGGTCGCGGTGAGGACGGCTTCGGAGTCGTGGCGCGGGAACGCTTCCCCGCACAGCGTCACCGCGACCGCCTCGGGCAGATCGGCCGGGTTCCCGAACGAGGCCAGCCACGCCTCGGCGAGCTGGCGGCGGGCTTCCAGGTCGTCGCCGAGAGCGTTCAGATCCTTGTGGAAGTCGGCGCGGGCCTCCCCCATCGCCTCGTCGAAGTCGCGCAGCAGTGTTCGCGCCCCCACGCTGGTGACGAAACCGACAGGGGTGCTGGCCAGCTCTTCGACCAGGTATTCGGCGGCCAGCGAGGCGTGTGGACCGCCGATGGCGGCGGCCAGTTCGCCGACCAGGTCGGTCACGGGTCCGGTGCGGCCGAACGCCTGGCGCGCCCTGACCAGGGACGCGGCGCGTGTCGCCCACCTCGCGCGGGCGGACTCGTCGAGGTCGAACGCCCAGAACAGCTGAGCGGCGGCTCGCGCGTGGGTGGAATAACGCAGCAGCCCCGCGTCCTGCCGCAGACGGAGCAGCGCTTCCAGGATCCTGGCGGCGTCGTGGTCGTGGACGCCGCGTTCGTAACCCTCGTCATAGCGCGCGGCGGCGGCGGTGCGGACCAGGTGGAGGAGATCGTCGCCGGGCGCGGCTTCGTCGAGCAGGGTGACGGCCAGGTATTCGGCCCGGTACACCTCGGCGTTCTCCGACGGCAGCGTCTGGGTGCAGAACTCCCGCGTCTCCGCGAACGCCGCGTCCCGCACGGGCGACCGGTAGCCGGTCCCGGTCACGGTGAACGCCATCGCGTCGCCGTCCGGGACCAGCGTCAGCTCGATCGGCTGGGTGTTGACGGCGAACCGGTGCCGCCCCAGGCGGATGGTGTCGCCGCCGTCGCCGTACAGGTCGAGCCGGTCGCGCAGGGACCGTCCGGCCTCCTGCCGGGCCCCCTTGACGCGGCCGTCCAGCTCCTCGGCGCGGGCCTGGTCGCCGAGGCCGCGCAGCTCGTCGGCGACGGTGCGCAGCCGCGTGACCATCGCGTCGGTGGCGAAGAAGGCGTTGATCTCCTCCAGGGAGGCCAGCATGGCCGCACGCCGCCGTACGCCCGCCAGGATGCGGTCGGCCGACTCGGTCAGCCGGGCCGCCTGCCGGGCGCGGTCGTCCAGCAACGACTGCTTGCGCGCCGAGAACGCCTCGTAGAGGTCGGTGCGCTTGCTCTCCAGCTCCGCCAGGAAGTCGTCGAAGTCGGCGAAGCGCGACTCCAGCGACTCGATCTGGAGCAGCAGCCGTCCCAATTGTTCGTCGCAGCGCCCGGGGGTGTCGGCGGTGGCCAGCGCCCCGGCGATCGCCTGCTCCAGCAGCGCGAACTCCGCTCCGAACGCCGCCCGTCCCTCGACGTCGAGGAGTTCGCGGCGGCGGTTGTCCAGCACGGCCCAGGCCCGGTTGACGCCTCCCAGGACCTCCCCGACGCGTTCGAGGATGGCGGTGCGGACGGTCGCGTCGGCGATGTCGAGGGAGCCGACGACCTCGGTGACGACCTCCAGGCCCTCGGTCTGCGCCGCGAGCCGTTCGGCGACCGGCGTCGCCTCGGCGGCGGTCGTGATGGCGGCGGCGTCGGCGGTGAGGCGTTCGATGGCGGCGTGGTAACCGGTGAACGCGTCCGCGCCCCGCAGGAACTCCACCGCGTCGCGTCCGGCGGCCTCCAACGCGCTGGTCAGCGACGCCACGAGCTCGTCGATGCGCCCGGTGTCGGCGTACCGGATGTCGCGCAGCGTCTCCACGCGGCCCTGTTCCCGCCGGAGCTCGGCCAGCAACGCCACCCAGCCGTCGGCGCTGTCGGGAGCCTCGCCCGCCGCGCGCCGTATCAGTGCTCCGACCGCGTCGGCGGCCTCGTTCACGGCGGTCTCGGCCTGCGCGGTCAGTGCCCGGACCTTCTCGTACTCGTCGAGCGCCAGCGCGGCGGTCCGGCGGACCTGTTCCATGGGGGCGCGCAGGTCGTCCAGTTCGGTGTCGCCGAGCCAGTGGTGCCGGTCGGCGGCCCGCGCGCACGCGGCGATCAGCGCCTGGAACACCTCGGCGGAGGGTTCCATGTCCCGGACCATGCGGGTGATCGCCAGGCTGTCGGCGATGCCGCGTACCAGGTCGGCGTTGCCGACGCGCTCCAGCGGGCCGGTCCCGGCGGACTGGGCGGCGGCATGGGCGTCCGAGACGAACGGCGTCGTCCACACCTGCATCGGATGCACGCGGGTCGGTTCGTCGCCGAACGCCCGCAGCGCCACCAGCGTGCCGTCGTCGAACAGCGCGAAACCGTGGCAGACGATCGGGCTGGCGACCTGTTCGCGGACGGTGTTGTAGGGCAGGAGCAGGCAACGGCCGTCGTCGCGGGAGTGGAAGACGTACAGGACGTCCTCACCGTTGGGAGAGCGCACGGCCCGCTCGTACTCCAGGCCCGTGACGTCGGTGTCGAAGGTCTTGGCGGCGCCGGTGTCCAGGTAGTAGCCGCCGGGGAAGATGACGCCCCGGTCGTCGGGGAGCCTGCGGCACGCCTGCTCGATCCCATCGAGCCGGACGACCTGCCCGGCACGGGTGTTGAAGACCAGGTGCCGCCAGGCGGTCTCGTTGTAGGGGCGGATCCGCAGCAGGATCAGCGCACCGACGCGGGCGTGCAGCACGTCGGCGTCGGCGAGGCTCTGCAACGGCTCGTCCACCGGCTCGGCGTAGACGCCCGCGTCCGACTCGGTGTCGTTCTCGGTCTTGACGGTGAGGGTGCCGCCGAGGGTGTCGACGAACACCTCGCCGCCGATCGAGATGTGCGGGAAGCGGCCCGGCACGTGGTCGTCGCGGGTGGTCTCGGTCCAGGTGAAGTCGTGCGGGTCGGGGAGGACGTGGTCGCGTTCGCCCCGGTTGTCCTCGTAGGCGATGGTGCCGTCGGCGCCGGTCCGCCAGCGCAGCACCCGGATGTCGGTCAGCCGCGGGCCGGTCTGGAAGACCGCCAGCAACCGCCCCTCGACGCGCCGCAGCCGCAACAGCCGCGCCTGCCGGTAGTACCGGTACATCTCGGCGAAGTCGCGGCGGAAGCCGGGATCGTCCAGCAGCCCCGGCACCGCCTCCGGCGCGACCTCGGCGAACACGGTCCGCCCGCCGTCTCCGCGTGTATGGCGATGCAACGCGAACACGTCGGCGACCTCGGTCTCGGTTCTCACGCCAAGGGAGGGGTTGGAGCCGAACAGCATCAGCCCGCCGACGGCGACGACGTCGCGGGGCACGCAGTCGTGGTCGGTGCGGACGCGCTCGGTGTCGACCAGGCGCAGCTCGGTGCCGCCGAACGTGGCCAGGCGGCGCGCGTTCAACGTCTCGGCGCGTTCGGCCAGCTCGGCGGCGTGGCCCGCCAGGCGGGAGCGCAGCACCTCGTAGGTGCCGTGATCGAGCCCGGCCTCGCCGGTGGGAACCGTCTCCCGGCTCACGTCTCCTCCTCGCGACGGGGCGGCGGCGTCCCGGTCCGCGGAACGCCGCCGTGTCAGGGGTCGTCAGTTCTGGGCGGGGACGGCGCCGTTGGCCGCGGTGGCGGTCGGCGGGGCGGCGTTCAGCGGGGCGTCGGCGACGCCCAGCTCGCGCGCGGTGTCCAGCAGCTCCCGGAGACGTCCGGTCTCGGGGCCGCCCGCCTTGATCAGCCGCAGCAGCAGCGCCGACAGGGTCAGGTCCCGAACGCCCGAGGCGTCCAGCGATCCCAGCAGCCTGCCCAGGTCGTCGGTGAGGCTGCCGGTGCCGTCCAGCCACGGCCCGGCCACCCCCTGGACGACCTGCGAGCCGTTCACGAACCCGTCCACGCTCTTGCCGAGCGCGATCGAGCCGACGAGCCGGTCGAAGAACACACTGTCGCCGCCGACGATGTCGATGTCGGCCTTCTCCAGCCCGGTCGCCACGATCCTGGCCTGCGCCTCGGCGACCCGCCGCTGGGTCTCCAGCCCGGCCAGCCGCAGGTCCTTCTCCGCCTCCAGCCGCAGCCGGTACTCCTCGTGCTGGCGGGTGGCGTCGTCGAGCGCGGCCATCGCGGCGGCCTTGTCGGTCAGCCCCTCGGCCTCGGCCTTGAGCTTGGCGCGGATCGCCTCGGCCTCGGCCAGCGCGAGCTCCTGCGCGGCGGCGGCGTTGGCGCGGCCGACCTTCTCGATCGCCTCGGCGTCACGCTCGCGCACCCGCACCTCGGCCAGGCCGGGCGCGGCGGCCTCGGCCTGGACGCCCTCGGCCAGGGTCCTCTTGGCGGTGGCCTCCAGCTCGGCGGTCTGCTGCCGCGCCTCGGCCAGCACCAGCCGCTCGCGCGCCCGGTGCCGGGCGGCGGCCTCGGCCGCCTCGGCGGCCTTGATGTCCTTGACCAGGTTCTCCTGCGCCTCGGCCTCGGCACGGATGATGATCTGCTGGCGTTCGCGCTCGGCCTCCTCGGTGGCGCGCAGCCGCTTGATGGACTCCTCCTGCTCGGCCACGGTCCGCTCCACCGCGATCCGCTCCCGGACCACGTCGGCGATCTCCCGCTTCTCGCCCTCGATCTCCTTGTCGGCGGCGATCCGGGTCAGGCCGGTCTCACGTTCGCGGGCGATGACCTCCAGCAGCCGGTCCTTCGCGATCCGCTCCGACTCGATGGCGATGACGCGTTCGCGGTTCTTCTCGGCGACGGCGATCTCACGGTTCTTGTTCTCGGTCTGCACGCCGAGCTGCTCGTCGGTGCGGATGTGCGCGGTCTGGGCGCGCAGCCGCTCCTCGGCCTGGACGCGTTCGATCTCGGCCTGCTCGCGGGCCCGCACCGTCTCGACCTCGCGCCGCTGGCGGATCTCGGCGTCGGCCTGGCGGCGCTCCAGCTCCAGGATCGCCTCGCGCGCCTCGACGTTCTGCCGGGTGATCTCCTTCTCCTCGGTGCGGGCGTGCTCGTTGGTCGCCACATGCTGGATCGCGGTCAGCTCGGTGATCTTCCGGATGCCCTGGGCGTCGAGGATGTTGTTCTTGTCCAGCGACAGCAGCGGCGTCTGCTCCAGGTGGTCGATCGCCGCGTCCTCCAGGCTGTAGCCGTTCAGGTCGGTACCGATGACCTCGATGATGTGGTCACGGAACTCGTTGCGCCGGGTGTAGAGGTCCTCGAAGTCCAGGTGCTTGCCGACGGTCTTCAGCGCCTCGGAGAACTTGGCGGCGAACAGCTCCTGCAACGTCTCCTGGTTGCTGGCTCGCTGTGCGCCGATCGCCTGGGCGACCTTGATGACGTCCTCGGCGGTCTTGTTGACCCGCACGAAGAACGTGATGCGGATGTCGGCGCGGATGTTGTCCTTGCAGATCAGGCCGTCGCGGCCGGTGCGCTCGATCTCGATCGTCTTCACCGAGATGTCCATCACCTCGGCCTTGTGCAGCACCGGCAGCACCACCGCGCCGGTGAACGTCACGTCCACCGACCGCGTCTTGGAGATGATCAGCGCCTGGCCCTGCGGCACCTTGCGGAACAACCGCGTCACCACCAGCACCAGGCCGAGCGCCACCAGCAGCGCCAACGCCACCAGCACGCCGATCCCTATGGTCAGGGCATCCATCGAAAAGTCCCGTCTGTGAGGGGAAAGGAGAGGACGCGGGGAGGTCAGCGGCCCGGGTCGAGCGCCGTGTCGTACGGCATGACCAGGAAGACCTCGCCGATCGCGTCGTAGTCGAAGATCAGAGCGGTGGCGCCGGACAGGAGCGCCACCGCGTCGCCGTCAGGTACGCGGATCTGCACCACGGCCGTCGAACCGTCGGCGGCGGTGACCTCGGCCTGCCCGAAGCCGGCCGTCACCCGTCCGGTCCGGACGACGCAGAGGCGGCCGACGAAGTCGCGGCGCGACGGCGCGACGTCCGCGGGGAACACCCTGCGCAACGGCCGCACCAGCGCCCGCGTCACGAGCCAGGCCCCGGCCACCGCCGCCACCAGCACCGGCACCGTCACCCAGGCATGCGCAACGCCCACCAGCACCTGGCCCACCAGGCTGAGGAACCAGGCCAGCGCCACCAGCAGCGACAGCGCGACCGTCACCGGCACACCGCCGAGCCCGGCCCAGGCCATCAGGTCGCCGAGACCGCCGCCCTCGCCGCCGTCGCCAGCCCCCGCATCGGCGTCGACGTCGAGGGCGTCGGTCCCCAACGCCCCGAACAACACCAGCACCCAGTACCCGGCCACGACCATCAGCACGAAGCTGAAAAGAACGGCCGGAAAACCGAGCGCGGCGTCCAGGAATTCACCCATGACAAACACGCTCTTCCGCATTTATGGCAGCAGTCGTCGAGCCAATGGCGACCGCAGGGAATGCGGCTACCCGGCTTGTGAGAAAGACAGCGGAGTCTTCAGAGCAAGAGTCCGCGGCCGAACGCGGTCACGGACTATCAGGGAAGGCGCGCGCCAACAGCACGCAGCGCATGAGTGAGGTTCGAGATGAAGGTGCCATCAGGTCCCCGTCGGCCGTGGACGCACCCCAACAGCACGTCTCCCAATGCCGACCAGACTTCCCGGCTCACCTGACGGTGATATTAGCGCATCCTTTACAGGGACGAAAGAGGGTTGCGCGCAGTTCCGCCCATAAGGACGCCTCGTGCGGGCAGCACGTTCGCCACAAGGACGGATGCCACCTGCTCGTCGCGCCACTCCTCCCGCACCAGGATGAGGCGATTGCGGAGATACGTAGCAGATAAAGCCACAGATGGTGAGGAACTTCCTGGGGAAACCATGGAAGCTTGAGACCCCAAGGACCGGCGGTCGCTCTCCACGCCAAAGAGCCGTCGATCACGAGAGGACTTCATATCATCACTCTATGTGACCGCCGGAGGCGTACCTCTGCGCGACTGCCCAGCGTGCCGGTGGGCACGAACTGCAAGGGATCATGGCGGATGATGCACCCACGAGACGTCTGACCTGCGGAAGCAGGAACACGGGATACGACAGAACATCTCATAACACGCAGGATGCGGCACTGCTAATGCGGTGTGGTTTCACGCCCATCGAGGATTCAGATCCCTCATCCTCCACTACTACCAGCGCCTCGCTGAGGATCATCCCCTCGGCGAGGCGTTTGTGGTCTCTGGCGTGGCCATCGCGGCGATGGGCACCACGGACGCCACCGCCAGGGCGTCGTGGAAGTAGGCGACCATCTTGGGCTCGGCCTCCGAGCCGGAGGAGCCAGGATCCGGGCGGCCCCGTCGGGGCCGGGCGGGGACGAAGTCGCGGCCGTCGGCGCCGGCCAGGTCCGTCCAGGGCACGCCGTCCGGCGGAGGGTCCTGCGGCCCGGCGGCGCCCCGGCCGACCGGGAACGGCAACGCCACCGCGCCCGCGGCCGCCGCCCCCGGCTCGGCGACGACCGCGTCCCGGCCGTTGGGCAGCTGGACGCCGACGCCCAGCCGCCGCAGTCCCGCCGCGGCGGCCCGGACCAGCCGGTCCAGCTCGGCGCAGGTGAGCGTCCCGTCTCGCCGACGACCGCGACGCGGCCGGGATCGGCGCAGCGGTGCGCCCGGAACCGGGCGTACAGATCCGGGTCGGGGCAGACGCCCTCGGCCGCCAATGGTTCGTCACCGAGCCGCGCCGACCTGGCCCTCGTCCTGGCCCTCGTCCTGGCCCGCATCTCCGGCGCGCCACCCGCCAGGACCGTCCTGTCGGTGCTGCTCGTCCCCACGTCGGCACCGCGCGCACTGTGAACACGATGCGGTCGTTGGCGTTGCCGCCGGTCACCACCAGTGCCGATGGTCGGTCGCGCCCATCGCAGGCCAGGTGAAGTTCGCTGGTCAGCCCACCTTGTGATCGTCCGAGCGCGTGGTGGCGGCACCTGCTTCTGGTGCTCCGGCGGCGCCTTGGTGGGCTCGCGCGATGGTGAAGTCCACCGCCATTGGCCAGGCGACAGCCGCTACCGCGACACCGGCCCCTGGACCTCGACGCCCCGGTGCGGGTGACGATTGCAGCCAACGGCATCAGGGGCCGCCGTCCGTTGCTCCCGTTCCCGGCTCTGCCACCCCACCCCCGGCACTGCGCGATGTGACATGAGGACGGGGCATACCCTTCGCCCCGTTCCGCACCCCGAAAGGCCGCACCCAGCGAAAGCGCAGGAAGGAAAGCGCGCGACCACGCCCTGGCCCCGCCGTACCGGACGGTATCCCAAGCCGATCGTCTCCGACCGCGGCAAGATCCGCAGCCGCGGCGTCACCGGAGTGACCGTCCGGCAGCAGAAGCAGCCGGCCAGGGCCATCAGGAACGCCCGTGCGATGGCGCTGCCCCCTCCTACGCTCCGGGCCCGCGACAAAGCCGGTGACCTGAGCTCCACCGTTCCGTCCGGCTCACGGCATCTCGGCCGACACGAAAGCGCTCGCCGCCGTCCGCCGCGGCGGATCGGACCCGCACGCAGCGATCCGCCCAAGAACCAGTCGACAGGCTCGTGTCGTCGTGCGTCATCCCCTCCGACCTGCCCGCGCGCCTGACACGGCCTCTCCGCGCCTCCGGGCGCCATCGACGCCGGTATGGCGATGCGATAGTGATAATGATTATCATCTCCGAATATGTCCCCCCGGATGGAGACCGCATGAGCGTGTCCCGAGACCGCCACGTTCGGTGGCGCAGGTCGACCCACCGCTCCGACGTGACGCCTGCCGGTTTCGAGGGCATCGGACGGCTCCGGCGGGCGCGCCCGGGCAGGAGTGCTCGACACGCCCGGAAGATGCCGGTTCCGTCCCATGACCGCCTCCCTGGCGCGGTACTCGCAGGCAGGGCCGCTGAGGCCGCCAGCCGTGACCGGTGACCCTCGCGAGCTGCGAGCCCGTGGCATCTCCGCCACGCCGCGGCGGCTGGCGGTGCTCGCGGCCCTGGAGCGGCAGGACGGGCCGTGCAGCGCGCACGACCTCTACAGCAGCCTGCGCGCGGAAGGTACCGCCATCAGCCTGACCACCACCTACCGCACGCTTGCGGTCCTGGCCCAGGGCGGGCTGGTGCACGCCCTGGAACACGGCGGCGAGACCGTCTATCTGGCCTGCGGCGACGAGCGGCACGCGCATCTGGTGTGCCGCGCCTGCGGGCTGGTGCTGGAGGCCGAACCGGTGCGGCTGCGCGACCGGTTCGCCGGGCCGCCGGAGGCCGCCGCCTTCCTGATCGAAGAGGTCTACGGCGTGTGCGGCTCCTGCCGGACCGCTCCGCCGATCTGATCCCGACCTTGTTGAGGAGCGTCATGGAACGCAGACAGCACGCCGTCGTCATCGGCGGTGGCATCGCGGGGCTCGCCGTGGCGGGGGCGCTGGCCGGTCGCTTCCGGCGGGTGACCGTCGTCGAACGTGACGCGTCGGCCGACGGCGCGGCCTTCCGTGCCGGGGTGCCGCAGAGCCGTCATCTGCATTCGCTGATGGGTGCCGGGCAACGCGCGTTGGACGATCTGTTGCCCGGATTCACCGACGGGTTGTACGCGGCGGGGGCGGTGCCGTTGCGCACCCCCTACGACCATCTGTGGCTGAGCCCGGCGGGATGGTGCCACCGGTTCCCGCCGTCCCACACCGTCCCGTCGGCGAGCCGCGAGCTGGTGGAGTGGGTCCTCCGCCGCCGGGTGTCGGGCCTGCCGGACATGGTGGTCCGCGACCGGCTGGAGGTGACGGGCCTGGTCGCCGACGACGAACGCGTCACGGGTGTGCGCGTGGCCCGGCGCGATGGGAGCGGCGCCGAGGAGGTCACGGCCGATCTGGTGGTGGACGCGTCGGGGCGCCGCTCCCACGCCGCGCGGTGGCTCGCCGCTCTCGGCCACGGCGAGACCGGAACGACGCTGGTGGACTCCCGCGCCGGGTATGCCAGCCGCTGCTACGCCGTTCCCGAGGGGTTCGCCGACGAATGGCGGGTGATCTCGATCCAGCCGGGGCCCGGGCAGCCGACGCGCGGTGGTGCCCTGGTGCAGGTGGAGGGCGGCCGCTGGCTGGTGTCGCTGTACGGGTACCTCGGCGACCACCCGCCGACGGACGAGGACGGTTTCCTGGCGTTCGCCGCGAGCCTGCGGCATCCCGTGCTGCACGACGTGGTCCGGGACGCCGAGCCCCTGGGGCCGGTCCACGGTTTCCGGCACATGGCCAACGAACGCCGCCACTTCGAGGATCTGCCCCGCTGGCCGCAGGGGCTGCTGGTGGTCGGCGACGCCGCGTGCGCGCTCAACCCGGTCTACGCGCAGGGCATGTCGGTCGCGGCGATGACGGCGCGGCGGCTGCGCGCGCTGCTCGACGAGGGCGTGGACGACTGCGCCGCGCTCCAGAAGGAGACGGCGGCGGGCAACGACCGGGCCTGGCGGATCGCCGTCGGCGCCGACCTGGCCTATCTGGGCGAGGCGCCCGTGGACGAGCGGGCGCGGCGCGAGGCCGGGCGCATGGGGCGGCTGCTGGAGCTGGCGATGGTCGACGCCGAGGTCAACCGGGTCTTCTTCGACGTGATGATGATGCTCGCCGAACCCGACGCCCTCGCCACGCCCGCGCTGGCCGCGCGGCTGGCCCAGGGCCCGGCCCGGCCGTGACGGCGCATCGGGCCGGGCTGGCCGCGCTCGGGAACACCCCGCTGGGCGACGTCCCCGGCGACGTCCGCCGCCTCGACCTGGCCGTGCTGACCGGCATCGCCGCCTTCCTCGGTTCGAGGCTGCCCGAAGGCGGGCCGTGGACGGCCGACCAGGTCGCGGACGCGCTGGGCGCGGCGCCCCGGCACCGTTGGATACCGGGCCGCTGGCTGACGGTCCTGGCGGACGAGGCGCTGGTGGAGTCCTCCGCCCCTGGGCGGTACCACCGTCCACGGCGTTACCGGCGCGCCGAGCTGGCCGCTGTCCGGGACACCCTGGACCGTGCGCGGCGCGGGCTCGGCTACCCCGAGACGCTGACCCGGTACCTGCTGGAGTCGCTGCGCCTGCTGCCCGAGCAGTTGCGCGACGAGGTGAGCGCGCAGACGCTGCTGTTCCCGGACGGGGAGTTCGGCGTCGCCGCCGCCGCGTACCGCGACAACCTCGTCAACGCCTATCTCAACGCCGCCGCCGTCGAGTACGTGCGGCGGCTGGCACCCGGCCGGACCCTGGAGCTGGGCGCGGGCACCGGGTCGCTGACGGTCGGGCTGCTGCCCGTTCTGCGCGGGTGCGCCACCGAGTACCTGTTCACCGACCTGTCGGCGTTCTTCCTGGAGGAGGCGCGCGTGCGGTTCGGCGGGTACGCGTTCCTGCGGGCCGAGGTTCTCGACTTCTCCCAGGATCTCGCCGCGCAGTGCGGCCCGGGACCGTTCGACCTGGTCATCGCGGTGAACGCGGCGCACAACGCCCCCCATGTCGGCGAACTGCTCGCGCGGATCCGCGGCCTGCTGGCGCCCGGCGGCGCGCTGCTGCTCGTCGAGACGTGCCGGGAGCACCACCAGTCGCTGACCTCGATGCCGTTCCTGCTGTCGGCGCGTCCCGGCGGCACCCGTCCCGAACGCCGCGACACCCGCGCCGGAACCGACCGCACCTATCTCACCCGCGAGGAGTGGCGGGACTCCCTGGCCGCCGCCGGGCTGACGCCGCGCCTCGACCTTCCCCCCGTCGACCACCCCCTGGCGGCGTTCTCACAGCGCCTGTTCGTCGCCGCACGCAACCCGTGAGGAGCACCATGACCCCCCTCCCCTCCCCCGCCCGGGATCTCACGCGGATCTGGGCCGAACTGCTCGGCCTCGACCCCGGCGAGATCGGCCCCGACGCGAGCTTCCTGCGGCTCGGCGGCGACTCCGTGCTGGCCGTGCGGATGTCGGCGCTGGTCCGCAAGCGTCTGGGGGTGGAGCTGGCGCTGTCGGACGTCACCGTGGAGATCACCCTGTCGGCGCTGGCCGACCTGGTGGCGCGGCGCGGCGGCGACGGCGGCACGGCCGGACGGGCCCTCCCGGTGGACATCCGGCGGCGGCCCGACCCCGACGCGCCGTTCCCGCTGATGCCGCTGCAACAGGGCTACTTCGTGGGCCAGCACGACGGCTGGGAGCTGTCCTACGACTCGGCGCACTTCTACGGCGACATGGCCCTGCGGGACATGGACGCCGACGAGGCCGAGGAGACCCTCGCCGACGCGCTGCACCGGCTGGCGCTCCACCAGCCGACCCTGCGCGCCCGGATCACGCCCGACGGCATGCAGCACGTCCTGCCGCCCGACGCGCCCGGCGCGATCCCGCGCCCCCGGGTCCACGACCTGCGCGGGGCGGGCGAGGAGGAGATCCGCGCCACGCTGGAGACCGTGCGGCACGAGATGGCCACGACCGGCCCGGACCCGCTGACCGGCCCGGGGCTGGACGTGCGGCTCACCCTGCTGCCGGGCGACCGGGGCCGCCTGCACACCGCCATGAGCCTGATCGCGATGGACGGCTGGTCGGCCACGCTGCTCAACCGCGAGCTGCTGGCGCTGGCCGCCGACTGGAACGCCGTCCCGGCGCCGCTGGAGGTCGACTTCGGCGACTACGTCACCTCGATCGGGCGGCTGCGCGCGACCGGGCAGTGGGCGGCCGACCGCGACTGGTGGTGGGACCGGCTCGACGACGCCCCGCCGCCGCCCGCCCTGCCGCTGCGCGCCGACCCCCGGGACGTGGCGCCGACGCTGATGGACACCCGGGAGGCGCGGCTGGACGCGGCGCGCTGGGCCGCGCTGCGGGAGGCGTGCGCCGCGCACGGCGTCACCCCCTCGGCGGCGATGCTCACCGCGTTCTCCGTCGTTCTGGCGCGCTGGGCCGGGCACCGGCGCATGCTGCTCAACACGTTGCAGCTCAACCGGTTGCCGCTGCACCCCGACATCCACCGCACGATCGGGGCGTTCGCCTCCACGCTGCTGGTGCCGGTCGCGCTGGACGCCGGCCGCACGTTCGCGGAGCTGGCGGTCGAGCGGCAGCGGTCGTTCGGCGAGCACGCCGGGCACAGCCTGATCTCCGGCGTGGAGGTGGCGCGCGAGCTGGCGCGGCGGCGCGGCACCACCCGGCCCGTCGCGCCGGTGGTGTTCCAGAGCACCCTGGGCATGGACGCGGCGGTCGGGGAACGGCAGGCCCGGTCGGCCGGGCCGCTCGGCGAGCTCGACTTCGCCGACTTCTACCACCAGCTCCGCACGCCGCAGGTGGCGCTGGAGGCGCGGTTCTGGGAGATGAACGCCGAGATGGTCTTCGCGTTCTCCCTGGTCGCCGAGGTGTTCGAGGCCGATCAGGTCGACGCGGCGTTCCGCGGGCTGGTGGAGCTGGTCGAGGCGCTGGCCGACGGCTCCGGCTGGGAGCGGGTCGTGGAGCTGCCGGGCGCGGTGGACGCGCCGCGCGACGGACGGCTGTCGCTCGGCGGCCCGGCCGCGGCGGAGACCGCCGTGGCGGCCGGACCGCCGCGCGACGAGCTGGAGCAGCGGATCGCGCTGCTGTGGGAGGAGATCCTCGACGTGCCCGTGCTGGACCGCGCCACGTCGTTCTTCTCCGTGGGCGGCGACTCGCTGCTGGCGGTGCGGACCCTGGCGCGGCTGGCCAAGGACGTGGGCGTGGCCATGCGGGTCCGCCGGTTCCTGGACGCGCCGACCGTCGCGGGCCTGGCCGAGGCCGTGCGGGAGCGGGGCGCGGCGCAATGACCGTGATCGGGGTGCTGGGCGGCGCGGGCGCCGTCGGCGGGGTCGTCGTCGACCGGCTGGCCGCCCGGCGGCCGGGAACGCTGCGGATCGGCGGACGCGACCGGGAACGGGCCGCCGCGGTGTGCGCCAAGGCGCGCGCGGACGTGCCGGGGGCCGTCGTCGAGGCGGTGCGCGTCGACCTCGCCGACGACGCCGGGCTGCGCGCGTTCTGCGACGGCTGCGACGTGGTGGTCAACTGCGCGGGGCCGTCGTACCGGGTGCTGGACCGGGTGGCGCGGGCCGCGCTGGCGGCCGGGGCGGGGTACGTCGACGCGGCGGGCGACACGGTGGCGCTGGACGCGCTGCGCGAAGCGCCGGTGGCGGCCGACCGTCCCGCGGTCTTCTCCGCCGGGTTGATGCCGGGGCTGTCCGGTCTGCTGCCCCGGCTGCTGGCGGCCGACGGCGGGCCGGCGCGGCTGGACGTCTACGTCGGGGGCGCGGCGGCGATCGGGCCGTTGTCGGCGGTGGACGCCCTGCTGACGCGGGGACCGGGGTTCGGTACCGCCCTGGCGGCGTGGCGGGGCGGCGAGGTCGTGCCGAACGCGCTGCGTCCGCTGCGTTCGGTGGCCCTGCCGGGATTCCGGGGGCGGGTGCACGCCTGGCCGTTCCTGTCGGTGGAGGCCGCCCGGCTGGCCGCCGACCTGGGCGTGGACGAGCTGCGCAACTACACCGTCTACGTCACCGAGGAGATCCCGCGCGCCCTCGCGTCCGCCTGGGCGGACGGCGACGGGCCTCTCGAACGGCATGTTCCGGCGGTGGTGGCCGCCGCCGAGGCCGACCTGGCGGCCACCGGCCCGTACTACACGATGCTGTTCCAGGCCGTGCCTCGCGACCCGGCGTCCGGCGGCCCTCGCCGCCTGATGCTGCACACGCCCGACTCCTACGCGCTGAGCGGGGTCGTCGCGGCCGTGGCCGTCCGCGACCTGCTGGCCGGGCGGATCCCGCCCGGCGCGCACCTGGCCGCCGAGGTGCTCGACCCGCGCGCCACCGCGGACCTGCTGGCCGACGACCCCCTGGTCACCGGCCTCCACCTGAGCTGAGAAGGAGCATCCGACCGTGACCGAGAACGTGACCACCGACGAGGTGAACCGGGCCGAACGCGGTGAGGGCTACGCCGTCAACGCCCCCTACTACGACCTGATCCTGCCCGGCGACCACTGGGACCGCCTGGCCGGCGCGCTGCGGACGCTGCTGCCCGACGCGCGCTCGGTCGCCGAGATCGGCGCGGGGACCGGCCACTTCACCGAGGCGATGCTGGGCTTCCTGCCCGCCGACGCCGAGATCTTCGCCATCGAGCCGGCCCGCGTCATGCGGGCCGCGCTGGTCACCCGGCTGGCCCGCATCCCCGGCGCGCACCACCGGGTGACCGTCCTGGCCGAGGACGCCCTGACCGCCGAGCCGCCCGTCCCCCTGGACGCGGTCGTGCTGCTCAACCTGGTCATGCACTTCGCGCCGCACCAGCGCCCCCGGCTGTGGCACCGGTGGGCCGAACGGCTGCGACCCGGCGGCGTGCTGGTGGTCGAGACGCAGTACCCGCAAAAGGCCGAACCGGTACCGCCCACCACGGTCCCCGGCCGCGTTCTGGGCCGCCGCCGCTACGAGACGGTGACCCGGGCCGACGTCGTGGGCGACGACATGGTCCGGTGGGTCAACGCCTACCGGACGTGGGAGGGCGACCGGCTCGTCAGCGAGGAGGCCGCCGAGTTCGACTGCCATGTCGTCTCCGACGAGAGACTGGCCGGTGAGCTGGCGGCGGCGGGCCTGACGGCCGTGCCGGACGCGCCCGCGGGCGTGCACGCCTGGCGGCGCTGAGCTCACCCGCTCCCGGTGAGCACCCGCCGCAGCGCCGCCAGCACCGCGTGGCGCTGCGGCGCCAGGTAGAAGTGATCGCCGGGGAAGACCTCCAGCCGGGTCGCGGCGCGCGTGGCGGTCCGCCAGCGCGCCGCCTCCTCCGGCGTCAGGTCCGGGTCGCGGTCGCCCAGGAACACCGTGACGGGGCAGTCCAGCGGCGGCAGCGGGCGCGGGCGGTAGGTCTCGATCAGGCGGTAGTCGGCGCGCACGTACCGGAAGATCATCGCGCGGAGGCCGGGATCGGCCAGCACCTCCGGGTCGGTCGCGCCGAGCCGCATCAGCTCGGCGTACAGCGCCTCGTCGTCGCCCCGGTGCACGTCGCCGCCCTTCTCGTCGTGCGGGGCCTCGCGGGCGGACGCCACCAGGTGGACCGGCCCGCGCAGGCCGCGCCGCCGCGCCTCCTGGGCGACCTCGTAGGCGACGGTCGCGCCCATGCTGTGCCCGAACAGCGCGTACGGGCGGTCCGCGACGGTCGCGACCGCGTCGGTGAGCGCGGCGACCAGCTCGTCCATGGCGCGCGGCATCGGGTCGTCCAGGCGGTCCTCGCGGCCGGGGTACTGCACGGCGAGAAGCTCGATCCCGGGCGGCAGCAGCTCGGTCCAGCCCAGGAACGCGCTCGCCCCGCCGCCGCCGTGCGGCACGCACACCAGCCGGAGCCCGGCGTCCGGGCGGGGCGGGGCCAGGCGGCGCAGCCACCGGCCGGATTCGTTTCCCACGGCGTCTCCCCTCGACATTCAGAACATGATAATCATTTCCATATGGATGGCGACATGTACGACGTGATCGTGGTGGGCGGCGGGCCGGCCGGGCTGAGCGCCGCCCTGGTGTTCGGGCGGCAGCGCCGCCGGGTGCTGGTGGTCGACGGGGGCCGGGTCCGCAACGCCCCCGCCACGGAGATGCACATGTACCTGAGCCGGGACGGCTTTCCCCCGGCCCGGCTGCTGGAGATCGGCCGCGAGGAGCTGGCGGCCTACCCCTCGGTGGAACTGCGCCAGGGCACCGTGCTGGCCGCCCGGGGGGCCAAGGACGACTTCGAGGTCGAGCTGGCCGACGGCGCCCGGGAGCGGGCCCGGCGGCTGGTGCTGGCGACCGGGCAGGTCGACGAGCCCTACGACATCCCGGGCCTGGCCGAGCGGTTCGGCCGCGGCGTCTTCCACTGCCCGTTCTGCCACGGCTGGGAGACCACGGGCAGGACGCTCGCCGTCATCACCACCGAGCCGCACGAGGCGATGCTCGCGCTGTACGTGGCCGACCGGTTCAGCGACGACGTGGTGCTGTGCACCCACGGCCCGCTCGACCTGCCCGACGAGATCGCCAAGAAGCTCGACGAGCGCGGCATCCAGGTGCGGTCCGAGCGCGTCACCGAGGTGTCCGGCGAGCCCGGCGACGTGACCGTCCACTTCGCCGACGGGAGCGCGCTGCGCCGCCAGGCGGTCTACCACCGCGCCCCCACCCGCCAGCACTCCGAGCTGGCCGCCCGGCTCGGCTGCGAGATCCTCGACGACGGCACCGTGCGCGTCAACGAACTGCAGGAGACGACCGTGCCGGGGGTGGCCGCGGCGGGCGACACCGCCAAGCTCCCGGCCGTGCCCGACGCCGCGACCCTGGTGTCGCTGGGCGCCGCCGACGGCGTCCGCGCGGCGCTGTGGATGGAGGGCGACCTGTTCCGCTCCGACCTCGGCATGACTCCCGCGCGGTGACCGGGACGTGGGCGGAGCCTTCGGGGCTCCGCCCACGTCGATCCGCTACGAGCGGCGCGCCACGTAGAGCCTGAGCCCGGCGTCCGCCAGAGGGTGGGCGTCGCGCGGCAACGTGAACCACGGCCGCAGTCCCGCGTCCTCCATCTGCTCGCGCCACTCCTCGTCGGTCAGGAAGACGCGGTCGCCGCCGAACCGGGGATCGCCGGGGCGCAGCCGTTCCTCGCCGGGCCGCGCCGACATGAGGAACTGCATCGAGGTGAGGATCGAATACAGCTCACGGCTCGTCTCGACGAACACGAACAGGCCGCCGGGCGCGAGCAGGCCGCCCAGCCCCGTCAGGGTGTCGGGCACGTGGCGGGCGTTGTGCAGGACGTTCGCCGACAGCACCACGTCGCACAAGCCCGGTTCCACGCCTTGGGCGGCGGCGTCGGCGTTGATGTCGAAGAGGGAGAACCGGACGCCCGCGCGCTCGCCGAAACGGTCCCGGCCAAGGGACAGGAAGTAGCGCGAGACGTCGGTGAACAGGTAGTCGATCTCGGCGTCGGCCAGGGCGGCGAGCGCGTCGGCCGTGGTTCCCCCGACGCCCGCGCCCAGCTCCAGCACCCGCAGCGGCCCGTCGTGCCGCCGGTTCTCCCGCGCCCACCGCATCACCTCGGCGACGGCGCCGTTGAGGTGGCGGTTGACGGCGTTCTCCCGGTACGCGCCGTCGGCGGCCCCGGTGTCGTCGCCGCCGAACAGCAACGCCCGCGGCGACAGGTCGTCGCGCAGCAGCTCGGGGAGCCGCGCCATCGCCGACAGCAGGAAACGGCAGGTCTCCGGCGGGTAGCCGACCGCGCCACCCGCCGCCGCCAGCCCGTCGGCCGCGGCGGCGACCTCGCGCCGCGCCACCGGCCGCAGTCCGCCGAAGCGCCCGTCGTCGCGGCGGGCGAGCATGCCGTTCTCCACCAGGACATCGAGCCAGCGGCGCGCGATCCAGCGGTGGCGTCCGGCCACGCGCAGCGCGCCGGCGATCTCCTCGGCGGTGAGCGGGCGGTCGGCCAGCCCGGACGGCCGCAGCGCCGAGGCCATCGCCAGCAGCGCCACCCCGTCCAGCCGCCGCAGGAACGCGGGCAACCCGGCCGGATCCGTGCCGACCTCCGTGCCGACCCCCGTGCCGGTCACGGTGCCGGTCACGGTGCCGGTCACGATGCCGGTCGCGGTGGCCGCCGCGCGCTCGGCGCGTTCCGGCAGCTCGGAGTCGAGCACGACCGTCAGCTCGGGGCGGCGCAGGACGGCGCGGGCGATCTCGGTGAGACGGCGACGGGTGAACGGGACGAACGGGTCGTGGGCCGTGCCCGGACGCCCGGGGATCTCCTCCACCGGCACGGCCGCCGCCTCCGGCGGGGCGACCACGCCGAGCGCGGCGGGGTCGGCGGGGTCCATGACGACGGCGGCCCCCTGCCCCGCCAGCTCCCGCAGCCGGGCGGCCGACACCTCGGAACGCGGGACACCGCGCACGCGCACCGGACGTTCCCGCAGAAGGGCGGCGGACCCGTCCCAGCGGACCGGCGGCGGCCCGTCCACCGGCGGGGCGTCGACGTGGAGGACGGCGTCGAAGCGGTAGCGGGTCAGCTCGGTGTCGTCGCGCATCGTCTTGGGGTGCACGCTCATCCGCACCGTCCGGCCCGTCGCGGCGGCGGTGCGGGCGGCCAGGTCGGCGAGCAGCGGCGGGTCGAAGAGCAGTTCGGGGTCGCGTTCGGCGCGCCGCGCGGCGCGGCGTCCCAGCTCGCCGGGGTCGGCGCCCGGGTCCCGGGCCTGTTCGATCCACCGGCAGAAGCCGGGGAGCAGGCGGGCGTCCCGCACGTCGCCGACGACGACCGTGCCGCCCGGCGCGACCAGGTCCACGGTGTCGCGGACGACGGCGGCCAGGTAGCCGACGCCGGGGAAGCACTGCGTCACCGAGTTCACCAGGACGCAGTCGGGCCGGGCGTCGGGGAATCCCAGCTTCTCCATGGCGGCGCGGACCCGCGGCGACCCGGCCTCGTGGGCGGCGGCCCGGACGAAGGCGGTGTCCGGCCACGCTTCGGCGGCCGGCCCGCGCACGGCGGCTTCGGCGACGTCCGTGCCGACGTACCCGGAGACGTGGCCGCGCAGCCGGTGCGCGAGCAGTCCGGTGCCGCAGCCCAGTTCGAGGATCCGGGTCGGGCGCAGGGAGAGCACGAGGTCGACGGTGTGGTCCACCCACGCGCGCATGTGCTCCACCGGCAGCGGGCGGCCGGTGTCGGAGGCCCGCCATCCCGACAGGTCGAGGTCATCGGCGTGGCGTCCCTCCGCCGTGGAGTACGTCCAGTCGTAGACCTCGCCCCAGTGGTCGAGGAACTCCTCGGCCAGCCCCTCCCGGGCGGACGGGGCCGGGCGGACGCCGACGGCCCCGCCGGGGACGAGGCGGGCGTCGTCGATCCAGGGATGGCGGCGGAGCGGTTCCAGCAGGTCGTCGGTGAGATCCTCGGTGGGGGCGGCGGCGCGTTCGTCAGTGGGCACGGCTGTCGGACTCCGTTCGCGTGAGGGTGTGGTCGTGGACGTGCAGGACGCGGTCGGCGCACGCCGCCACGGCGCGGTCGTGCGTCACCAGCAGGACCGTCAGTCCGCCGGCGCGCAGGTCCGCCAGCAGCCGCAGGATCGCGGCGGCGGACGCGGCGTCCAGCGCGGCGGTGATCTCGTCGGCGAGCAGCACGTCGGGTCCGGCGGCCAGCGCGCGGGCCAGCGCCACGCGCTGCCGCTGGCCGCCCGACAGCCGTCCCGGACGGCGCGCGGCCAGTTCCGGGTCGAGGCCGACGGCGCGCAGCAGGTCGGGTACCCGGGCGCGCGCCTGCTCCCGCGTCAGCCCGGCCGTCCGGCGCAGGGGCCGGGACAGCAGGGTCGCGACCCGGTGGGCGGGGTTGAGAGCGCCCGCCGGGTCCTGCCCGACCAGCTGCACCGCGCGCAGGTCGGCGCGGTCGCGGCGGTCCAGCGGCCACGGCCGCGCGCGTCCGTCCAGGACGAGACGGCCGCGTTCCGGCGGGTGCAGACCGGCCAGGGCGCGCAGCAGCGTGCTCTTGCCGCTGCCGGACGGGCCGGTGACGGCGACGAGTTCCCCGCGCCGCAGCGCCAGCCGCCCGACGTCGAGCAGCGGCGCGCCGCCGTGCGCGAGAACGAGGTCGGTGGCCACCAGGACCTCCGCCGTCCCGGCACCGCCGGATCGGGGCGGCGGTGTGGCGGCGGGGACGCCGGGCGGGGTGAGGTCGACGGTCCGGTCGGCGACGCGGGCCGCGAAGTCGCGGTCGTGGGTGACCACCAGCGTGACGGACCGGCCGTCGGCGCGGCGGCGCGCCAGGACGTCCACCAGCAGTTCCAGCGCGGCGGGGTCGAGGCCGCCGGTGGGTTCGTCGAGCACCAGCAGCGCGGGATCGGCCAGCAGCGCGCGGGCGAGGGCGACGCGTTGCGCCTGCCCGCCCGACAGGCGATGCGCGCGCCGCGACCAGAGGCGGGACGCGTCGAGCCCGAGGCTCCGCAGCGCCTCCCGGGCGGCGGGCTCCCGGCCGCGACGGCCGTCGAGCACGGCCGCCCCCACGGTCAGCAGCGGGTCGAGCGAGGAGACCGGGTCCTGCTCGACGATCCCGACGTTCGCGCGCCGCCAGCGGCGAGCGGCCCGCGGGTTCCCGGGGCCCAGCAGGTCGAGCACGGCGCGCGTCGCGGTGGTCTTGCCGCCGCCCGACGGTCCCACGACCGCGACGACCTCACCGGGCCCGGCGCGCAGGCCGAAGCCGGTGACCAGCGGCCGTCCCCCCTCGTCGGTCACGGTGAGACCGGCCACGGTGAGGACGCCGCCCGCGAGCCTCGCCTCGCCCGTGGTCGCCAACCGTCCCGGGCGCGGCGCGGGCGGGCGCGCCAGCAGCGCGGCCGTGACGGCGAGGACGGCCAGCGCGGTGGCGGGCGCGGCGAGCGCGAGGGGGTTCAGTCCCGCGCCGGGCAGGTTCTCGCGCAGCATCAGCCCCCAGTCGGGGGCGGGCGGCGCGGGGCCGAGGCCGAGCATCCCGAACGCCGCCGCCAGTTGCAGCGCCAGGACGAACCGCGCCACCAGGTCGGCGGTGACGGCACCGGCCAGGGACGGCAGGACCTCGCCAGCCAGGATCACCGCGGCGGGCTCGCCCCGGCACCGGGCCGCCTCCACATAGCCCGACCGGCGCGCCCGGAGCGTCAGGTCGCGGACCACCCGCAGGCCGAGCGGGGCGCCGCCGCAGACCGTCCCGGCGACCACGGCGGCGGGCGCGGGCAGGGCGACGGCCAGCACCATCGCCTGGAGCAGGAACGGCACCGCCAGCAGCAGGTCGGCCAGGCCGGTCAGGGCGCGGTCGGTCCGGCCGCCCGCCCATCCGGCGGCCAGCCCGCCCGCCGTCCCGAGC
>NZ_BCQR01000032.1 GCF_001552175.1 Actinomadura kijaniata NBRC 14229
CCCCGGCCCGCCCCACAGGCCGACCGGACCACCGTCGGGAACAGACGGACGGCGCCTAGCCGCGACGCAGAGAGTGTTGGTGGGGATCAAGTCAGGAAGTCCGGGCGGGGCTCACGGGAGACAGAGCCGAGATTCTGTCGGGTGTGACCGTCCGGGCGGTCTTCGAGCCGCGCCGGGACCGGCGCGGTCGCCAGCGTCCCTCGGCCGGCGGTGGCCCGGCCGGGCATGCGGCGCGGGTGCCGGTCCTGCCGTGGCCCGTCCTGACCCCCCTTCGGGCAGGCCAGGACGGGCCGGTCCGCTAGGTCGGGTGGGGATCAGTCGACGACGTGGAAGGGGGGCGTCCATGGATCCGCCCGGGTGGTGTTGTCGGTGAAGACGCGGAAGGACCTGGCGGCGTCGCCGCAGCCCTGGTGGGTGCCGATGAAAATGGCGGTGTTCCAGGGGGCGCCTCCGCGTGGGGTGGCGACGGGAATGGTCTTGGCGGCGTTGATGTCGGGGTCCAGGTCGATGGAGCAGGTGCCGGTGCTGATCTTGCGGACGGCGGTGACGCCGGTCGAGCGCACCACGATGCCGTCGGCCTCGACGATCGCTGCGGCGCGCCGGGGGCGGGGCTTGAGGAACATCTCTGCGAGATCGTGCGTAAGCCCTGTCGGGCGTCAGGTCACCGGCGTAGGTGACCTCGCAGACGTGCTGGCCCTGCGCTTCCGGCGTGTCCCCAGCTGCCAGGTGGCTGGGGACACGGTCGGGAACGCAGGACCTAGACCATGGGACAGGTAGAGACGTCGCCCTTGCTGCGGATGCAGGCGTCCAGGGTGTGGGTGCCCATGACGGTGTCCAGCAAGCTTTCCGGGCCGGTCACTGGCCCCTGCAGCTGATCGTCGTCTTCCCTATCGACACGGCCAATGGCTGCCTTGACCTCGGCGCGTTTTTTGACGTCCCAGCGTGAATCGCCGAGCCGATTGGCGACACCCGTCACGGTGGTGGAGGTCTTGGGGCAGGAGATGTCGACGCTGCCGTAGGCGTAACTTTCGCCTTGTTTGACGGTGTAGGCCAGGCTGTTGGGTCTGCTGCTGGTGCAGCTGTAGGTCAGTTGCACGCGTGGGTTGCTCACGGGGGTGTCGTTGGGCACCCACACCTTGTCGATGGTGACGGTGGCCTTCGGGTCGGCGTGGGTGAGACCGGTGGGGCTGGCCGATGAGGTGTCCGCCAGCGGTGCCCAGACGACGGCGGCCAGCGCCGCCACCGCGGTGGCGCGAACAGCCGCGCGGACAGGAGTAGGGGCGGATGCGGTGCGCATGCAGATCCTCCTGATGCTCGACGAACCGACACCCCTTCTCTAACCATCTGCGACTGGTCGATGACGGTGAGTATGTAGATTGTCGGGAGATCACCGCAGGCGGCAAGTGCCGACCGGCGCCTGACGGCGGGCTCGCCGGGCCGAACACGGCGGTTGTCTACGTCTTCGTCTACGCCCCCGCACGCCTGCACGTGGGGCGGCGCGTAGACAAAGATGTAGACGTAGACGAACGCGCCATGGGGCCGCGACCGGCGCCTGTGGGCGGAACGCCGGGGCGCGGTGGCGGCCCCGCGTCGGCACGGGCCGATGATGACCCGCGCGGCCGGTCTCCCGGTGTCCCCCCGAGAGGCCGCGCGGGCCTGGTGGCGTCGTTGAGGAAACCCACCAGCCTCCAGGATCCCGGAGGTCACATCGGCCTCAGAACCGATTTCACATAGCGACAAAACACCCGATCACCAACACGACGAACGACATCAACAACGACAACCATCACCACAAATCACAAGATCAAAACTCACACGAGATCAACGCAGAGGACCTATGTATCACCCGATGGGTGATACGCCCCTGCGGGGCCTGGGGGTGGCGCTGAGCGCGCCGGAGAACGACGGCGGGAAGGGGGTGAGGCGGCATGGCGTGGCTGACGGTCATCGGTCCCGATCAAGGGCAGGTGGACTACCGGCTGGAGGCGTCAGCCGGATGCACCCACCCCGACCACCAACACGGTGCCGAGCACCAGGCCGCCGCGGCCGGTGCTGCGCGCGATGCCCGGGTGGACTACCGGATGGACCCCACCACCCGCCTGGAGTGGTTCGGCGGGGGCTTGGGCGAGGTCGACATCACCGCCGGGACCGCGCTGGCGACCGAGGCCGACAAGAACGCCGCCCACGCGCTGATGAACGGGTGCAGCCCCGACGGCCGGGAGCTGGTGGCGCCCAAGCGGGCCGCGCATCCCAAGAGCAAGCTGGCGGCCGCGCCGTTCCTGCACGCGTTGGACCGGGCCGCCGAGCGGCGCGGCGTTCCGGTGGAGCGGCTGGCGCGCACGCAGTGGACCCGCAAGCGGATCGCCCGTCTGGTGCGGATGGTGGCGCGCGAGGGCGAGGGGCACCGCGCGCCGGTCAAGGACCTGGAGCGGATCGCCGCCGAGACCGGCCTCGCCCTGGTCGACGTCTACGACCGGGCCGCGTTGAACGTGGCGCGGGCCCACCGCAACGCCACCGTGCGCGTCGGTGAGCGCGGGTTCGGCTTGACGTTGGACCTGCCCAAGTCGGCGAGCGTGTTGTGGGCGTTGGGCGAGCCGGAGATCTCCCGGCCGATCGAGACCGCGTTCCGTGAGTCGGTGCGTGAGACGCTGGCCGACCTGGAGCGCTGGACCTCCTACGGGATGCGCGGCCGCCACGGTGATGGCCAGACCGCCCGCCGCGTGGACACCTCGGGGTTCCTGGGGTGGATCATGTGGCACGACGTCGCCCGCCCGGTCGACGGGAACGCGTCCGATCCGCAGCTGCACGCGCACTGCGTGATCGCGCACTTGGCCCGCGAGGTCAGCGACGACCCCGCCCGCGACCTGGCCGACGGGTGGGGCACGATCGCGGGCGGCGGCCGGGACCTGCACCGGCACGTCCAGCTCGCCGGGGCGCTGACCCAGGCGAGGTTCCGCGCCAAGACCACCGAGCTGGGGTTCGTCTGGACGCAGGAGCCGGGCGGCACGTGGGAGGTGGCGGGCGTTCCGGCCGAGGTCCGCGGCCTGTGCTCCAAGCGCGCCGGGCAGACCAACGACAAGCTGCGCGAGGGGCATCGACCCGGCGACCGCGACCACCGCCGAGCGCAAGTGAGCCTCGGCTGCGTCGACAGAAGCCAAGCCGAACGCGCCCTCACCAGCGGCGACACCGACCGGACGCGAGGGCCAGGGCGACGAGGCCGACGGCGAGGCCGTGCCCGACGCAGGCCTCGCCCGACTGATCCGCTCCGGGCAGCGTGGGAGGACCAGGCCGAGGCCGCCGGGCTGGACATGGAGGCGATGCAGCGCGCCGCGCGGCCCGGTCCCGACCCCGGCGGCGCGGCGGCTGCCGGACCGGATGGTCCCGACGGTCCGACGCCTTCGTCGCCGACGCCCGCGCAGCTCGCCGCCGTCTTCGGCGAGGGAGGGCTGATGACGACGGCGGTCTTGCTGAATGTCCGACGCCGCCTCGCTACGCCGGCGGGTCAGCATCCGATGGTGGCCCCGGGTCCGGTCCGAGTCGTCCACTGCGGCGACGTCCTCGCCCAGCCCGAGATCTCGGTGGATACCGCGCCTTCGCCGACGCCGAACCGGACAACCACGGGTGACCGGCGGGAACGCCCGCCGTCAACGGCGTCCATGACGTCGGTCAATGCTTAACCACTGTTCCATTGCTCCCCGAGGCCGGGCGCGGCGTGGAGGGATGTCCAGGTCCTCGATGTCCGGGGACGGGATCTGGCTGGCGTGGGCGGCGGTGTCGCGCAGCGTCTGTCACAGCACGCGCTCGCGCAGGGGGTGGGAGCGGTCGGCCGGCGACGTGGTGGCCATGGGGCCTGGATCGTGCCGGTGGGTGTGTTCAGGGGGTGGCTGGTTTGCGGGCGGTGAGCAGGCGGGTCGGGACCCAGGGACTGCCCCACCAAACGCGCCAGCCGAGGCCGCGCACGTGGATGTCCTGGGCGTTCAGCCGGGCCAGCACCGCAGCGTACTCGCGGGGGGTCCGCGCCAGGTCGGCGATCAGCAGGCGGCCGCCCGGCCGCAGCACCCGGTAGGCCTCGGTGATCGCTTGGGCGCGGGCGTTCGCGCCGAAGATGGTGTGCACCGTCAGGCTGGACACCACCAGGTCGAAGCTTGCCTCCGCGTACGGGAGTCTGCGCAGGTCGCCCCCTTGCACGTGGACGCGGTCGGCGACGCCTTCGGCGCGGGCGTTGCGCAGGGTCGCCGCCGGGGTGTTGCCGGACTGGTCCCGTCCGCGCCACAGGTCCACGCCGACCGCTTGGCCCTGCGGGAGGTGCCGGGCGGCGGCCAACAGGACGGCGCCGCGTCCGCAGCCGAGGTCGAGCAGCCGTTCGTCGCCACGCAGGTCCAGCTCGTTGAGCACGTCCCGCCAGACCAGGAACTTGCCGCGCAGTGTGGCGTGCAGGCTCAGGGCCAGGCATCCCGCCAGCAGGGTGCCGGAGACCAGCGCGGGCAGCGCGGCGGCCAGATCGGCGGTGATCGCCATCACCAGCCCGGTCACCCAGAACCCCAGCACCACCAGGCCCATGAAGCCGAATCCGTAGGGTGCATCCATCCCGTACCGCGCGCCAGGCATCCCGCCACTCTGCCACGAATCGGCCGCTCGGGGCTGACTACGACACACTCATGCAGATTGAGTTCACCGTCGTGCCGGACTCCGCCTGCGCGGCACGCCTGGTTCGGGTACGGCGGCCAGGCGTGTGCCGAACCGCACCTCCGCCTCCTCTGGTTCACGCGGCTTCAGCCGCGCATCCACGCCTACCGCGCCGTCCACTTGCAATGCCGTGCTGAGCGCGTCGTCCGCGGTCGGCAGGCGCTCCCTCAGATGCCCGGCCGCCGCAGGACCGGCAGCCAGGGCACGCAGATCCGCGGCGACCGCCTGCGCGCTGCCCACGTTCCACCGATAGCCGTTCGCCTGGGGACGTACGACCTTTGAGGCACGTCGGTGCTCGTGTGCCAGGTGGTCGTGTCGATCGGCAGCCCCTTCCAGCCGAACTGTCACAGGCCCAGCACCTGGCCGATGCGACGGTGGAACAGCCTGCCGACGTAGGGGCGGACCAGGCCGGGGGCGGCCGGACTAGAGCTGAACTTGTCCCCGCCTGCCCTCGTGTCCGGGGGCAGGTCACGTACTCCTGAACAGCCGGTCCAGATGCACGTCGATCGCGGCGAGCGCGTCCCGGGGCTCGATCACGTCGAGTTCGATCAGGGGGGTGAAGCCGGTGAGGGCGAGGAGCAGGTTGGTCTCGGTCGCCGGGTCGCGGCCGGAGTCGATGTGCCCGTCGGCGATCGCCTGGCGGACCAGCTGCTCGACGAGGGCCCGCCCTTGGACGAGGCCGCGGCGCGCCTGCTCGTGCACGGTCTCGTCGTGCAGCGCCTCCAGGACGTAGGCGGCGCTCATCCGGCTGGTCGCGCGGGCGTCGGCATGCAGGGGGAGCATTTCCGCGAGCGTCAGTCGCAGCACGTCACGGGGGTGCGGACGGTCACCGAGCTTTTCGAGCCCCTGGTGTACGCGCACCGAGGTCTGCTCGGACGCGAAGTCCATGGCGAAGGAGAGCATGGCGGTCCGGGAGGCGAAGTAGTGCTGCAGCTGCCCGAGTGACATGCCCGCCTCCTGCGCCACCACGCGCATCGTCAGCTGTGTGACGCCGCGCTGCTCCACCACCCGCCACAGTGCGCGGGCGATCGCTTCGCGGCGTTCGCGGTGATCCACCTGTTTCGGCATCGCCGGCCCCTCCCTCGTACCCCGGGACTTTTCCAATACAGTTGACATAATACATCTGACCCATAATCCTGGGGTCCACTCGAGGGAGGGAATCGTCATGTCCCAACAGCCAAAGGTGCGGACCACGGAAGGCGTGGTGCAGGGGCGTCGGCGGCAGGGGCACGCGGTGTTCCGCGGCATCCCCTACGCCCAGCCCCCGGTCGGAGCGCTCCGCTTCGCCGCGCCCGCGCCGCCGCACCGCTGGGAGGGGACGAGGCAGGCGGTCGAGTTCGGCCCCGTGGTGCCGCTGTCCCTGCCGATCGACGTGCCCCCGCAGGGCACCGACTGGCTGACGCTCAACGTCGGTACTCCAGATCCCGGCGCGGCGGGACTGCCGGTGCTGGTGTGGATCCCCGTGGGCGGCTACCTCTCGGCGGCCTCGAGCGATCCGATGTTCGACC
Source organism: Actinomadura kijaniata NBRC 14229 (assembly GCF_001552175.1). Taxonomy (GTDB): domain Bacteria; phylum Actinomycetota; class Actinomycetes; order Streptosporangiales; family Streptosporangiaceae; genus Spirillospora; species Spirillospora kijaniata. Next base: position 6,195 of record NZ_BCQR01000032.1, read on the forward strand.
CGGCGGCGCTGGCCGAGGCGGGAGTCGTCGTGGTGACCATCAACTGCCGCGTGGGTGCGGAGGGATTCGCGTTCCTCGACGACGTGCCGCCCAACCGCGGGTTCCTCGACCAGATCGCGGCGCTGGAGTGGGTGCAGCGCAACATCGCCGCTTTTGGAGGCGACCCCGGCCGGGTCACCGTGGGCGGGGTGTCCGCCGGGGCGGGCTCGGTCGCCGCCCTGCTGACGATGAAGTCCGCGCGCGGCCTGTTCCGGCGGGCCATCGCCCATTCGGTGCCGGGGCTGCACAGCACCCCCGCGCTGGCGCGGCAGGTCACCGCCGCGTTCGCGGACCGGCTCGGCGCGGAGGCCCCCACCGCCGAGGCCCTGCGCGACATCGACCCATGGCACCTGGCCGCCGAGCTCACCTCCTTCAACGCCGGCCTCCACGCGCACCGGGAGAGCTGGGGACGCCTCACCGAGACCGGCACCGCGCTGTGCCCCGTCGTCGACGGCGAGGTCCTCCCGGAAACGCCCTGGCCCGCGCTGACCGGCGCGCGCGCGAGCGGGACCGAACTGCTCGTCGGCCACACCCGGGACGAGTTCCGGTACTTCAGCGTTGTGAGCGGACGGTACGGCACCTTCACCGAGGAGGACGCCCACGCAGCCCTGGAACTGCTCGCCCCGCAGCCGGACGGCGCGCGGGCCTACCGTGCCGCGTTCCCGCAGGCGGGCCCGGAGGAGCTGGTGGAGACGGTGTACTCCGACGCCCTCTTCCGCATGCCGTCACAGAAGCTGGCCGAGGCGAACGCCGCAGCCGGCGGCACCTCGTACCTGTTCGAACTGTGCTGGGCTGCCCCGGCCCTCGGCGGCATCCTGGGCGCCTGCCACAGCCTCGACGTGCCCCTGGCGTTCGGCACGCTGGACAGCCCCGTCGGCACCCAGCTCATCGGCGAGGAGCCCACTCCCGAGGCCGTCGCGCTCTCCCGCGAACTCCAGGAGGCATGGGTCCGCTTCGTCACCACCGGCGACGCGGGCTGGTCCGCCCACCGGCCCGGCGGGCACCTCACCCGCGTCCTGGACGCCGAGTCGAGGACTGTGCCCTACCCCGAACAGGCATCCCGCCAGATCTGGGAAGGCCACTCCCCCGCCCCCTTCGATCTCTCGTGATTGTCCGGGTCGGCTCCTAGCCGCCGCCGACGCTGAATCCCCGCATCAGATCAGGCCGGTCGTCCGGCAACGCCATGACCGGCCCAGATGACAAAGAGCGCCGATGACCAGGCGACATCAAGCTCTGGAAGCCACAGGCGGTCGACAACGCGGTCTTGTCGCTCGCGCACTCCTGCGGCTCGCGCTACCGTCGCTGTCGGTACCCATATGTCATGCGCGGAAGTCGGAGGTGATCACGGTGCACCCGGTCTTACGACAGCCCCAGCCCGGGGCGTCGCGGAGCCGAAAGGTGACCGTATGAGTAAGACCGACAAGACCCGGCCCTGGTGGGTGCGGATGGCCGACGCGCCGATGGTGACCTGCGTGCCCGTGCATGACCATCGGTTCGGACCGTGCACGCTGCCGGACGAGATCACCGCCGACAGCGCGTCCCTGAACCAGCGCACCAGCGGCTGTCACTGGCGCGCCACCGCCTACTACGTGTTCGACTGCGGTGGCGTCGGCGGGGGCAGGGAGGGATACCTCCTGCGACGCCAGGACCGCCGCCGCAGCCGCCACCAGGCGCGTCGCGAGCTGCGCGCCTGGCGCGGCGAAGACTGAGGGAAAGCGGAGGGCCCGCGTATGGGCGGGCCCTGTTCCCTCCTGTCCACCGACGGTCGCCGCTTCACCGAGGGGCCCCGGACCCGATCTGGGCCAAGCCGCTTGCTCGCCGAACGGGGTGGCCTTCCGGTCCCTGCCGGGACCTCGGCGGCCACCACCCGCGACAGTCGGGGCTTGGAGCCGCTGGTGCGCGGCATTCCGTCGATCCGTTCCCGGCGTGGACCGGATGCTCGCGGCGAGCTCGACCTGGCGGTCGAACCGATCGGTCCCGGTCAGGCCAGGATCCGGGTCACCAGTGCCTCGGTGAACCCGGTCGACGCGATGATCCGTGCCCGTCCGCGTCAGCATGAGGTGGCCGCGGTGCGGGTGCCGGGCGTGGAGGTCGTCGGCGTGATCACCGATGTGGGCCCCGCCGTCGACCGCCCGTTCACGATCGGGGACGCCGTCATGGCGATCATGGTGCCCTCTGGCGAGCACGGCGGCTGCCGGGCGCACCTGGTCGCGAAGATCCCGGCCGGGTTCTCGAACGTCCAGGCCGCGCCCCTTCCGATGAACGGGCTCACTGCCCGGCTCGTGCTCGCCAAGCAGGCCGGTCACGGCCCGCACCGCTACTTCGTCGTGGTGCACGCCCTCGACGTCGAGCACATCGGCGTCCCGGCCGACGCGCCACCCCGGCCTTCCTCGGCTTCACCATGGCCGGCCACATCCTCGGCCGCGCGGCCCTGACCGCTGTTCCCCGGGCGTTACGGCGGTGCCCCTTTCACGGCCGGGTCGTGAGCACCGCAGGGGTGGGGGCGCGGCGGGTCTCGTCGTAGGTGGGGTCGATGGTGCCGAACAGCCGGTCCCAGATGGTGGTGTAGAAGCCCAGGTTGACACGGCCGTCGGCGTGGTGACCGGCGTGGAAGGAAGGGGTGGCCACCCACCGGAACAGCCATCCGCGTCGCAACCGGGCGGGCAGTGGCTCCACGCCCAGGTGCCCCAGCGTCCCGAACGCCGCGTTCAGGACGACATAGCCAGCCAGTGCCCAGCCCGAGATCGTCCACAGCGACAGCACCGCCAGCCACATGCCGCCGAACCCCAGCACCTCAAGCGGGTGCAGCGCGAACAGCGTCAGCGGACGCGGATCGTCGAAACGGTGGTGCAACCGGTGGACCAGGGCGTAGACCGTCCGGTGGTGGGCCGCCGCGTGCCCGACGTACATCGCCGCGTCCATCACCAGGGTGAACCCCACCAGCTCGACCAGCACTCCAGGGCCGGTGAACCCCTCCAGCCGCAGGATCCCGTGCCGCCACAACCACCATCCCGCCACGGCCACCCCGGCGTTGAGCACGGTCGTCACCACCGCCAGCCCCACCTCGAACCGGGTGACCGGTGGGGAGACGGTGGGAACCGCTGACCGGCGTGCCAGCCACCCACCGGCCACCACACACGCCCCGGTCAACGCGAAGTTGAACGCCAGCGACAACGCCGTCACGGTGGCGAGGTCGAGTTCCCTCGCCCACTGGGACAGACCGCTCACGGCACCACCTCCCGCCGGGGAGGGTGAGTATCCCACGCAGTTCCGACACTCCGGCGGGACCGGTCAAAGGGACGGGAACCCCAGGGCGCGGCCGGCTTCGCGCAGGCCGTCGCGGGCGTCGGGGTGCGCGACGTGGTCGATCAGCTGCCGGGCCTGTTCGGCGGCGTCGCGGCCCCAGATCGTGGCGGTGCCCTGCTCGCTGACGACGAAGCTGTGCTGGAAGGAGGTCGCCGGGCCGGTCAGGCGCGGCACCACCGTCGACACGTCGGCCTTGGGATGCCAGGAGGGCAGCGCGATGATCGCCCGGCCACCGGGCGAGTGCAGCGCGCCGACCACGAAGTCGCTCTGGCCACCGAAGCCCGAGTAGATCGCCCCGTTCACGCGGCTGGCGTTGGCCTGGGCGAACAGGTCGACCTCCAGCGCGGAGTTCACCGACACCAGGCGCGGCTGCCGCGCGATCAGGCCCGGGTCGTTGGTCTTCTCGGTGCGCAGCATCCGCACCCGGTCGTTGCGGTCGACCCAGTCGTACAGCTCCTGGCCGCCGAAGGCGAACGAGGCGGTGATCGGCGCTTTGGTGTCCAGCGCGCCGGCCTTCTCCAGGGCGAGCACGCCGTCGCTGAACATCTCCGACCACACCGCCAGGCCGCGGCGGTCGCGCAGCGACTCCAGCACCGCGTCGGGGACCGCTCCGATCCCCAGTTGCAGCGTGGCGTTCTGCGGGACGAGGGCGGCGACCCGCTCGGCGATGGCGCGGGAGACCTCGCCGGGCGGCCTGGGGGTCGGCGACGGGAGCGGCTCGTCGACCTCGATCGCGTAGTCGACCTCCTGCTCGGCGAGGACGGCGTCCCCGTGGGTGTAGGGCATGCGGCGGTTGCACTGGGCGATGACCAGACCGCCGCGCGCCCGCACCGCCTCGATCGCCGCCGGCAGGATGTTGACCTCGATGCCCAGCGACACGGTGCCGCCGGCCGGTGGGGACGTCTGCACGATCACCACGTCCGGTGGCAGCTCCCCCTTCAGCAGGAGCGGAACCAGCGACAGGCGCGAGGGCAGGTACCGCAGCCCCCGGCGACCGCGCATGCCCGCGCCCACGAACGGGGTCTCCAGCACGACCCCGGCGCGGTCGGGCAGGTCCCCCTGGGCGTTCAGCATGAACAGCCGGTATTCGGCGACCGCCTCGTCCAGGATCTCCAGGGCCCGCCTGGGGGTGGCGAAGTTGCCGCCGGCCACCACCCGCGGGCTGCCGGGCAGCCGCGCCAGCACCGCGGCCAGTTGTGACTCGGAGATGATCCGCACCGGTCCCCCTTCGTCGGCGTCCTCGCCGTCGCTTCCATGATCGCACCCTGTCGATCAGGGGCGGTCACCCGGTGATCCGCGTGGGGACGATCCGCAGGAACGCCTCCTCCCCGCCGGGCCAGGGCCGCACGTCGGCCTTGGGCACCGCCGCGCGCTCGTCCTCGGGGTCCACGCGGTGCGCCGCCCCCTGGATCAGGACGCTCCAGCCCTCCCGCCGGGTCTTGACGAGACGGTCGATCTCGAAGCCCACCTTGAACCCGGCGTCGGCGATGCCCGTACGCAGGTCCTCTTCGGTCGCGCTGCCCTGACCGGTGCGGAACACGACGGCCCCCTCGCGCATCCGATAGTTGACCGGCAGCACCGTCACGCCGTAGCGGCCGGTGAAAGCGATGCGGCCGATGCCGCCCGGCTCGATCAGCCGCAGGCACTCGGCCTCGCCCAGCCGCTCCACCACCGGTTCCCGGCCGGTGGCCGAGGTGCCCTACGCCTCCTGGTCCGTCATCGATCGTTCCCTACCAGGGTCGTCGGGTTCTCAGATGCCCCGCACCCCCAAAGATCTCTCAGACGGCGGCGCACCGGGCGGGACCTTCGGCCCTGATCACAGGGCCGTTGGACACCGCGCACCACAAGGCACCCTGCGGCAATGCCGAAGGCGCGGTGCTCCAGCCGCAAACCGGCCGTCTGTCCCCTTCCTGCTTCGTTACGTGGCGGTGGGCGCGGGGTCGGCTGCGCCGATGCACGCCGTCACGTTCGTGGCAGCTCTCAGACAGCGGCCGGATGACGCGCTGACCGGGTCTACGGTTCGGTCGGCTTGCGGGCCAGGAGACGGCCGTGCTGGAACCTCTCGTTCTCGCCCGGCTCGCGGCGCGTCCGGCTGATCTCCGTGAGCCCGGCCTTGGACGCCAGGTCCGCGACGTGGTCGAGGGAGAGCCGGTAGGCGAGGGAGACCTTGTGGTCGAACGGCTCGGCCGACTGCGCCGAGTCGTCGTCGGTGGCGAAGAACCCGAGGAGCAGGTGGCCGCCCGGCGCCAGCACCCGGGCGAACTCATCGAAGACCACCGACAGGTCCTGCGGGGGCGTGTGGATGATGGAGTACCAGGCCAGAACGCCGCCCAGCGCGCCGTCAGCGATGTCCAGCGCGAGCATCGAACCCTCGTCGAACCGCAGGTCCGGGTACTGCCGACGGGCCAGCTCGATCATCGCTGGCGAGGCGTCGACGCCGAAGGCGGTCACGCCGAGGGAGGCCAGCCGCGCCGTGACGCCGCCGGGGCCGCATCCAAGGTCGGCCACCGGCCCGGCGTCTGCGTCCCGTACGTGTTCGGCGAACGCGGTGACCAGGGCGCGGTCCAGCGGATGCCCTTCGACCGAGTCGCGGAACAGCTCGGCGTAAAGGGTGGCGACGGCGTCGTAGGCCGCCCGGGTGGTGTCCAGGGAGGAGGATTCGATCATGGTTGACGACCCTAGCCCGCGCAGTGCGGCGTCCGTACGGCCGTGGCCGACCTCAATTGTGTGAGGGGGGTTGGTGGGTCGTCGGTCATCGGCTTCGTGGTCGGTGTCCGTCGGGAGGGGGCCGAGGTGATCGCCGTCGCGCCGCTGGGAGAACGTCAGCGGCTGCCGTGCGGAGGTGCTGGGCGGCCGAGGGGTCAGCCCAGTAGGTCTTCGGGTTCTGGTCTTCTGGTGAACGGCGCGGTGGCCGCGACTTTTGGCCCTGTCTTCGGACACGCCCCGCTCAGGAGACCGCCATGACAGCGCCGCTCGTCAGCAACCGGCCGTCCGCCGAAGCCGCCCTCCACCTGCCGCACGACGCCCGGCGCGTCCGGCCGTGGCTCGACTCCCCCAACGGTCCGGGCGCCCTGTCCGACCCGGCGATGGCGGCGCACCTGCCGCCCCCGGCGCGGCATGGCTGACCCACGTTATCCGGCCGGGCGCCCCGCCGCTGACCACGGCCCACCGGACAGGAGCGGCGCCAGTCCGGGATAGACCAGCACGCCGTCACCACGGCAGGCGCGCCACAACGCCTCACGATCCAGATCCACGACACCGGCGTCGAACAGGTCGGCCAGGTCGGCCGACCAGCGCAGCAGCACGCCGTTCCGGCGGTACACCAGCGCTCGACCGACCCCAAGGACTCTGCCGGTGCCGTCAGACTTCCCCGTGGTGGTGCCCTCGCGGCCGAGCTTCGGATTCTCCGACCGGACCCACCGCACCCTCGATCCTGGCCCAGCCGACAGGCCGACGGCTGCGCACCATCGGCCTGTCGGGGCCGTGCTCCGTCCGAGCTGGAGGGTTAGCCCAGACTCCGGAAGAACGCCCGAAGGTCGTTGACCATCAGGTCAGGGGTCTCCAGGGCCGCGAAGTGACCGCCCCGCTCGAACTCCGTCCAGCGCACCACGTTGTGCACCTGGTCGGCCAACGGGCGCACCGAGAAGTCGGTGGGGAACACCGCGACCGCGGTCGGCACCGTCCCGCGCTCCTTGGGCGCCCACATGGTGAAGTCGTTGAACCGCTCGTAGTAGGTGTGCGCCGCCGAGCCCGCGGTGCCGGTGAACCAGTAGATGCTCACGTTGGTGAGGATCCGGTCCCGGTCCACCGCGTCCTCGGGGAGCTTGGCGGCCGGGTCCGTCCATTCCTTGAACTTCTCCACGATCCAGGCGAGCTGACCGGCGGGAGAGTCGTGCAGCCCTGCCGCGACCGTCTGCGGACGCGTGCCCTGGACCTGCATGTAGGCGCCCAGGTTCTCCTGCCAGTCCTTCATCCCGTCCAGCCGCCCCCGCTCGACCTCGCTCAGCGAACCCATGATCGCCGGATCGCCGCTCGGGAACGTGAGCAGGCCGTTGACGTGCACACCGATGACGCTGCCCGGCGCGGCGCGTCCCACCAGCGGAGCGATGAACCCGCTGACGTCGCCACCCTGCACGCCGTACCGGTCGTAGCCGAGCCTGGACATCAGTTCCGCCAGCGCCGCGGCGGTGCGGCCGTCCGTCCAGCCGGTACCGGGCAACGGACCGGAGAAGCCGTACCCCGGCAGCGACGGGATCACCAGATGGAAGGCGTCGGCGGCCTCGCCACCGTGAGCCGCGGGGTCGGTGAGCGGGCCGATGAGGTCGAGGAACTCCACGACCGAACCGGGCCAACCGTGCAGCAGCAGGAGCGGAGTGGCGTCAGGCTCGGGGGAACGTACATGCAAAAAGTGCACCTGCGCGCCGTCCACGATGGTGGTGAACTGCGGGTATGCGTTGAGCGCCGCCTGCTGGGCGTGCCAGTCGAAGCCGTCGGCCCAGTAGGCGGCCAGCTCCCGCAGGTAGCCGGTCGGCACACCGCGCTCCCATCCGGCGCCGGGCAGCTCGGGGACCCAGCGGGTACGACGCAACCGCTCGTGCAGGTCGTCGAGGTCGGCCTGCGGGATCTGGACGCGGTAGGGCTGGATCTCGTTCGTCATGTCCATCACGGTATTAGCCATTGGTGACAGGTACAGGCACCGATCGCAGCGACAATGCTGCCCATGTTGGAAACATCCGCACGACTGCTGCGCCTGCTGTCACTCCTACAGGCGCGCACGGACTGGACCGGCGCCGAACTCGCCGACCGGCTACAGGTCGGCCTGCGCACCGTGCGACGCGACGTCGAACGACTGCGCGAACTGGGCTACCCGGTGAACGCCACGCCAGGTGTGGCCGGCGGGTACCGGCTCGGGGCGGGCGCCGCGCTGCCGCCGCTGTTGCTCGACGACGAGGAGGCCGTGGCGGTGGCGATCAGCCTGCGCACGGCCGCGACGGGCAGCGTCGCCGGCCTGGAGGAGGGCGCGGTACGGGCGCTGACCAAGCTCCAACAACTCCTGCCCTCCCGGCTGCGGCACCGGGTGGAGGCCTTCCGCACGGCGACCGTCGCACTGCCCGGGGCGGCCGATCCGCAGGTCAGCGCCGATCTACTGGCCGCGGTCGCCGCCGCGTGCCGCGACCGACGCCGGATGCGGCTGCGCTACCGAGGACGCGACGGCCTCACCACGCGCGAGATCGAACCACACCAGCTGGTGCACACCCCACGCCGGTGGTACCTGGTGGCATGGGACGTGACCAAGGCCGACTGGCGCACCTTCCGGGTCGACCGGATCGAGGAACCACTCGGACCACCGGGGGCACGCTTCACACCGCGCACACCCCCCGAGCAGGACACCGCCGCCTACGTCTCCCACGCCATCACCTCGGCTCCCTACACCTACCAGGCCCGCATCCTCTTCCACGCCCCGCTGGAGACGGTGGCGCCACACACCTCGCCCGGCGCCGGACGACTGGAAGCCGTGGACGCGAGCACCTGCCTGTTCACCGCAGGCTCGAACTCGCTGCGCGAACTGGCGGTGCACGTGGCGGTGAAGGGGTTCGACTTCGAGGTACTGGACCCGCCGGAGCTGATCCCGGTGCTGCGCGAGGTCCGCGACCGCCTCGACCGGGCCGCGACCCTGTCGCACCCGGAATTCAGCTAACACCCACGCGCACCCCAGGAAAGCCTGCCGCCCAGCTGGTCGCGCCGCCCCCCGGCCGTCCAGGGGCACACGGACAGACAACCCCAACGACATGCAGCGGGAAACCTCAACGGCAGCACACCCTGGCACCGAAGGCCGACGAGACCGAGGATGCCATTCGTACCGAAGAGCACCTCGACGTCCCAGTCCGAGGGTGTCACCGGCGGCGACCAGCGTCAGGCCCACCAGGACGGGCGCGTTAGACCAGGTGGTCGTCCATGAACGCGCGCCGATCCCCTGGCGGTCCTGACCGAGCAGGAACGCCAGTTCCTGGAGCTGATCGAAGAAGGCGGTCAAGAACTACGTGTCCAATCTGTTCGCCAAACTCAACATGAGTTGCCGCCCTCGGCGGCTGGCTGCTCTTGTCGCTCAGTTCAAGGCCGACCGTGCTAAGGATTGCACCGAGCCTGAAGTGCTGATTGGGGTCTGCGCTTCTTTCTGCTGTTGGTTTTTGTGTTTGGTCTTCTGTGTGTATTTTTACAACCCACATCCTTTACGTAGTAAGGTAGAGAAGTTCGGCAGCGTGCCCGCCCCCTTGGGTGGCGACTCTGTGTCTAGCCCCGGTCCCCGGCTGAGAGGCGCTCGGGAGCTCATGCGGCTCCACGAAGGTGTGGAGCCGCAGACGCGAATCCGCCCTGCCCTCCCCCACCATGAGACGGGCCCGCCCCTTCGCTTCTCTCGGCCGCCGGGCCGCTGTTGGAGGAGGTCTCTGAAAACATCCGGCGCTGACGCCGCAGGAGGTCTCCCCCACCGGCCAGGAGCCGACCGCCGCTCGCCGTTGGGTACGCCTTTGGCCGGGCACCGGCGACGGATGCGAAGCTGACGGGTCCGTCCCGCCGGTGAGGTCGCGTTCTCAGGAGGTACGTTCCCAGCCCCGGCGGGGGGCACGGGCGCCGAGTCTCGCGTCGCGGCTGCGGTAGACAATGTAGGGGCGGGTCAGGTAGCCGATGGGCGCGGTGAGCATGTGCACCAGGCGGGTGAACGGCCAAATGGCGAACAGCAGCAACGCGCTGAGGGCGTGCAGCTGGAACAGGATCGGCACGCCCACCATCAGGTGCGGGTCGGGTCGCAGGTAGAACACCGACCGGAACCAGGGGGAGACGGTCTCGCGGTAGTTGTAGCCGCCACCGGCGATGTTGGCCGCGACGGTGGCGGCCAGGCCCAGCACGATCACCAGGGTGAGCACCGCGTACATGAGTTTGTCGTTGCGGGTGGTGGCCGAGAAGACCGGACCGACGGTGCGGCGCCGGTAGATCAGGATCGCCAGGCCGGTGAGGGTGCAGATCCCTGCGACGGTGCCCAGGACCACGGCGACGAGGTGGTAGGCGTGCTCGCTGATCCCCGCCGCGGCCGTCCAGCGTTCGGGAATGACGAGCCCGCCGATGTGGCCGAGCAGCACGACCAGGATCCCGAAGTGGAAAAGGGGGCTGCCGACGCGCAGCAGGCGGTTCTCGTAGAGCTGGGAGGAGCGGGTGGTCCAGCCGAACTTGTCGTAGCGGTACCGCCAGTAGTGGCCGAGGACGAAGACCGCGATGGTGACGTACGGCAGCGCGCCCCACAGCAGCACCTCCCAGACGTCCGCCTGGCCGTTGTCGCGCGCGGGCTCGGCGGCCCGTCGGGCGGCGTGAACGACGACTGCGCTGATCATGAGCGGGCTCCCACGGAAGGGTCGGGCAGGAAGACCGGGCCGGTGGGGGCGGCGTCACCGAAGGGGGCGAGGCCCACCTCCTCCTCGGGCGGGCCCTCGGCGGCCAGCCGGGCGACGGCCTGGTGGGCTTCGCCGTCCAGCGGGGGCAGGGTGGCCGAGACGGCGTCCAGGACGGTCGCCCAGGGCGAGCCCGCCTCGGTGAGGGCCAGGCGTAGCAGTTCGAGTCCGGCGCGGTGTTCGAGCAGCAGCCGCCGTCCCTGGTGCAGGTCTCCTGTGGCGGCGAACTCCAGCACGACGGCCAGGTGGTCGGGCAGCTCGCCGTCGTCGAGGACGAGTCCGGCCGCGCGGTAGGCGTGCTTGAACCGGAGCAGCGCCATGCCGCGTTTGCGGGTGTCGCCGTAGGCGTAGTAGGTGAGGTAGAGGCAGCAGCGTTTGCGGTGGTCGAAGGTGGCGACGTAGTCGGCGGCCAGTTGCGGCGGCGGCGCGGCGTCGAGATGGTCGAGGAAGCGTTCCAGCGGCTCGCGCACGGTCGATGGCAGTCCGGTGACGGCCCGGCGGATCAGGGAGCGCCGGGCCAGCAGGTCGTCGTCGGGGTAGCCGAGAAGCAGCGAAGCCGCCTGCCACGCCGTGACCAGCTGCGCGTCGTCCAGCGCGCTCCTTCCGCTTCTGATTCTCATGGCTTGGGCTCCGTTTCCGCGGCGCCGGAGTCGGCGGGTGGGTTGGCGCCGCCGGGTCCGGCGCCGTCCGGGCGGGGCGGGAACAGGCCCTCGGGAGCGCCCTTGCCGTCCCAGTTGAGCAGGTTGACGCGGGTGCGCTTGTCGGACGGGCCGGACGGGCGGTCGGCGGTCTGGCGCTGCTGGAGCATGTGGAAGTTCTCCACCGCGACGGGCGCGGCACCGCCCGAGGACTCCCCGAACGGGCCCCAGCCGCCCATGCCGGGGCCGCCCTCGTAGTCCAGGCTGCATTCGGTGGCCAGCTCCTCCAGCTGGTGGGCCTGTTCGGCGTGGGCGGGCGGGATGACGTAGCGCTCGTCGTACTTGGCCAGCGCCAGCAGCCGGTACATGTCGTACATCTGCTCGCCGGTCATGCCGACCTTGTCCGGGATGCCCTCGTCGGGGTCGTGGCCGAGGTTGATGTCGCGCATGTAGGAGCGCATGGCGGCCAGGCGGCGCAGCACCGCGTCGACGGGTGCGGGGTCGCCGGCGGTGAACAGCCGGGCCAGGTAGTCGACGGGGATGCGCAGCGCGTCGATCGCGGCGAACAGGTTGCCGGGGTTCTCGGCGTCGTGACCGGTGTCGCGCACCACGTCCACCACGGGCGACAGCGGCGGGATGTACCAGACCATCGGCAAGGTGCGGTACTCCGGGTGCAGCGGCAGCGCCACCCGGTAGGTGTTGATCAGGGCGTGCACCGGGGAACGCCGGGCCGCCTCGATCCAGTCGCGCGGGATCCCGGCGCGTTCGGCCTCGGCGGCGACGCGTGGGTCGTGCGGGTCGAGGAACACCTCGCGCTGCGCCTCGTACAGGCCCGTGTCGTCGGGGGTGGTGGCCGCCTCCAGGACCCTGTCGGCGTCGTAGAGCATCAGGCCGATGTAGCGCAGCCGTCCCACGCAGGTCTCCGAGCAGACCGTGGGCAGCCCGACCTCGGTGCGCGGGAAGCAGAAGGTGCACTTCTCGGCCTTGCCGGTGCGGTGGTTGAAGTAGACCTTCTTGTAGGGGCAGCCGGTCACGCACATCCGCCATCCCCGGCAGCGGTCCTGGTCGACCAGCACGATGCCGTCCTCGGTGCGCTTGTAGATGGCGCCGGACGGGCAGGACGCGGCACACGAGGGGTTCAGGCAGTGCTCGCAGATGCGCGGCAGGTAGAACATGAAGGTCTGCTCGAACTCCAGCCTGACCTTCTCGGACACCTGGCCGAGCACCACGTCGCGGTCGGCCAGGCCCGGGGAGCCGCCCAGGTCGTCGTCCCAGTTCGCCGACCAGGAGATCTTCATGTCCCTGCCGGAGATCAGCGACCTGGGGCGGGCGACGGGCGTGTGCTCCTGGAGCGGGGCGTTGGTGAGGGTGTCGTAGTCGTAGGTCCAGGGCTCGTAGTAGTCGTCGATGGACGGCAGCCTGGGGTTGGCGAAGATGGTCAGCAGCTTGCGCCAGCGGCCGCCGCCCTTGAGGGTGAGGCGGCCGCGCCGGTTGAGGGTCCAGCCGCCGCGCCAGGTCTCCTGGTCCTCGTAGCGGCGGGGGTAGCCCTGGCCGGGACGGGTCTCGACGTTGTTGAACCAGACGTACTCGACGCCGCCGCGGTTGGTCCAGGCCTGCTTGCAGGTGACCGAGCAGGTGTGGCAGCCGATGCACTTGTCCAGGTTCATCACCATCGCCAGCTGGGCCATGACGCGCATCAGTACTCGACCTCCTGGGAGCGGCGGCGGATCACGGTGACCTCGTCGCGCTGGTTGCCGGTCGGGCCCAGGTAGTTGAACGCGAACGACAGCTGCGCGTACCCGCCGATCAGGTGGCTCGGTTTGATCAGCAGCCGGGTCAGCGAGTTGTGGATGCCGCCGCGCCGCCCGCCGGTCTCGGTGCGGGGCACGTCGATCAGCCGGTCCTGGGCGTGGTGCATGTACACGGTGCCCTCGGGCATCCGGTGCGAGACGATCGCGCGGGCGACGACGACGCCGTTGCGGTTGACCGCCTCGATCCAGTCGTTGTCGGCCACGCCGATCTTCGCGGCGTCGCGGTCGCTGATCCAGATGGTGGGGCCGCCGCGCGACAGCGACAGCATGAACAGGTTGTCCTGGTATTCGGAGTGGATGGACCACTTGTTGTGCGGGGTGAGGTAGCGGACGGCGATGCCGAGCTCTCCCCTGTCGCCGACGCGTGGCTCGTCGAACAGGGCGTGCATGTTCAGGGGAGGCCGGTAGACCGGCATCTGCTCGCCGAGTTCGGCCATCCAGTCGTGGTCGAGGTAGAAGTGCTGGCGGCCGGTGAGGGTGTGCCAGGGCTTGAGGCGCTCGACGTTGATGGTGAACGGCGAGTAGCGGCGCCCGCCCGACTCCGAGCCCGACCACTCCGGCGAGGTGATGACCGGGGTGGGGCGGGCCTGGGTGTCGGCGAAGGTGATCTGTTTGCCCTCGTGTTCGGCGGCCAGGTCGGCCAGCGGAGTGCCGGTGCGCCGCTCCAGGGTGCGGAAGCCCTGGGTGGCCAGGTGGCCGTTGGTGGTGCCGGACAGGGCGAGGATCGTCTCGCAGGCGTGCACGTCGCGGACCAGTGACGGGCGGCCGTCGGCCGGTCCGCCGCGGATCGCGCCGTTCTTGTGCCGCAGGTACTCCACCTCGCGGCGCAGGTCGAAGGTGACGCCCTTGACGGTCGCGCCGAGGGTGTCGGCCAGCGGGCCGAGCGCCCCCATCTTGGCCGCCAGCGCCGGGTAGTCGCGTTCCACCACGACGAGCTTGGGCATGGTGACGCCGGGGACCGGTTCGCACTCCCCGGCCTTCCAGTCGCGGACGCGGCCGTGCGGGGTGGCCAGTTCGTCGGGGGTGTCGTGCAGCAGCGGCACCGCGACGACGTCCTTGCGGACGCCCAGATGCTTTTCGGCCAGGCGGCTGAACGCGGCGGCGATGGCCTGGAAGGCGTCCCAGTCGGTGCGGGTCTGCCACGGCGGCGCGATCGCCGGGTTGAACGAGTGCACGAACGGATGCATGTCGGTGGTGTTCAGGTCGTGCTTCTCGTACCAGGTCGCCGCGGGCAGCACGATGTCGGAGTAGACGGTCGTGCTGGTCATCCGGAAGTCCAGCGACAGCAGCAGGTCGAGCTTGCCGACCGGGGCCTCCTCGCGCCACACCACGTCCTTGGGCCTGGCCTGCGGCGGCGCCTCGGTGGCGCGCAGTTGGGAGTCGGTGCCCAGCAGGTGCTTGAGGAAGTACTCGTTGCCCTTGGCCGACGAGCCCAGCAGGTTGGCCCGCCACACCGTCAGGACGCGGGGGAAGTTCTCCGGTGCGTCGGGGTCCTCGCAGGCGAACCGCAGCCGCCCCTGCTCGAGCTGCGACACCACGTGCTCCCCCACCTCCGTCCCGGCGGCCTCGGCCTCGTCGGCCAGGTCGAGCGGGTTGCGGTCGAAGGTCGGGTAGGACGGCATCCAGCCGAGCCGGGCCGCCTGGGCGATGACGTCGGCGGTCGTCTTTCCGTCCAGCCGCCCGCCCGCGGTCGCGGCGGCGAGGGTGTCGGCGCCGAAGCGGTCGTAGCGGAACTGGTCGGTGTGCAGGTACCAGTACGCGGTCTGGATCATCTGCCGGGGCGGCCGCGACCAGTCCAGCCCGAACGCCAGCTGCGCCCATCCGGTGAACGGGCGGCACTTCTCCTGCCCGACGTAGTGCGCCCAGCCGCCGCCGTTGACGCCCTGGCAGCCGGTCAGCGTGGTCAGCGCCAGGAACGCCCGGTAGATGGTGTCGGAGTGGAACCAGTGGTTGGTCCCCGCCCCCATGATGATCATCGAGCGGCCGCGGGTCTGTTCGGCGTTGGCGGCGAACTCCCGGCCGATCCGCGCCGCCGCCCGCGCCGGGACTCCGGTGATCGGCTCCTGCCAGGCGGGGGTGCACGGCTGGGACGCGTCGTCGTATCCGGTCGGCCAGTCACCCGGCAGCCCCTCGCGCCGCACCCCGTACTGGGCCAGCAGCAGGTCGAACACCGTGGTCACCAGATGACCACCGACGCGTCGCGCCGGAACGCCGCGACGCAGCGGCGCCCCCGCGCCGTCCGGGGCGTCGAAGCGGGTCAGCTCCACCGCGGCCGGTTCGCCGTCGCCGAGCAGGGTGAGCAGCGGGTCTGCGTCGCCGAGGTCCAGGTTCCACCGGCCCGCGCCCGCCTCGCCGTAGCGGAAGCCCAGCGAGCCGTTCGGCACCAGCGGACGCCCGGTCGCGGCGTCCAGCAGGACGGTCTTGAACGCGGCGTGCTCCGCCCCGGTCTCGGAACCGGGCAGGTCGGCGGCGGTCAGGAACTTGCCCGGCACGTACGAGCCGTCCGGGCCGGGCTCCAGCCGCACCAGGAACGGCAGGTCGGTGTAGCGCTTGACGTACTCGGTGAAGTACTCCCCCCGCCGGTCGACGAAGAACTCCTTGAGGATCACGTGGCCCATCGCCATCGCCAGCGCGCCGTCGGTGCCCGGCCGGGCGGCCAGCCACTCATCGGCGAACTTGACGTTGTCGGCGTAGTCGGGCGACACCGCCACGACCTTCTGGCCCCGGTAGCGGGCCTCGGCCATCCAGTGCGCGTCGGGGGTGCGGGTGACCGGCAGGTTCGACCCCCACATGATCAGGTACCCGGCGTCCCACCAGTCCCCGGACTCGGGCACGTCGGTCTGGTCGCCGAACACCTGCGGGGAGGCCACCGGCAGGTCGGCGTACCAGTCGTAGAACGACAGCATCGTCCCGCCCAGCAGGGACACGAACCGCGTGCCGGAGGCGTGCGACACCATCGACATCGCCGGGATCGGCGAGAACCCCGCCACCCGGTCGGGCCCGAACTCGGCGACGGTGTGGACATGCGCCGCCGCGATCATCTCGACCGCCTCGTCCCAGGACGCCCGCACCAGCCCGCCCCGGCCGCGCGCCGACTTGTACCGCCGGGCGCGCCCGGGGTCGGACACGATCTCCGCCCACGCCGCCACGGGGTCCCCCGTGCGGGCGCGCGCCTCCCGGTACATCTCCAGCAGCACCCCGCGCACGTACGGGTACCGGACGCGGGTGGGCGAGTAGGTGTACCAGGAGAACGCCGCGCCGCGCGGGCAGCCCCGGGGCTCGTACTCGGGCCGGTCCGGCCCGACCGACGGGTAGTCGGTCTGCTGGGCCTCCCAGGTGATGATGCCGTCCTTGACGTACACCTTCCACGAGCACGAGCCGGTGCAGTTCACGCCGTGCGTGGACCGCACCACCTTGTCGTGCGCCCAGCAGTCCCGGTAGAACGCGTCCGCCTGCCGACCGCCGACCTTGTACAGCGCCCGCCGGTCGGCGGAGACCTCCGCCCGGGTGAAGAAACGCCGCGTGCCCACCAGGGCCTGGGTCGCCGCGTCGTCGATCCCGGTCCGTCCCGCCCTTCGGCCCCTGCCCGAACTCACCCGTGGCCGTCCTTCCGTCTCGCGCCACTCGACCCGTGCACCGTCCCGCCCCTCCCCCGCGCCCGTCAGGCCTGCCGGACGACCTGTCGGCCGGCGGGCCGCCCTCCCCGCACGGCGCGCTGCACCACCACGACGGTGAACACCACGGACGCGGCCGCCACCACGGCGAGCAGGACCAGCCCGAGGGCGTAGGAGCCGTAGGCGCCGTAGATGGAGCCCATCACCAGCGGCGGGACGAAGCCGCCCAGCCCTCCCGCCGCGCCGACCACCCCGGTGACCGCGCCGACCTTGTTGGCCGGGGCCAGCTGCGCGACCAGCGCGAACGTCGCGCCGCTTCCCGCCCCCAGCGCCGCGGCCATCGACAGGAACGCCACCGTTCCCAGCGGCATCAGCGGCGGGGCGAACGCCTGCGCCAGCGCGCCCACCATCACGACCGCCAGCGTCACGGCCAGCACCCGGGCGGAACCGAACCTGTCCGACAGCCATCCCCCGAGCGGGCGCATCACCACCGCCAGGATCACGAAACCGGCCATCCGGTTGGCCGCGTCCGCCTGCGTCAGCCCGTACTGGCTCTTCAGGTAGGTGGGCAGATACACCGAGAACGCCACATAACCGCCGAACGCGACCGCGTACAGCGCGGACGCCTGCCAGGTGACCCCCAGCCGCAGCGTCGCCGCCAGCCGCCGGGCCAGGGGCTCCGACGGCGCCGTACGGCCGGGCGCCTCGCGCAGCACCAGCACGGCCACCACCGCGTAGACCGCCAGCACGACCGCCGTCACCACGAACGGAGTCGCCGTGCCGGACGCGTCGACCATCCTCACCGTCGTCAGCGCGCTGATCGCGGTGCCGCCCATCCCGGCGCCGAACACCCCGATCGCCAGCCCCCGGCGCTCGGGCGGGAACCAGGCGTTGACGAACGGCACCCCGACCGCGAACGCCGTCCCGCCGATCCCCAGGAAGAACCCGCCGACCAGCAGCGCCGTCAGCGACGAATGCCCGGCCAGTCCCAGATAGAGGACGGGGACGATGGTGGCGGCCGACACCAGGGGGAACATGATCCGCCCGCCGAACCGGTCGGTCAGCGCGCCCACCGGGATCCGGCCGACCGAGCCCACCACCACCGGCACGGCCACCAGCAGCGCCTGCTGGAACGCGCTCAGCCGCAGGTCGTCCTTGAACCGGGGGCCGAGCGGGCTGAGCAACGCCCACGCCCAGAAGTTCACCGTGAATCCCACGGTGGCCATCGCCAGCATGGCCATCGGCCGCCCCGTCCCGGCGGGCGCCGCCCGAGACGGCGTGGACTGTCGCTCTCCTGCCACCAGCTATCACTCCCCCAGCGCGGTTCACGGACCCGCGTCACCGTTCGGGATATCCCGGCCGCCTACTGCGCAACCGCCGGCCCGGCCCAATGCCGATCTCACCCTCGTCCCCTCCGTCAAGCCCGTCCCAGGGAGCCGGGTCCTCTCTACAAGGGACCTTCAGCCGACGGCCCGACGGGGCGAAAGCAGGTACATCACCAGGCAAAGCGAACAGCCCGTGGGTTGTTTTTCCTTGACCGGACCGACCCCGACCGGGTCCAGGCGTGTGCGGCGACCCGTCCGGGGTGTTCGCGGATGTCGGCGGCCGTGGGTGAGGGGTTCGGGTCGCGTAGGTGGATGTTCGGTGGCGATGCCCGCCGGAGCTCATCTCCAAGGGACGAACGGCCTCCGGCTCGGGACCAAGGTCCCTGGCGACGGCTGGTCACCGCCGCCGGTGCTCAACACCCAGCCGTGGCGTTTCGCGCTGCGCGATGACCGGGTCCTGGAACTGCGCCTCGATCCGTCGCGCCGGCTCGCGGCCACCGACCCGCGCGGCCGTGCGGCCGGTCCGGGAGAAGGTGGTCCCGGTGCGGCGGGACCACATGCGCGGGATCGGCCAGGCGTGGCCGCTCGCTGATCTACGCTCGGTGAGGTGGACATGCCGCACGAGCCGACCGCGCAGGCCGATGCCCTCCTGGCACGCGCCGGGCAGGGCGACGCCGCGGCCTTCGACGAGCTCGTCGCGGCGCATCGCAGGGAGCTGTTCGCGCACTGCTACCGCATGCTCGGATCGCTGG
Organism: Actinomadura kijaniata NBRC 14229; assembly: GCF_001552175.1. GTDB lineage: Bacteria > Actinomycetota > Actinomycetes > Streptosporangiales > Streptosporangiaceae > Spirillospora > Spirillospora kijaniata. Next base: position 25,122 of record NZ_BCQR01000032.1, read on the forward strand.
AGGACGCCGAGGACGCCCTGCAGGAGACACTCCTGAACGCCTGGAAGGGCCTGCGGGGCTTCGAAGGGCGCAGTTCGCTGCGCACCTGGCTCTACCGGATCAGCACCAACGTCTGCATCCGGTCGGCCTCCGGGCGCGGGCCGCGCATCCTGTCGACCGACCACGGGCCGCCGCTGACCGATCCGTCCGACCTCGGCGAGCCGGTCGCCGGGCCGATCTGGCTGGAGCCCTGGCCGGACCACGACCCGGCCGAACGCTACCTGCGGCGCGAAGGGGTCGAGCTCGCCTTCGTCGCCGCCCTCCAGCACCTTCCCGGAACGCAGCGCGCCGTGCTGATCCTGCGCGAGGTGCTCGGCTATTCGGCCGCGGAGACGGCGGGGATCCTCGACACCACGGCGGCGTCGGTGAACTCGGCGCTGCAACGGGCGCGGAAGGCCGTCGAGGAGCGGATGCCCGCGACCACCCAGCGGGCCGAGCTCGACGCCCTGGGCGAGGACGGCCGCCGCGCGTTGGTCGAGGCGTTCGTCTCCGCCTGGGAACGGGCCGACGTGGACGCCCTGGTGTCCCTGCTGGCCGACGACGCGCGGTTCACGATGCCGCCACTTCCCGCCTGGTTCGACGGCGTGGCGGCCGTGCGCCGCTTCTTCGCCGAGCGGGTCTTCGCCACCGCGTGGCGGCTGGTGCCGATCCAGGTCAACGGGCAGCTGGGATTCGCCTGCTACCAGGAGCGGGACGGCCGCCTCCGGCTCTCCGCGATCAACGCCCTGGGCGTCCGCGACGGGTCGATCAGCGAGATCAGCGGTTTCATCGACCCCGCCGTCCTCGCCCGCTCCGGTCTGCCGGAGGAGTTTCCGCCGGAGCGATGAATCCGGCGGGCGCGCTGTCTCTACCCGGGTGAAGGCTTCCGAAGGGAGACAAGGATGCGCAGGCTCATCGTCACCAACATCATCTCGCTGGACGGGTATCACTCGGGGCCCGGCGGCGACGTCATGGCCCTCCCGTTCCACCAGGGCTTCGACGAGTACAACGCCGAGCGGCTCCGCGCCGCCGACACCCTGCTGCTCGGCCGGACCTCGTTCGAGGGGTTCAAGGCCTACTGGCCGCCCGTCGCCGACACCCCTGGGGCACCGCCCGTCGAACGGGAGATCTCACGCCTCAACGACGCCATCGACAAGGTGGTCGTCTCCGACAGCCTCACCCCCGGCCAGACGGCGCCCTGGACCAACACCGAGATCGTCAAGCGGTCCGCGGCCCGTGACCGCGTCGCCGAGCTCAAGCGCGGGCCGGGCCGCGACATCCTGGTGTTCGGCAGCCGGACCCTGTGGAACGACCTGCTCCGCGCGGGCCTGGTCGACGAACTCCACCTGATGATCGGCCCCGCCCTGCTCGGCGATGGCGTTCGCGTCCTCGACGGCGGCCCCTCCGTCGCGCTCCACCTCCTGGAGACCCGCCCGCTGGGATCCGGCCAGCTCATCCTCGCCCGCTACGCCCCTCGGTAGGCCACGGCGCGGGCCCACCCGATGGTCCGGCTCGGACGCCTTGGGCTCCGGCCGTTCGCCGGGCGGGACGACTGACCGCATCGGTGATCCGCGTGTGGCCGCGACGCCCGAGGCCGTCGCGGCCACACGCGGGTCCTCATCCGCATCACCGGTGATCGCGCTCAACCGCGTGGTGGCCCACGGCCGCGCGAACGGACCGGCGGCCGGATCTGCCCTGCTGACCGAGACCCGGGTCTGCGGCGCGATCGACGGCCACCCCTTGGCCTCGCCGCTCTGGCGGACCTCGTCGCACGTCACGGTGACCATGGTCGCGCCGCCGCCCCGGTCCGTTCCGAACCCGAACGCGACGGCGGCCCCACCTCGGGAGAGAAGCCTGTGTTCCACGAGCCACTGGATGTGGCCTTGGCTGCGTGAGTCTGCGAACCGCGTCCGGATCCTGGAAAGGCCCGGTGCTCGCGGACGGCGGTCAGCGGGGCAGGATCTCTTCGGCCGAGCGCACCACGTGGTCGACGAATCCGTACTCGCGGGCCTCCTCGGCGGTGTAGTACCGGTCCCGGTCGGCGTCGGCCTCGATGCGCTCGACGGGCTGGCCGGTGTGGAAGGAGATCCGCTCGAACATCAGTCTCTTGGTGGAGCGCATGTGCTCGGCCTGGATGCGGATGTCGGAGGCGGTGCCGCCGATGCCACCGGACGGCTGGTGCATCAGGATGCTGGAGTGCGGCAGCGCGTACCGCTTGCCGGGCGTGCCCGCGCACAGGAGGAACTGACCCATCGAGGCGCTGAACCCCATCGACAGGGTGGCGATGTCGTTGGGCACGAACTGCATCACGTCGTAGATCGCCATGCCCGCCGTGACCGAGCCGCCCGGCGAGTTGATGTACAGGTGGATGTCGCGGTTCCGGTCCTCGGCCGACAGCAGCAGGATCTCGGCGCAGATCCGGTTGGCGATCTCGTCGTCGACCTGCTGGCCGAGAACGATGATCCGCTGGCGCAGCAGCCGCTGGAAGACCGGCTCGAACGGCGCGGGGACGGGGGCTTCGGCGACGCGGGCGTGCGAGGGGTGCGATGAGAACGTCATGACCACAGCAAACCCGCAGGTCACAGGGGTGTCCAACAACTTCCTCGGCCGCTTTGACAACCCCCGGTTGATAGTCGACCCTGTGCGCGTGGAACCGGACCTGTCAGGGATGCGCGCCTTCGTCGTGGCCGCCGAGGAGCTGCACTTCGGCCGGGCCGCCGCACGGCTGTTCCTGACGCAGCAGGCGTTCTCGAAACGGATCCGGCGGCTGGAGGACGCGCTGGGCGTCGCCCTGTTCGAGCGCACCACCCGCCGGGTCGAGCTGACCGACGCCGGGCACCGGTTCCTCGGTCCCGCCAAGGACGCGCTCGCCGCCTACGACACGGCGGTCGCCGCCGTCCGCGAGCCGCTCGGGCCGCTGCGCGTGGACGTCAACGCCGAACGCTTCTCGCCCCTGCGGATCCTGCGCGCGGCGGTGCGGGCCGAGCCCGGCCTGAGCGTCGAGCCGAGCATGCGGCAGGGCTTCCCGATGGCGCTGGCGAGCGTGGAGAGCCGGGAGCTGGACGCGGCGTTCGGGCGCGTCCACGACATCGGCCGCCGCTGGCCCGCCGAACTCGCGCACCGGCCGGTGCACGCCGAGGAACTGCACGCCTTCGTGCTGGGGGGCCACCGGTTCGCCGGACGCGACGCACTGCGCCTGGCCGACCTGCGCGACGGGGGCATCGCGATGCCCGACCCGGCCGGGGCGCACGAGTGGCGCGGGTACCTGACCCGCCTGTGCGCCGAGTTCGGCGTCCCGCTGCGCTGGACCGACCCGGCGATCGGCGTGCGCCACTACGAGGACCAGATGCGCGCCGAGACCCATGCCGTCGCGATCGGGGAGGCCGGAATGGATCTGCCGCACGACCTGCGGATCCGCCGGATCCCGCTGGTCGATCCCACGCCGCTGCTGCTGTGGTCGGTCGCCTGGCGACGCCATGACCGCGACCCGCGCCTGGCGCGGCTGTTGCGCGTGCTCCCGCATCCGGCCGTCCCGCCCGGCGGCTGGCTCCCCGACATCGACCGGGCACTGCTCGGCTGACGGCGGGCCGGGTACCCCGGTAGACCCGTTTGGTGGCCAGCGTGTCAATTTCGATGGTGGTGGCCCGGGTGCGGAAGACCAGCCGCACGCCGGACGGCTGCGCCTCGGCGGTGGCCTCCACGTCGGTGTGGCCGCACAGGATCGCCCGCGCCATCTGCGCGTGCCGGACGCCGTCTCGGGGGCGAGCCGGAGCCGGGTGGCGGCGTACCGGCCGGGGTGCTCCCGGGCGTAGTCGCGGTAGGCATCCGCGAACGCGGCCAGGGCGTCCCTGCCGGCGCGCTCGGCGCCGGGTCACCACTCGGGGAGGATCGGCGTGTCCGGTTCGTGCTGTCGCCAGGCTTCGGCGAGGCGGGCCAGGCGGGTGGGGGCGGCCATGCCGCGCACGGCCGCGACCCTGCCGTTGGTGATGTCGAACGCCACGGCGCCGACGACCCGGTCGCCGAGCACGACGAGGATGGCCGGGGCGCCGTTGACAAGCGCGTAGTGGATGGCGGGCGTGCCGCCGATGAGTCGCCGTTTCGCGGGCGTGGGTTTGAAACCGGCCCGCGCGACGGCGGCGATGCGCTGCGGGGTGTCGAACTGCAGCAGCCTCCCGGTCAGGCCGGCGCCGTCGGAGATCGCGATCGCGTCGTCGGTGAGCAGCGCCACCAGCCGTTCGGTGCGGCCCGAGGAGGCGGCGGCGAGGAACTCCTCGACGATCCTGCGGGCGGACGCGGGGTCGACCTCGCCGCCGCGGCGGCGCGCGGCGGTGATGCGGCGCCGGGCCCGGTGCAGGTGCTGCTGGCTCGCGGACTCGGTGATGTCGAGGATCTCGGCGATCTCGGTGTGGCTGTAGGAGAACGCCTCGCGCAGCACGTAGACGGCCCGTTCGAGGGACGACAGGCGTTCCATCAGCGTCAGGACGGCCAGGGAGACCGATTCGCGCTGCTCGAACGTGTCGGCCGGGCCGAGCATCGGGTCGCCGTCCAGGAGCGGTTCGGGCAGCCAGGCGCCGAAGGCGCGCTCGCGGCGGGCCTGTGCCGAGCGGAGCCGGTCGAGGCACAGGTTGGTGACGACCTTGGTCAGCCATGCCTCCGGCACCCTGATCCGCTGCCGGTCGGCGGCCTGCCAGTGCAGGAACGCCTCCTGCACGGCGTCCTCGGCGTCGGCGGCGGAGCCCAGCAGCCGGTACGCCAGCGAGGCCAGCCGGTTCCGGCTGGCCTCGAACCGACCGGTGTCGAAGCGATCGGTGGCGGTGCTGTCCACGCGGATCACCCTAGACGGCTACGCGAACGCCTTCTCGACGGACACATCCGGCACCGTGGCCAGGCGGTGCCTGCGCCTGGGGAGGCCGAAGGTCGGGTGCGAGGTGGCCCACAGCGAGCCCCAGAGGATGCCCGCCTTGACCCGCGCGGCCTTCCGGCCGACCACGTACCTCGGCTTCGCCTGCGCCTCACCGTCGACCAGCTGCAGGATCCCGTCCCGCCGCCCGAGGCTGATGTGGTTGCCCGGGTAGGACAGCTTGATCTTCGTGATCGTGCGGCCGGTCAGGTGCCCCACGATCGCGTTCGTGGCCTGCCGGCCGGTGTAGTCGGCCGAGGCGCAGGACATCGGCAGCGGCAGGCCGTTGTCACCGATGGCGTGGGCGCTGTCGCCGACGGCGTAGACGTCGGGGTGCGAGACCGACCGCATGGTGCGGTCGACGATGATCTGGCCGCTCCCGGTGACCTCCAGCCCGCCGGCGGCGGCGATGGGGCTCACCTCGAACCCGGCCGTCCACACGGTCGCGTCGGACGCCAGGACGGTGCCGTCGTCGCACAGCACCCGCGTCGCTTCGACGGCTTCGACGCGGGTGTGCTCCACGACGGTGATGCCCAGCCGGGCGCAGGCCTGACGCAGGTGGCTACGGGCTCCGGCGGAGAGCCGGGCGCCCAGCTCGCCGCGGGCGATGAGCGTCACCGAGAGGCCGGGCCGGGACTCGGCGAACTCGGTGGCGGTCTCGATGCCGGTCAGCCCGTCGCCGACGACCAGCACCCTCCCGCCCCCGCCTCGCTTCTCCAGGCCGTCCAGGTGCTCGCGCAGGCGCCGCGCCGAGACCCGGCCGGCGACGTTGAAGGCGTGCTCGGCCACGCCGGGGACGCCATGGTCGTCCGCGTGGCTGCCGAGCGCGTAGACGAGCGTGTCGTAGCCGAGCTCGCCGCCGCCGTCGGCGTCGGCCACGGCGACGGCCCGGCGTTCGGGGTCGACGGCGGTGACACGGGCCAGGCGCAGCCGTACCCCCGTGCCCGCGAAGACGTCGGCGAGCTTCGGGGTCTCGATCTCCTGGCCGGCCGCGAACTGGTGCAGCCGCAGCCGCTGGACGAAGTCCGGCTCGGCGTTGACCACGGTGATCTCGGTGTCCGCCGGGGACAACCGGCGGGCCAGGTTCCCGGCCGCGAAGGCCCCGGCGTAGCCGGCGCCGAGGACGAGGATGCGGTGCTTCATGGGGTGCTCCTGTCGGTTCGCTTGCTTCCGGTGAACTGAGCGGAGCAGCGCCCCGATTGCTGACAGGAACGGGATGTGGCGTGAGTCACAGCGGGCGGGACCATCGCGGCCCGCTTCGCACACCGTGGTTGCCCGGGGGCGGCTCCATGCCGCCGGAGCCGTCCCCGGACGAGGTGTGTTCCGCGCGGATGCCCGCGGGAACGCGCCCCGTTAGTCCTCGGGCATCACGACGAAGGTGAACCCGGCGCCCGTGGTACGGCGCAGCGGAACGTCGCACTTGATCCGGCGCCGCACCTCGTTCCTGCTGAGGCCGAGCCCCCGCGCGACGAGCCGTTCCGGACGCACCGGCACCGGATCCTCGAAGGTGACCTCCACCCGGACCGGCCACGCCTCGTCGAGCCGGGCCGCCGGGGTGTCCAGCAGCCAGGCCCCCGTCCAGTCCAGGGTGAAGCGGTTGCGCCGGGCGAGCAGCGGATCCAGCAGCCTGGACGCCACCAGTGCCGGATCGTTGGCGTGGTAGCCGTCGAGTTCGGCCGGATCCAGGGAACCGACCGGCGCTCGCTCGTGCACGGCGAGCTTGCTCGTCCGGTTGCAGGAGGTGCAGCGGACCAGCAGCCACACGTGCAGCAGCTTGCCGTTGGCGTTGACGCGGAACCTGCCCTCGCCGGTGGTGGCCGACCCCGACCCGCAGTCCGCGCACCGCAGCGACAGCAGGGGCAGCCTGGTCCGGCGGACGGTCCAGGGCAGCACGGTATGAGGTTGTGAAGACATGAGCTCTCTAGACCTGACACGAGGCCGATTGCGCGCGGCCTCAAACGCTGTATGACCGGGCGCGCGAGGGCAGCCCGGCGGAGCCGACGGGTGGGTCGGCTACAGGTGAGCGGAAGAAGGTGTCAGGTCTGGAGAGCAGGCGGGGTCACGCGGTTCTGTCCTCTGTCCTCACGGCGATGGGCCACAGGCAACCTACGAGGACGCGGAAGGAGTCCTCAACCGGTTTTCCGGCCGGAACGAAGCGCCCCTGTGTCAGCCCCGTCCGAGGACGCAGAACTCGTTGCCCTCGGGGTCGGCGAGGCACTTCCACGGGACGTCGCCCTGGCCGACGTCGGCGTCGGTGGCGCCGAGGGCGCGCAGCCGGGCCACCTCCGCCGCCTGGTCGTCACCGGGGTACGGCAGCACGTCGAGATGGACGCGGTGCCACACGGTGTTCTCGCCGGACGCGCGGCGGAACTCCAGGTACGGCCCGACGCCCTTGGCGGAGCGCAGCCGCGCGTGATCGTCGGTCACCTCGTGCACGGTCCAGTCGATCGCCTCGCCCCAGAACCGGACCATGGCCCGCGGGTCGGCGCAGTCGACCACCACCGCGGCGATCGGCCCGGTGTCCTGGTAGATCGGCCGGGGCTCCAGCACGCGGAACACGTTGCCCTCCGGGTCGACCAGAACCGTCCACGGAACGTCGCCCTGTCCCACGTCGACGGGCGTCGCACCGAGATCCTTCAGGCGCGCGACCAGCTCCGCCTGGTGGGCCTCCGAGGTGGTGGCGAGTTCGAGGTGCGTGCGGTACCTCACCGTTTCGGGGTCCGGGACGGTGACGACGTCCACGCAGACGGCGGTGGGGTCCGGCCAGTCGAAGCCCACGGGTTCGACGTTGGTCACACCGGGTCCCTCGCTGGAGACGCCCCAGCCGAGCGCGTCCGCCCAGAACCGGCCGAGGGCGACGTCATCCCGAGCCTTGAAGTTCACCTGAACGAGTTGCAACGCCATGCCGACCGATCGTAGGCCCAGGTGGACGGGTGCTGCGAACCGGCCAGTGGGCCATGTGCCGCTCCCCGCCCTTCCTCCTTGTGGCCGTGGGAGCGGCCGGAGGGAGGAAGATCACGTGTGCGTGCCGCCGCGACGCTGGCCGCATGGACATGCAGCAGGAGATCGATGACGCGGGCGGCGCTCCGCGACCGCCGAACCGGCGGGCGATGCTGGCGGCTTTCGGAGGAGCGGCCGCGGGGGCCGTGGGACTGGCCGGCACGGCACCGGCGTTCGCTGCCCCGGCGCCCCGGCCCGACCCGCCGGGGCGCCGCTTCCAGGGAAAGACCGTGCTGATCACGGGTGGCACCTCCGGCATCGGCGAGGCCACGGCCCGCGCGTTCGCCGCGGAGGGCGCGCGGGTGTTCTTCTGCGGGCGGCGCGCCGGGCTGGGGCAGGCGGTCCAGGAGCGGATCAGGAAGGAAGGCGGGCAGGCCACCTACATCCAGGCCGATGTCCGCGACCCCCGCCGGCTCCGGCGTTTCGTGGACGAGACCGCCCGCGCCGGAGGCGGCCGCATCGACATCGCCTTCAACAACGCCGGGATCGGCCTGCCCGCCCGGCCGATCCACGAACTGGACCATCGGGACTGGGAGAACGTCCACCTCACCAACGACCGCGGCGTCTACCTGTCGATCAAGTACGAGGTGCCGCACATGCTCAGGGCGGGGGGCGTCATCATCTGCACCGCGTCCTGGTCGACCCGGCCGGGCGGCGCCGCCTACACCGCCGGCAAACGGGCGATCATGGGGATCGTGGAGGTCGCCGCCCTCGACTACGGCGACCGGGGGATCCGGGTGAACGCGATCGTGCCCGGCACCACCGACACCCCGTTCGTCCGCCCCGGCGGCCTGTCCGACGCGATGTGGGAGGAGTTCAAGCGGGCCTGGGGCCCGCTCAACGTCAACGCGCTCAAACGCATGGCCGAGCCCTGGGAGATCGCCCGTGCCGTGCTCGCGCTGTCCACCGACGAGTTCGGCTACATGACCGGCTCGGCCGTGGAGGTCGCCGGCGGTCCGCCGCGCGGCGGACCGATGGTCATGCCGCCCGGCTTCCCGGGCCCCCGCTGAGAACCGCCTTCCGCATGGGGACGCCCGAGAGGCCCCGCTCCCCCGGGCGTCCCCGGCCTTCGACCCGCGGGGCGGCGGGTGGGCGTGGTGCCCTGCCGCCCCGGCCCCCGCGCCTACGCGTCGATCGTGATGCCGAACTCCAGCTCAACGATCTTGAAGAGGAGGTCCCAGCCCGTCGCCTCCTTGTTGGTGTGGAAGGCGACGGTGCGCTCGCCGTCGGGGGTGCCCAGCGCGCAGAACATGTGTCCCCAGTAGCTGCCGCCCACGCCGCGCACGATGCGCCCGCCCGTCACCGCCCTGTCGAGCTCGAACATGCCGAGGCCGTAGCGGGTGTGCGGCAGCCAGTTGGCGCCCTCGGTGGAGACCGTGGTCCACATCTTGCGGTGCTGCGCGGGTGGCAGCAGGCCGCCGCCGACCATGGCGTCGATGAACCGGATCATGTCGCCGGTGGTCGAGATGAGGTTGCCGGTCTCCCAGGAGGTGTTGAACTCGGTGACGTCGAGGGGTTCGAGTCCGGGTTCCTCCATCATCGACTCCCAGTTGTCCGAGGTGACGTCCGCCGGGTCGACGCTGTCCTTGTAGAACTGGGTCGAGTACGCGCGCGGGTGCGGACCGCGGTACCCCGTCTCCGTGTCGGGGCGCGCGTAGGTCGAGGTCAGGCCGAGCGGCCGGATGACGGCGCGTTCGACCTCGTCGGCGTAGCTGTTGCCGGTGACCTTCTCGATGATCGCGCGGGCGAAGTAGTAGCCGCCGTTGGCGTAGACGAAGCGCTCGCCGGGCTCGCCGACCGGCGGCTGGGACACCGCCAGCCTCAGCAGGTCATCGAGGGTCCAGACGTCGAAGCGGTGCTCGGCGAACCGGGACCGGCTGGCGTAGCCCGACACCAGCTCCGGCGCGAGGCCCGTGGCGAACAGGCCGCCGGTGTTGCCGAGCAGATGCCTGATGGTGATCTTGTCGCCGTCGTAGCCGTTGGTGGCCAGGGCACCGGGCAGCCACTTGTGCACCGGGTCCTCGATGTCCAGCCGGCCCTCGGCCTCCAGGGTGAGGATCGTGGCGGCGGTGAAGGCCTTGCCGCCGCTGCCGATGGGCAGGAGCTCCCCCGGCCCGCGCCGGGCCCCGGTCGCGAGGTCGGCCACCCCGGCGGTGCCGAACCAGGTGCCGTCCGCGTCCTTGACCTCGGCGACGACGCCGGGGATGTCGAACTCGGCCACCGCCCACTCCAGCGCCCGCTGCGTCTCCTCGTGTCCCTTGCCCGTCATGTCGTGCCTTTCGGTGAGCCGTCGTTGACGTTCTCGACGATGCCGACCGGCGATGACAGCGCTCTCACAGCGCTACGACAGGCCGCGCGGTCCCTGTGAGCGGGTCCTCCTAGCCTTGTGAGCATGCGGATTCAGGTGCTGGGGCCGGTCCGGGCCTACGGGGACGACGGAGCGCCGGTCGACGTCGGCGGGGCCAGGGTTCGTGCTCTGCTGGCCAGGCTGGCGCTGGCCGCCGGCGAGGTGGTGCCGGTCGAGTCGCTCGTCGACGGGCTGTGGGGCGATCACCCTCCGCGGGAGAGCGGCAGGGCGCTGCACGCGCTGGTGTACCGGCTGCGGCGGGCGCTGGGCGAGGTCGAGGCGGTCGAGCTGGCGTCCGGTGGATACCGTCTGCGCGTACGCGCCGAGGACGTCGACGCCCACCGCTTCGAGAAGCTGGCCGAGCGGGGCCGCGGCGAGCTGGCCGCCGATTCCGGGCCGCGGGCGGCGGCGCTGCTGGGTGACGCGCTGGCGCTGTGGCGGGGCGACGCGCTGGCCGACGTGCTCGACGTTCCGTTCGCCGGCGCGGTCGCCGCCCGGCTGGAGGAGCTGCGCGTCACGGCCACCGAGGACTGGTTCGAGGCGAAGCTGCTGCTGGGCGGCCATGGCGAGATCCTGGCGGATCTGCAGGCGGCGACCGCGGCGCATCCGCTGCGCGAACGGCTGGCCGTGCTGGGCATGCGGGCGCTGCACGCGTCCGGCCGCCAGTTCGAGGCGCTGGCCCTGTTCGAGAGGGTGCGCCGGACGCTCGCCGAGGAGCTGGGCGTCGACCCCTCCGAGGAGCTGAGGAAGGCGCACCTGGCGGTGGTGCGCGGTGAACCCGGGCTGTCGGAGCGGTCCCGGGCGGCACCGGGGCGGCTGCCGACCCCGCTGACCGGCTTCGTCGGTCGGCGGGAGGAGCTGAAACTGCTCGCCGGGCTGCTGGAGAGCTCGCGGCTGGTCACCGTCGTGGGTCCCGGAGGGGTGGGCAAGACCCGCCTGGCCGTGGAGGCGGTGAGCCGCCATCGGGCCCACCGGCGCGGCCGCGTCTGGCTCGTCCCCCTGGCCGGGGTGGACGCGCCGGACGGGTTGCCCGGCGCGGTGCTGGGCACGATCGCCGCGGCGGAGGCCCCGCCGCCGGGGGAGCCGCTCGACCGGTCGGTCGCGCTGCTCGCCGGTGACGAGGGCGTGCTCCTGCTGGACAACTGCGAACAGATCTCCGAAGCGGTGGCCGGGTTCGCCCGGCGGCTCCTCGAACGCCTGCCGAACCTGACCATCCTGGCCACCAGCAGGGAACCGCTGGAGGTCATGGGCGAAGCGCTGTGCCGGCTGGCCCCGCTCGCCCTGCCCCCGGCGCACGCGGACCCCGCCCGCGCCGCGGAGGCGACCGCGGTACGGCTGTTCCTCGATCGGGCGGCCGCCGTACGGCCCGGCTTCGCGCTGGACGAGTCGACGGTGGGCCCGGTGGTGGACGTCGTGCGCCGCCTGGACGGCCTGCCGCTCGCGCTGGAGCTGGCCGCGGCGCGGCTGCGCACGATGAACGCCGACGAGCTCTCCCGGCGGCTGGACGACCGCTTCCGGCTGCTCGGCACCGGCAACAGGACGGCCCGGCCGAGGCAGCGGACGCTGCGGGCGGTCATCGACTGGAGCTGGGACCTCCTCACCGACCAGGAACGGACGCTCGCCCGCCGGATGTCGGTGTTCCCGGCCAGGGCCGGTCTCGGCCCGATCGAGGCGGTGTGCTCGGACGACTCCGTGGGAGACGTCGCCTACCTGCTGGACTCGTTGGTCGACAAGTCCATCGTGGAGCGGTCCGGTGACGGCTACCGGATGCTGGAGACCATCCGGGCCTACGCGGCCGACGAACTCCGCTCCGCCGAGGAACGCGATGCCGTACGGCGAAGGCTCACGCGCCACTACGCCGACCTGGCCGAGCGGCACGAGCCGCTGCTGCGCTCGCACCGGCAGATGGAATCGCTGCGGCTGTTCGGGTTCGAGTACGACAACCTCGTGCACGCCCTCCAGGCCGCCATCGACGACGGTGACGCCGAGGCGGCGGCCCGCATCCTCGGCCCGCTGTACTGGTACTGGGACACGCTGCGTTATGACGGCCGGGCCGACGCCTACGTGACGAGGGTGCTGGAGTACGGCGACGCGCTGCCCCCGGCGGCCAGGGCCGCGTTCACCACGATCCACCTGCTGGCCGGTGGAGGAGACGCCGAACGGATGCGGGCGGCGGTCGAGGACTGCGCGCGGACGGGCGCGCTGCCGCGCTATCCGATGCTGCTGACCATGACGCTCACGGCGGCCTTCATGGCCGGGCTGGACGACCTGGTGGACCGGGAGATCGCCCGCGTTCGGGACGGCTCGGACGGGTGGGCCATCGCCCACACCCACCTGGTCGAGGCGCTGCGCAGCCGTGTCCGCGGGGACTGGGCGGACGGCGCGGCCGCGGCGGCGAGGGCGTTGCGGGCGTTCGAGGAGGCGGGCGACCGGTACTGGACCGCGATGGTGCTGAACGGCACGGCGCAGATCCACGCCGTCGAGGGGCGGCACGACGAGGCGGTCGCCGACTACGAGCGCAGCATCTCGATCAGCACCGGCCTCGCCTGGCAGGAGGAGATCTCCTCCCGGCTCGGGCTCGCCACGGAGCGCATGCGCGCCGGCGATCCGAAGGGAGCCTGGCGGGACCTCGAAACCGCGGAACGGGCGGCCTGGGACCGCGGCCAGCCCATGCTGGAGATCCAGGTCCACGCCTGCGCGGCGGAGCTGTACCGCCGCCGCGGCGAGATCGACCGGGCCGACCGGGAACTCGACCGGCTGGAGAGGGTCGCCCGCGTGCTGGAGCTGCCCGCCGAGACGAGCCGGAGCCTGCTGCTGCCCGCCAGGACCGCGAACCTCCTCACCGCCGGTGACGCCGCACGGGCGCGCCGGACGCTGCCCGGCGCCGTCCGGGCGGCACAGGCGAACATGGACCTCCCGCTGGCCGCCCAGCTCCTGGCCCGGCTGCGGTCGCTGGAGGGCGATCCGGAGGGCGCGGCCACCGCGCTCGGCATGAGCGAGGTCATCCGCGGCGCCTTCGACCACGGCGACCTGGAGTTGGGCGCGTTCGCGGCCACCCTCGCGGACCGGCTCGGGGGCACCGGCTATGCCAGGGCCTATCACCGGGGCGCCGACATGCCACGGCAGGAGGCGATCGACCACCTGCTCGGCCCCGCCATGGAGTCACCGGACCGCCGAGAACGCACCGGCTGAAGCCGGAAATAATGGGCACGTGACCTTCGATCGACGTGTCGAGCTGGGCGAGTTCCTCCGATCGCGCCGCGCGCGGCTCCGCCCCGAGGAGTTCGGCCTGCCCTTCCACGGGCGGCAGCGCCGGGTTCCCGGACTGCGTCGCGAGGAGCTGGCACAACTGGCCGGGATCAGCGTCGACCACTATGTACGGCTGGAGCAGGGACGCAGCCTGCGGTTCTCGGCGGAGGTCCTGGACGCGGTGGCCAGGGTGTTGCGCCTGGATCCGGCGGAACGGGAACACCTGCACCGGCTGGCCCGGCCCGCTCCGGCCATGGCCGAGGAACCGGTGGACAGCCCGCCGCTGCGCCGGGGCGTCCACAGCCTGCTCGCCGCGATCGACGGGGCCCCCGCCTACGTGGTCGACCGCACGACCGACGTGCGGGCGTGGAACCGGCTGGCCGCGGCGTTCATCGCCGATTTCGGCGAGCTTTCCGCCGCGGAGCGCAACATGGCCAGGCTGGTCTTCCTCGACCACGGCATGCGCGACCTGTACGTCGACTGGTGGGCGCGGGCCCGCGACGTGGTGGCCTTCCTCCGGCTGGACATGGCGCGCCCGCCTGCGCCCGCCGCCCGGTCCCTGATCGAGGAGCTGTCGGCCGCCAGTCCCGAGTTCCGCCAGATCTGGGCCGAGCACGACATCAAGGCCCCGGAGCACGGCAGCTACCGATACCGGCATCCGCTGGTCGGCGAGCTCGAATTGACCTACGAGACGCTCCGGCTGCCCGGTCACCCCGACCTCGCCCTGGTCGTGCACACCGCAGAGGAGGGCTCCCCCGCCGAGGAAGCGCTCCGCGTCCTGGCGCGGTCCTGACGCGGTGGTCCCCGTTCCGGCCCTCCTCGGGGACCGGGCCGACCGGGCGGGGCCGTCAGGCCGACGGGCCTGACGGCCCTGGACATCTAGCCTTCGGGGTAGAAGAGGAACAGCGTGCAGCCCGTCCTCGTCTGCGGGACATGCGAGGAACCCGCGGGGGCGTGGATGAACGAACCGGCCGGGTGGTCGCGGTCGCCGTCGTTGAAGACACCCGAGACCACGAAGACCTCCTCGGGGCCCGGTTCGTGGACGTCGACCCCCTCCCAGCACGTGTTCGCGTCCATCTCCAGCACGTAGGCCTTCGCGCCGCCGGCCCCGCTCCACAGCGGCCGCGCGCGGATGCCGGGGAACAGTTCCTGGACCGGGGCGTCCTCGACGGTGGACCACTCACAGGCAGGCGTGTTCTTCTGCTCTGTCGTCATGGGGCCAGCTTGGCGGCCGACCGCCGCCTCACCCGAGTGTCAGGAAAGTCAACATGCGGTACTTTTCTGCCATGCATCGGGTGATGGCGCTCATCCGCCCGCCCCAGTCGAGTTTCGAGCTCGCCTGCGCGGCCCAGGTGTTCGGGGTCGAGCGGCCGGGGCTCCCGACCCGGTACGCCTTCGGCGTGTGCGCCGAGCACCCCGGTCCGGTCGCGACGCTCGCCGGGTACGACATGCTCGTGACCGACGGGCTGGACGCGCTCGACGGGGCCGACACCGTGGTCATCCCGGGCTGGCTGCCCGTCGGGGAGCCGCCCTCGCCCGAGGTCGTCCGGGCGCTGCGCCGCGCGCACTCCCGGGGAACGCGGGTGGTCAGCATCTGCTCCGGTGCCTTCGCGGTGGCGCACGCCGGGCTGCTGGAGGGACGGCGGGCGACCACCCACTGGGCGCTGGTGGACGAGTTCGCCGAGCGCTTCCCGCGCGTCCAGGTCGACCCGAACGTGCTGTACGTCGACCACGGTGACGTGGCCACCAGCGCCGGCGCGGGAGCCGGTTTCGACCTGTGCATGCACCTGGTCCGCAGCGACCAGGGCGCCCGGTACGCCGCCCATGTCGCGCGGACCATGGTCATGCCGCCCCATCGCGAGGGCGGGCAGTTGCAGTACTCGGCGCCGCCGCATCCCGCGCGGATCGACGACGGCTCGCTCGCGCCGCTGCTGGAATGGGTCGCCGGGAGACTCGGCGAAGCGGTGACCGTCGAGAGCATGGCCGCGCACGCGGGCGTCTCAGCGCGCACCCTCGCCCGGCGGTTCGCCGACCAGCTCGGCACGAGCCCGGGGCAGTGGCTCCTCGCCCAGCGGATCGCCGCCGCCCAGGAGTTGCTGGAGTCCTCCGACCTTCCCCTGGAGGCCGTCGCCCACCGCGTCGGGCTCTCCTCGGCCACCAATCTCCGCAGGCGCTTCCGCAACGCCCTGGGCACCACGCCGGGCGCCTACCGCCGGGCCTTCCGGGCCAGGCCGCGCTGACGGCCCGCGTTCAGACGCGGCGCGACCACGTCTCGAAGTCGAAGGTCAGCTCGCCGCCTGGCTCCTCGCCGTGGTTTGGGGAGTCCGGGGCCGGTATCCAGGTCCGGGACAGGTCTGCGTCCAACGGGGCGGGCAGCCGCACCGCCGCCGGGCTCCGCGCGGGGTCGAGCGCGTCGAACACGCGCAGCTCCCACCGGGCCTGGCCGGGGTGCCGGGCGACGGCCACGATCCACCCGGCGCCCTCCATGTCGGGGCGGCGCGGGTCGGGGGCGAAGACGGGAGCGCCGACCCGCCAGCCCGGTCCCAGCGCGGCGACCCGTTCCCCGCCGCCGGCGAGGTCGTGGCAGCGGACGGTCGCGCCGCCCTCGTTCCGCGTGGCGAACAGGTGGCGGTGCCGGCGGCCGCTCACCCGTGGATCGACCGCCGCGGCCGTCGCGGCGCCGACCGCGCGCTCCCCCACCAGGAGGCCGTCCGCGGGGTCCAGCCGCCAGCGCGTCACGCGGGACGGCCCCCGCGTGACGACGTCCACGACGATGTGGCGGCCGTCGTCGTAGGCGTTGACGACCTCGACCACCGTGCGCCGGGGGACGTCGATCCACCGTGGCGCGTGGCGGCCCGCGTGGTCGTGCCGGAGGACGCCGAGCCGCGGCGCGCGGCCGGGGCGCGCCGTCTCCCCCGCCCGCGCGCCGATGAGCGCGGCGGCCGGGGAGTGCGCGGCGCCCGAGTCGAAGATGACCAGGTGGTCGCGGGTGGCCGCGACCATGCACACCAGCGGCGCCCCGTCGAGCGGGAACGGTTCGGCGCTCAGCACCGTGCCGTCCGGGCCGACGACCAGGTGCTCGGCGTGGTCGAGTCCGGGGCAGGTGGCGACGGTGTGCCAGGCCGGCGCGTCCGCCGCCCGCGCCGGGCGGGCGAAGGCGGCGGGGGCGGGCGCGTCGGGGTCGTCGTCCCGCGGGTGCCTCGGCCAGATCGCGGGGGCCAGAGCCGGGACCGGCGCCAGGGGACGGGAGCGCGTCACGGGGAACCGTCCCCTCAGCCACCGCGCCCCGCCGGCGGCGATCCGCACCCCGGCCAGCAGGGGCGGGCCCGCGAGCATGTCGCCGTGGGAGCCCGGGACGGTGGGATGGGACACCGCCTGCGCGTAGCAGCCGTTCAGCGCGTCGGGGAGTGCGCCGACGACGTCGAACGGGCCGTCCGCGGGCGACCGTCGCGGCGGGGCGGCGGCGAGCGACGTCCGTGGGCCGGAGTCCGGGACGGTGGAGGTCATCGGCACCTCCGCAAGCCGGGAGATCTTCAATAACAGTGTTTTGCCAAAAAAATATCGGCGTTATGCAACAATGTCAATGTGAGTCCGCGCAGCCTCGACCCCGATCTCCGCGACACGTTGGTGGACATCGCCGCCCGGCTGCTCGCGGCCGAGGGACCGCAGGCCCTGACCACGCGCCGGGTCGCCGCCGAGGCGGGCAGCTCGACGATGGTCCTCTACACCCATTTCGGATCGCTGGGCGACCTGGTCCGCGAGGTGGTCCGTGAGGGCTTCGCGCGCCTGCAGGACCACCTCACGCGCGTGCGGGCGACCGACGACCCGGTCGCGGACACCGCGCTGCTGGGGCGGGCCTACCGGCGCAACGCCCTGGCCAACCCGCATCTGTACTCGGTCATGTTCGGCAGCGCCACGCTCGGCGGGTTCTCGCTGTCGGAGGAGGACCGCCACCACGGCCGCTACACGCTGGCCAACGTCGTCGAGTCCGCGGCCCGCTGCGTCGCGTCCGGCCGGTTCCGCGCCGAGGACCCCGAACTGGTCGCCCACCGGCTGTGGAGCGCGATCCACGGCCTGATCACGCTGGAGCTGGGCGGCTACCTCGTCGCCCCCTACGACGCCCCCACCTGCTTCGAGTCGCAGCTCGTCGCGCTCATGGTCGGCTCCGGGGACGCGATGGAGGCCGCCACCGCGTCGGTGGCGGCCTCCGGGCTCCGGCTGGACGAGATCGCGGGCGCGGTCGGCTCGGCGGACGGACCGCCCGCGCGCCCCGGCCGCGCCTGACCCGGCCCCTACAGCGGCGTGTTGCCGTGCTTGCGCTGGGGCGGGCTCTTGCGCTTGTTCCGCAGCATCTCCAGCGCCCGCGCGACGGCGGCCCGGGTCCGCACCGGATCGATCACGTCGTCGACCAGGCCCCGCTCGGCGGCGTGGTAGGGGTGCATGAGCTGCTCGGAGTACTCGGCCACCAGCTCCGCGCGCAGCCCGTCCGGGTCGGCGGCGGACAGGAGCTGTTTGCGGAACAGCACGTTCACCGCCCCCTCGGCCCCCATGACGGCGATCTCGTTGGTCGGCCAGGCCAGCGACAGGTCGCACCCGATGGACCGGGAGTCCATGACGATGTACGCGCCGCCGTAGGCCTTGCGCAGGATGACCTGGACGCGCGGCACGGTCGCCTCGCAGTAGGCGTACAGCAGCTTCGCGCCGTGCCGGATGACCCCGGAGTGCTCCTGGTCGACGCCGGGCAGGAAGCCCGGGACGTCCACCAGCGTCACCAGCGGGATGCCGAACGCGTCGCAGAACCGCACGAACCGCGCCGCCTTCTGCGCCGCGTCGGCGTCCAGCACCCCGGCCAGCACCATCGGCTGGCTGGCCACCACCCCGACGGTCTCGCCGTCGATCCGGGCCAGCGCGCAGATCACGTTGCGCGCCCAGTGCTCGTGGACCTCCATGAACTCCGCGTCGTCCACCAGCTCGCCGATCACCGCCCGCATGTCGTAGGGGCGGTTGGGCTCGACCGGGACGATCTCGGCCAGCGCCGGCCGCTCGTCGCCGACCGCGCCGCACCGCCCGGCGGAGGGGGCGGGCTCCAGGTTGTTGCCCGGCAGCAGGGAGACCAGGTAGCGGACCTCCTCCAGGCAGGTCTCCTCGTCGTCGTGGACGAACGACGCCACGCCGGTGCGCTCGCCGTGGACGTCGGCGCCGCCCAGCTCGGCGTGGGTGACCCGGACCCCGCTCACCGCCTCGACGACCTCCGGCCCGGTCAGGTACATCTGCGCGGTGTCACGCACCATGAACGTGAAGTCGGTCAGCGCCGGGGAGTAGGCCGCTCCCCCCGCGCACGGCCCCAGGATGACGCTGATCTGCGGGATGACCCCGGACGCCCGGACGTTGCGGTGGAAGATGCCGCCGTAGCCGTTGAGCGCCATCACCCCTTCCTGGATGCGCGCGCCGCCGCTGTCGTTCAGCCCGATCAGCGGCGCCCCGTTGTCCAGCGCCAGGTCCATCACCTTGTGGATCTTGGCGGCGTGCGCCTCCCCCAGCGAGCCCCCGAAGACCGTGAAGTCCTGGGCGTAGACGAAGACCCGGCGGCCGTGGACGGTGCCCGAGCCCACCACGACGCCGTCGGTGTGCGGGCGCTTCCGCTCCATCCCCAGACCGTGCGCCTGGTGCCGCCGGAACGGTTCGAGCTCGACGAACGAGTCCTCGTCCAGGAGCAGTTCGAGCCGTTCCCGGGCTGTTCGCTTGCCCAGCCCGTGCTGCCGCTCGGTCGCCTCCGCCTGTCCGGCGACCACCCGCGCGCGCAGCTCGTCGTTCCGCGCGCGCAGCCCCCGCATCGACGGCGCCGGCTCGGCGGCCTGCCGTCCCCGGCCGTCCTGCGCCTGTTCCGGCCCGGCAGGCCGCCGGCCGTTCGGCCGCGGTACCGGGACCGGGACGAAATCGACCTCCGGCGCGCTCACCGCCTCACCTTCCCCTGTTCCCGTCGTTCCTGGAGAGCCCGCGAAGGAGGCTCGGCCGCCCGGCCCGCCTGCCGGGCCGACAGCAGCCCCGCCCGGTGCAACCAGCGCACCGTGTCCCCGAAGGTCTCGGTCACCGGGCGCGGCCCCGGTCCCACGTCGACGCGCAGGTCACGGCCGCTGACATGGACGGCGCCGTACTCGGCGGGAATGTGCCAGGGCCAGACGCGCTGCACGGCATCGGTGAGCAGCCCGACCGGGACCACCGCGCGGGCCGGGAGGAACACGGTCGGCAGGCGGCGTCCGGTGACCTGGCGCAGGGTGGCCACATACTCCCTCGTGGACATGTGCCGCCCCGGGACCAGGAGCCGTTCCGCTCCCCTCCCGGGGGCGTCGAACAGGTCCGCGTGGAACGCCGCCGCGTCCCGCACGTCCCCCACCGGGAATCCGCCGAGGGGCCAGATGGGCATCAGGCCGCGCAACGCGTTGCGCAGGCGAGCGGTCTGGTCGCCCAGCTTCGGGTCGTCCGGGCCGAGCAGGGCGGCCGGATAGGTGATCACCACCGGCGCGCCCCGCGACCGGTGGCGCCGCGCGATCCGCTCGGCCGCCGCCTTGGTCGACAGGTAGCACTCGCGGGGACGCCCGACCGGCGCGTCCGCGCGGACGCGCCGCCCGCCGTCCGGCTCCAGCACGCCGAACGTCGAGACGTGGACGACCGGATCGGCCCCCAGCCGCCGGGCCGCGCCGAGCACGACCTCGGTGCCCCGCTCGTTGGTCCGCCGCATGGAGGCGCGCCGCCTGCTGTCGAACGAGTAGACCGAGGCGGCGTGCAGCACGGCGTCGGCCCCGCGCACCAGGCGCCCGACGGCGGCCTCGTCCGTGACGTCGCCGACCACCACCTCGACGGCGGAGCGGTCCACTCCCAGCGGCCCCAGCGCGGGTTCGACCCGTCTCTCGTCCCGGGCCAGCAGCCGGACGCGGTGTCCCCGCCCCACCAGCGAGGACACCGTATGGGCCCCCAGGAACCCCGTCCCGCCGGTCACGCTCACCAACATCGAACCAACTCCATCCGGCTCGGCGCGTCACACGACCCGACCCCAGATCGCGGCGGTTTCGGTTACGAGCCTGCATCGCGGTCACGGCGATGTCTTCTTCGAACGGGCCGTCTTCCCCGTCCCGGGCCCGGCGGCCGTTCGGCGGGCCCCGCACCTGTCTCCCACATTGCTCGACATTTATCGAAAAATGCTTTTCTCGGAGAGTCGAATCCCTGGAAGCGCACTCGAAAAGATGCGCTTCCTCCGCCCCGGACGGACGATTCAGTAGTTGACATGCCCGGTGGCGAATCCTTTCGATCAACGGATTCCGCTCCGGTTCCCCGACCGCGCGAAGGAGGACGGAATGCGGCCGTTCCGCATCGAGATCCCATCGGGAGCCATTGACGATCTCAAGCAGCGACTCGCGCGGACCCGCTGGCCGGACGGGTACGCGGCGGGCTGGGAGCGCGGGGTCCCCGTCGGCTATCTCCGGGAACTCGTGCGCTATTGGCACGACGACTATGACTGGAGACGGGCGGAGGCGAAGCTGAACGACCTCCCGCAGTTCATCACGGAAATCGACGGGGCGCAGATCCATTTCGTGCACCGGCGCTCCCCGGAGCCGGACGCGATCCCGCTGCTGCTGACGCACGGCTGGCCCGGATCGTTCGTGGAATTCGCCGACGTCATCGGTCCGCTGACCGACCCGCGCGCGCACGGGCTGGACCCCGCGGTCGCGTTCCACGTGGTGGCCCCGTCCATCCCCGGGTTCGGGTTCTCCCAGCCGCTCCGCCCCGGATGGGAGGCCGTCCGGATCGCGCGGGCCTGGAGCGAGCTGATGGAGCGGCTCGGCTACCGGAGGTACCTCGCGCAGGGCGGGGACGCCGGCGCGGTGATCTCCCTGCAGCTCGGCAGGTCGGACCCCGAGCACGTGCTCGGCGTGCACGTCAACATGCTGCTCACCTACCCGCCGCAGGACCCCTCCGCGCTGGCGGAGCTCGATGACGGCGACCGCGCCCGCCTGGACCTGATGGCGAAGTTCAACGCGGAGCTGTCGGGTTACATGACCCTGCAGATGAACCGGCCGCAGACGCTGGCGTACGCGCTCACCGACTCCCCCGTGGGCCAGCTCGCCTGGATCGTCGAGCGGTTCAAGGACTGGACGGACTCCACGGACGCGCCCGAGGACGCCGTCGACCGCGACCAGATGCTGACCAACGTGACGCTCTACTGGCTCACCGCCTCCGGGGGCTCCTCGGCGCAGCTGTACTACGAGGGCGCCGAGGGGATGCGGATGGCCGCCTCGGGGATCGCCCCGCCGCCGGTCACGGTGCCGGTCGGGGTCGCGGTCTTCCCGCGCGACATCTACCTGCCGGTGCGCAGGCTCGCCGAGCGGGACATCAAGAAGATCGTGCACTGGACCGAGTTCGACCGCGGCGGCCACTTCGCCGCGATGGAACGGCCCGCGGACCTCGTCCAGGACGTGCGGAAGTTCGCCCGCACCGTGCGTGACGCGGACGGGCGCTGAGCCGCCGGCCGTCGTCCCCGGCCCGGTGCGGAGCCTTGCGGGCGCCCCGGGCCGGGGACGGCAGCTCACAGCACCGCGCCGTGGGCGGCGGGCGACCGCCGCCGGGAGACCGGCTCCGTCCTCACCGGCAGGGAGACCAGGCTCCTCCTGCTGGAGGAGACCCACCATCCCAGATCCGCCGAGGGCACCGCGAGGCGCAGGTGCGGGGTCCTTCGCACCAGCGCGCCGAGCGCCACGCGCAGCTCCACCCGCGCCAGATGGGCGCCGAGACAGAAGTGGGCCCCGTGCCCGAACGCCAGATGCCCGCCGGACGCGCGGTCGGTCCGGAACCGGTGCGGGTCGGCGAACACGGTCCCGTCGCGGTTGGCCATCGGCAGCGCGACGCTCACCTGGTCGCCCGCGCGGATGCGCACGCCGTCCACCTCGACGTCGCACGTGGCGGTCCGGGCCATGCTGAGGGTGACCGCGGGGCTGTGCCGCAGCGACTCCTCCACCACCCCGTCGAGCAGCCGGGGGTCCGCGCGGAGCCGTTCCGCCAGGGCGGGGCTGGACAGCAGGCGGTGGGCCGCGTTGGCGATCTGCGCCGCGGCCAGCGCGTGCCCGTCGAAGAACAGCGAGGCGGCCAGGCCGGTGAGGTCGTCCCAGCCGCCCAGCCCGCCCTCCCGGTGGGCGGCGACCAGCTCGCCCAGCAGGCCCGTCGGGGGCTCCTCGCGGTCGGCGAGCAGCTCCACGACCGCGGCGTGCAGCCGGAGCTCGCCGCGGTGGACCTCGGCCGGGGCGGCCTCCGGCGGGCCGAGCCGTTCGGTCGCGCACTGGAAGATCACCTCACGGCGCGCCGGGGGCACCCCGAGCAGCTCGCACTGCGCGCCGAAGGTCAGCGGGACGCAGAAGTCCCGCAGCAGGTCGCCGGTGGCGGGGGACGCGTGGAGCCGGTCGAGGAGCACCTCCGCCATCCGCTCGACGCGCGGCTGGAGCGCCGCCACCCGGCGGGCGGAGAACGCCCTGCCGACCAGGCGGCGGATCCGGGTGTGCTCGGGCGGGTCGAGGTCGGTGACCGACATCCTCGACGCGGGACCGCGCGGCCGGCGCAGCCCGGCCGACGGCCCCCGGGCGAACCGGGGGTCCCGCAGCACCGCGCGGCCCGCCTCGTACCCGGTCACCAGCCATTCCCCGACACCGCCGGCCTCCCGCAGGAGGGTCACGGTCCGTCCCTCGGCCACCGGGAACCGTCCGACCAGATGCCGGGGACACCGGCCCTCGACGAAGTCCGCGCCTCCCCGCCCTCTCGTGGCGTCGACCATGGTCCTGTCCTCCGCTTCATGCGTGTTCGGAACGGCTGGGAACGTTCAGGGCGAGCAGCGAGACGACGAACGCGACCAGGGCCAGCCCCGCGATGGCGGTGCGCAGGTCGAGCCACGCGGCGCACCAGCCCACCAGGGCGGGCCCGAGCAGGAGCCCGATGCTGGCCAGCGACGTGCTCGACCCCAGCACCGCGCCCCGGTCCTCCGGGGCGGCGCCGCGTCCGATCAGGCCGTAGGCGGTGGGCGGGGCCACCGAGATCGCGGCGCCGACCATGGCGGTCGCGGCCAGGGCGGACGCGGGGCCCCCGGCGGCCGCCAGCGCCAGGACCCCGAACGCCGACAGGCCGCCCGACGCCAGGAGCACGGTCCGGTCGGAGGCGCGGCCCGACAGCCAGTGCCCCCCGAACCGGCCGAGCGCCATCGCCGCGGCGAAGACGCCCGGCGCCGCCGCCGAGAGCCCGATCGGCGCGCGGACGACGTCCGTCAGGAACACCGCGCTCCACTGCTGCACCCCGCTCTCCACCACCAGGGCGAGCGCGGCGAGCACGCAGAACGGCAGGGCGGCGCGGCCGAGGCCGCGCCACCCGCCGCGCCGGTCGTCCCGGCTCCGCCCGGCCGGGGCGAACCTCGCCGGCAGGGCCGCCCTCCCCCACAGGAGCACGCTCGCCGCGACCGCGGAGTTGAAGCCCACCACGACGGCCTCGGCGGGGATCCCGGCGGTGCGGACGGCGCCGGTGAGCAGGCTGCACGTCAGCAGGCCGACCGGGAACAGTGCGTGCGCCCGGTTCATGATCGGTTTTCCCGAGCCGGCCTCCACGGCGGAGGCTAAGGCCACGGCGACCACGTTGCACGCCCCCGAGCCGCATCCGAACAACGTGACGGCGACGAACAGCTCGGGGACCGAGCCGGCGAACGGGGGCGCCGTCGCGAGCACCGCGAACCCGATCATGAAGATCGGCGCCGTGCGGCGTCCCCACCTGTCGACCAGCCGCCCCGCGACGACCATCGTGGGCAGGGTGGCCAGCGCTCCCACGAGCAGCGCGGCGCCGTACTGCGCCTCCCCCGCGCCCGTGGCGCGCCGCACCTCCGGCATGAGTGCGAGGTAGGGACCCCACAGGGCCCCGTAGGCGGCGAACACTCCGAAGACGACCGCAGAACCGTGGCGCGACCGCATCCCGAGGCGTCCCGGGTCAACGCGAGGGCTGGCGGACCGGGCCGCTCCGGCCGTCCGGCGACCGCGACCCGCCCGCAGGAGGACGGCGGACGGCGTGCCGCAGCACCCTCGCCACCATCGACGGGCGCATCAGCGCGGTGGGCGGGTCGATGAGGCCCGCGACGCGCATGAACCCGTCGGTGACCGCGGCGTCCTTCGTCGCGGCGTACTGCAGGCGGGCCATGTAGGCGTTGCCCATCCGCACCTTCACCGTGCGGGGCCCCTCCACGCCCGGGAAGTCCAGGTCGCCGCCGGCCGAGATCTCCCACGGCGCGTCGACGATGCGCGCGACCTGGGCGAGGAACGGCCGCGGGGACGGCCGGGGCTCCCGGCGCAACTGCTCGCGCAGCGCCATCGCCTCGATCGCCGCGACGCTCATCCCCTGGCCGTACACCGGGTTGAAGCTGCAGAACGCGTCGCCGAGCACCAGCAGCCCGTCGGGGAACCGGGTCAACCGCTCGTAGCGGCGCCGGACGCTCGCGGCGAACCGGAAACGCACCGGCTCGTCGAGCGGCTCGGCGTCGTGCACCGCCTCGTACACGTCCGGAACCGGCAGCGAGCGCACGTATTCGAGAAAACCCTCCGGATCGGTCGGAGGATGGTCACCGAGAATTCCCGTCAGCGACAGGATGCATTTGTCGGGGCCGACCTGACCGAAGAACGCGCCGCGGGGATGCGCCGGAGAAGCCACCGGGTTGATGGACTGAACGCCGTCGAACATCTCCGGCCGCATTCGGTAATGCCGGGTGGTGTAGGCGAGGTCGACCTTGACCCGTTCCTCGCCGGGCCGCTGGTAACCGAGTTCCTCCAGCCACGCGGGAACACGCGAGCCGCGGCCGCTGGCGTCGACCACCAGGTCGCCTTCGAGGACGTCCTCCCCGCCCTCCCCGTCCTCCCGGAGGCGCCGCTGCACCCGCACCCCGGTGATCCGCCCGCCGTCCGCCGTGGCCGTCAGGCCGAGGACGGAGTGCTCTTCGAGGAAGGTGACGTTGGGCAGCGCCGCCACCCGCCCGCGCACGTGATCCTCCAGCACGGGACGGGGGGCGGTGACCGACAGCAGCCCGGTGCGGGCGGGCCGCAGCTTCCTGGCGTTGAAGTACCAGCGCATCTCGCCGAGGTCGCCGGTCGGCACCCCGGCCTCGGTCAGCTCGGCGGTGAAGTTCGGGAACAGCTCCTCGAAGATCAGATGGCCGCGGGCGTGCAGGCCGTGCGCGTGCACCGTGTGCGGCGCCCCGCGCCGTGACTCGCGCACGCCGAGCAGCCGGTCGCGGTCGACGACCACCACCTCGGCGTAGGACTCGGCCAGTACCCGGGCGGCGAGGAGCCCGGCCATACTGCCGCCCAGCACCACCGCGCGGTTTCCCATCCGGCTGTTCATCGCTGCGCTCCTTCTAGCCGCTCCGTTCCGGGTTCATTTCAGTGCCCGCCCGCCGGGCCCGCATCTTCGTGATTGCGGTGACGGGTATGCGGCCCGTTCCCTCCCCTTCCGACCAGGCGAGACCGTCGGCCGCCCCGCGTTTTCGGGTCGACCCGGATATCGAGCAATTACCGAGAAGGCCCGCGGCGGCGACCGCAGTACCTTCAGAGCGGCGGAAATCCATTCGGTTGTGCTGATCATTCGATTCGGTCCCATGGCCGGAGACGAAAGGAACGGATTCGTGACGATCGCTTCCACGGCGCGGACGCAGTCGATGTCCGCGGCCGAACTCGAGGACCTGGACCGGCGGCACCTGATCCATCCGCACCAGCGGTCCGCCCAGAACGAACGGCACGTCATGGTCCGCGGCGAGGGGTGCCACGTCTGGGACGCCCACGGCACCCGGTACCTGGACATGACCGGGGCCGCCAACTGGCTGGCCCAGGTCGGCCACGGGCGTCCCGAACTGGCCGAGGCCGCCGCCCGGCAGACCTCGGAGCTGGAGTACTTCACCAGCTTCGACGTGTACTCCAACGACAAGTCGATCCTGCTGGCGGCGCGGATCGCGGACCTCGCCCCGGAGGGCCTGGACCGGGTGTTCTTCACCAACGGCGGCTCCGAGAGCGTCGACACCGCGATCAAGGCGGCCCGGCTGTTCCACAGCCGGCGCGGGGAGCCCGACCGGACGTGGATCATCTCCCGCCGCTTCGGCTACCACGGCGTCACCTACGGCGCCGGCAGCGCCAGCGGCTTCGACCACCTCCAGTTCGGCGCGGGGCCGTTCCTGCCGAACTTCGAGAAGGTGACGCCCCCGCTGCCCTACCACCGGGAGCTCTACGGCGGGGAGGACCCCACCGACTTCCTGCTGCGCGAGCTGGAGGAGACCCTCACGCGGATCGGCCCGGAGAGGGTCGCCGCGATGATCGGCGAGCCCGTGATGGGCGGCGCCGGGGTGGTCCCGCCGCCCGACGACTACTGGCCCCGGGTCCGCGACCTGCTGAGCCGGCACGGGATCCTGCTGATCGCCGACGAGGTGGTGACCGCCTTCGGCCGGACCGGCGCCTGGTTCGACTCCGCCCGGCGCGGCATGGCACCCGACATGATCGTCATGGCGAAGGGCCTCACCAGCGGGTACGCGCCCCTCGGCGCCGTGCTCATGCGCACCGACATCGGCGACGGCATCACCGAGGACCAGGGCTTCGCGCACGGCTTCACCTACTTCGGGCACGCCACGTCCTGCGCGATCGCGCTGGCCAACCTCGACCTGATCGAGAAGGAGGGCCTGGTGGACCGGGCCCGGCAGATCGGCGGGTGGCTGCGCGAGGGACTGGCGTCCGCGGCGGAACTGCCGCACGTCGGCGAGATCCGGGTGGCGGGCGCGATGGTCGGCATCGAGCTGGTCGTCAGCCGCGACACCCGCGAGCCGCTGTTCGCCGGCGCGGGCGCCGCGACGGCCGAGCTGCGCGACGTCCACCAGGTCATCACGCGCGACTACGGCAACACCATCGTCCTGGCCCCTCCCCTGGTGCTCGACCGGGACGACGCGGCGCGGGCGACACGGGCGATCACCGAGGTGCTCGCCCGGCTGGACGGTGACGGCGGCCTGCGGCCTCGATGACCCCGTCGACGAACCCTCCAACAGGTCGAAGAGGACAGCGAATGTACGACTACGTCATCGTCGGTGCCGGCTCCGCGGGGTGCGTCCTGGCGGCCCGGCTGAGCGAGGACCCCCACACGAAGGTCTGCCTGCTCGAGGCGGGCCCGGCCGACACCTCACCGAACATCCACCTCCCGTCCGCGTTCGGCCGGCTGTTCCGGACCCGCCTCGACTGGGACTACGACACCCTCGACGAGCCGTTCCTGGACGGCCGCCGCGTCTACCTTCCGCGCGGCCGGATGCTCGGCGGGTCCAGCTCCATGAACGCCATGGTCTACATCCGCGGCCACCGGGCCGACTACGACGGATGGGACACGCCCGGCTGGAGCTACCGGGAGATGCTGCCCTACTTCAGGCGCTCGGAGGACAACGAGCGCGGCGCCTCCGAATACCACGGCGCGGGCGGACCGCTCGGCGTCTCCGACGGACGCTCGCGCAACGAGATGACCGCGGCGTTCATCCAGGCCGGCGTCGAGGCGGGCTTCCCCGCCAACGACGACTTCAACGGGGCGGAGCAGGACGGCTTCGGCTTCTACCAGGTGACCCAGCGCGACGGGCGGCGTTGCAGCACCGCCGCGGGCTTCCTGCGTCCGGCGCTGGACCGCCCGAACCTCACCGTCAGGACCGGGTTCCAGGCGCACCGCGTCGTCTTCGACGGGGACCGCGCCGTGGGGGTCGCCGGCACCCACCGGGACGAGGAGGTCGAGATCCGCGCCGAGCGGGAGGTCATCCTCAGCGCCGGCGCCTACAACTCGCCGCAGCTGCTCATGCTGTCCGGGATCGGCCCCGGGCAGGCGCTGGCCCCGCTGGGCATCCCGGTCCGGATCGACCAGCCGCACGTCGGCCAGAACCTCCAGGACCACCCGCACACCCTGCTCATCTTCCCGCACGACCGCCCGGTCAGCCTGCTGATCGCCGGAGAGCCGCAGTACGCGCTGCAGTACGAGCGGGAGCGCAGCGGCCCGCTGTCGTCCAACATCGCCGAGGCGGGCGGGTTCGTCCGCGCCACGGACGGCGCGGAGGTCCCCGACGTCCAGTTCCTCGCCGGGCCGATCATGTTCGCCGAGGGCGGCCTGCGCGCGCCGACCGCCCACGCCCTGTCGGTGGGGGTGGGCGTGCTGAAGCCGCGGAGCCGGGGAAGCGTCACGATCGCCACGGAGGACCCGACGGCCAAGCCGGTCATCCAGCACAACTACTTCGCCGACCCCGCCGACATGGAGGTCGCGGTCGCGGGCATGCGCGTCGTGCTGGAGATCGCCAGGCAGAAGGCGCTCAAGCCGTTCACGCAGACGCTGATGGACGCCCCGGCCTCGGAGTCGGACGCGGACCTGCGGGCCTACGTGCGCCGCGCCACCCAGACGCTCTACCACCCGGCGGGCACCTGCGCGATGGGCACGGTGGTCGACGGGCACCTGCGCGTCCTGGGCGTCGACGGGCTCCGGGTCGTCGACGCCTCGGTGATGCCGGACCTGGTCCGGGGCAACACCAACGCTCCCACGATCGCGATCGCCGAGAGGGCGGCCGACCTGATCCGAGGCGTCGCCTCCTGACGGGAGCGGCCCCGGACCAGGTCCGGAAGGGGAGGGCCCGCGGCCGGCGGCCGGCGGGCGCGCGGTCCCTCCTACTTCCCGGCCGGCTCGTACCGCAGGCCCTGCACACCCGTGCTGTAGGTGGTGGCGTCGGCGAGCGTGAGCTCGAACGACCGGGTGACGTCGTCGAACAGGCGCGTGCCGCCGCCCACCACGACCGGGAAGATCATGAGCGCGAGTTCGTCGAGCACCCCCGCGACCAGCAGCGAGCGGACCAGCAGCGGGCTTCCGGGCACCTGGATGTTGCCCCCCTCCTGCTGCTTGAGCTCGCGCACCTTCGCCACGACGTCGCCCTTGACCAGCGTGGAGCCCTCCCATTCGAGGGTGTCGAGAGTGGACGACGCCACGTACTTGGGCGACCCGTTCAGGAAGGCGGCCATCGGATTGGAGTCGCCCTGTTCCGGCCACAACTTGGCGAACTCCAGGTAAGTGCGGCGTCCCAGCAGGACGGTGTCGGCGCTCTCCAGCGCCTCCGCCATCACCCCGGCCATTTCGGGCGCCCAATATTGCTCCGTCCATTGGTCCGGCGACTCCACCACGCCGTCCAGCGACATCATCAGACCGGCACAGAGTTTGCGCATGGTGCTCTCCTCATCAGCGGTTTTGCGGACGGATCGGCGACGTCCCGGGATAGATCGCCGACGGGGCACGGTTCCGACCCTGGACCAATACGCCACCGGTGGCAACCACCGTCGCGAAAGAGCCGGCCGACAGCGGAACCCTACCGGTGCGGATCCCTTCTGTCGGCCAGTCAGCAGATCGGTCAGAACCCGCGCGACAGGTCGCGATGAGTTTCGCGGAGTCGCCGGGTCGACACAGTGGCACGGCGACGTGCGACCAGAAGGGAGTCCTTGGTGGAACATGCGATTCACGTCGATGGGCTGGTGAAACGCTTCGGCGACAAGGCCGCGCTCGACGGCGTCGACCTGCAGGTCGGAAGCGGCATCCTGCTCGGGCTGCTCGGCCCCAACGGGGCGGGCAAGACGACGATGGTGCGGGTGCTGGCGACCCTGCTGAAACCGGACGGCGGCAAGGCGACCGTGTACGGGCACGACGTCGTCCGGGACGCGCACAAGGTGCGGCAACTCATCGGGGTGACCGGGCAGTACGCCTCGGTCGACGCGAACCTGACCGGGGTCGACAACCTGCTGCTGATCGGCCGGCTCCTCGGGCTGTCGGGGCGCGAGGCCAAGAGGCAGACCGACGAGCTGCTGACGAGGTTCGACCTGCACGACGCGGCGGGCCGGCAGGTCAAGACGTACTCCGGCGGCATGCGCCGGCGTCTGGACCTGGCGCTGAGCCTGGTCGGCAACCCCCGGCTGCTCTACCTGGACGAGCCCACCACGGGCCTGGACCTGCCCTCCCGGCTGAAGCTGTGGGAGATGGTCCGCGCCCTGGTCGCCGACGGCGTCACGGTCCTGCTGACCACGCAGTACCTGGAGGAGGCCGACGCGCTGGCCAACGAGATCGTCGTCATCGACCAGGGCAAGGTGATCGCCACCGGTTCCCCCGACGAGCTGAAGTCCCGGATCGGCGCGCAGCGGCTGGAGGTCAAGCCCGTCCGGCCGCTCGACGTCCCGCGGGTCGCCGAGGTGGTCGAGGCGATCGTGGGCCGGCGGCCCGACGTGCAGGGGCAGCTGGTCACCGCGCTGGCGGCCGACGCCCAGACCCTGCAGACCGCCGTCCAGCGCCTGCGCGAGGCGGACGTCGACATCGCCGAGCTGTCCCTGCGGGGTTCGAGCCTCGACGAGGTGTTCCTCGCGCTGACCGGCCACCGGGCCGAAGAGTCCACCGAGGCCGTCCAGGACGGCGCACCCCAGGAGGTGTCGGCATGACCGCCGCGATCGAGACCGCTCCGCGGCTGCCCGAGCTCGCGCCGCGCGTCGGCCCGCTCCAGGGGCTGCGGCAGACCCTGACGCTGGCCCGACGCGTGATCATCCAGGTCCGGCACAACCCCCAGGAGCTGGCCGACCAGAGCTTCCAGCCGATCATCTTCACGCTGCTGTTCACCTACGTCTTCGGCGCGTCGATCGCCTCCGACGGGGACCGGCAGACCTACCTGCAGTTCATGATCCCCGGCATGCTGGCCATGAACATGCTGTTCAACTCCCTCTACGTCGGCCAGGGGCTCAACACCGACCTGGCGATGGGCGTGTTCGACCGGATGCGGACACTGCCGATCGCGCGCTGGGCCCCGCTGGCCGGTCGCATCCTCGCCGACCAGCTCATGCAGCTGTGGGGCATCGTGCTCGTCTTCGCCGTCGGCCTGCTCCTCGGGTTCCGGCCGGGCAACGGGGTGCAGGGCATGCTCGCCGGCACGCTGCTGCTGCTGTTCTTCGCCCTCGCGTTCTCCTGGGTGGCGGTGCTGGTGGGCGTCGCCTCCAAGAACGCCCAGCAGGTGCAGGTCTTCGGCATGGCCGTGGTGCTGCCGATCAACTTCGTCAGCGGCACGTTCGCGCCGGTGGAGACGATGCCCACGGCGCTGCAGAAGTTCGCCGAGTACACCCCGGTCGGCAACCTGCTGGAGGCCAGCCGCGGGCTCATCAACGGCGGGCCGGTCGCCACGCCGCTGTGGTGGACGGTCGTGTGGGCGGTGGCGCTCGTGCTCATCTTCGCGCCGCTGTCCATCCGCGCCCTGAACCGCAAGACCTGACGGCGGCCGGTGCCGGGGGCGCCCCCGGCGGCACACGGCCGGACACGAAGCGGGCCGCCCGCGCACCGGCGCGGGCGGCCCGCCGAACATGACCCGTCTCCCGGGCCGGGCGCGGGGCTCAGGGCTTGCGGGCCAGCACGGCGCCGTTCGCCCCCGGGGCGCGGAACCGCACGGTCCGCACGTCGCCGAACCCGGCGGCCCGCAGCCAGTCGCCGTACTCCCCGGCCGTGTAGTTGCGGCCCCAGGTCCCGACCAGCATGTTCAGGCTCATCAGCGCCGCGTCCAGCGGGCCGGTCCGGTCGTCGTCGACGAGCAGTTCGCTGATCACCAGGAGGCCGCCGCGGGGCAGCGCCCGGAAGCACTTGCCCAGCAGTTCCCGGTTCCGCGCCTCGTCCCAGTCGTGCATGATCATGGAGAGCAGGATCGCGTCATGGCCGTCCGGCAGCTCCTCGTCCGCGAAGAAGTCGCCCGGGTGCGGGCTCACCCGCTCCGACAGCCCGGCGGCGCCGATCCGTTCCGCCGCGTGCTCGCACACGTGCGGCAGGTCGTAGACGGTGGCGCGCAGGCCGGGGTACCGGCGGCACAGCTCGATGTCGAAGGCCGCGCCGCCGCCGCCGACGTCGAGCAGCCTGGTGACGCCGCCGAAGTCGACGGCCTCGCCGAGCGCCCGCGCCGTGACTGCGGAGAGCGGGTACAGGCCGTCCCAGAACAGCTTGGCCCTGTTCTCGGACGTGAAGATGTCCTCGCGCTGCTCGGCGGTCCACCGGCTGGGGCGGTTGGTCCTGACGGCCTCGGTGACCCGCATCCAGCCGGTGAACGCGTGGTCCCGCAGCATCCGGATGTAGTCGCCGAAGCAGTAGGGCCGCCCGCGCACCAGGTAGTGGTCGGCGACCGGCGTGTTGCGGAAGCCCGCGCCGTCGCGCTCCACCAGGCCGAGCGCCGCGCAGGCGGTGAGCACGATCTCCGCCGGCCGCTCGTCGACGCCGACGCCGGCGGCCACCTCGGCCACGGTCGCCGTGCCCTTGGCGGACAGGAAGGTGAACAGGTCCAGGTCCTCCGCCGCGACGAGCGTCTGCGACACCAGCAGCCCCTGGGCCATCTGGGCCAGGACGTCGGCGGCGGGCGGCTCGGTCTCCGGCCCCGGAGGGGTGAGGTCGTCCATGGCTCAGCCCTCCTGCCCGTCCGGTCCGGTGCCCGGCGTCTCGAACCGGACGTGGATGCCGGAGAAGACGATGTGCCGCCCGTTCTCGAAGTGGCGGCGGGGCTCCTCGGTGAGGAAGTACGCCGGACGCCGGGCGAGCTCGTCCAGGGTGGCCCGGAGTTCCATCCGCGACAGCTGCGCGCCGATGCAGTGGTGGATACCGAACCCGAAGCTCAGGTGGTGGTGGGAGTTCCCGCGGCCGGGGTCGAACTCGTCCGGCGCGGGGAACTTCGCGGGGTCGCGGTTGGCGGCGTCGAACAGCAGCACGACCCTGGAGCCGCCGGGGATGGTCACCCCGTCGATCGTGACGTCCCGGGTGGTCACCCGGGTGAGCCGGTCGGCGGGGCACCACCGGCGCAGCGACTCCTCGACCACGGCGGTCCGGAGCTCCGGTTCGGTCCTGAGGCGCTCCTGCAGCTCCGGATGCCCGGCCAGGTACCACAGGAGGCGGCTGGCCGAGTTCATCGGGTTGTCGTGCCCGGCCACGCAGTACGACACGATGATGGAGTACAGCATGTCCTCGGAGATCGGCTCGCCGTCCACGCGCGCGTTGACCAGGTGCGACAGGTAGTAGTCGCCCGGCTCCTCGCGGGCCCGCCGGATCTCCTCCGACAGCAGGGAGCGGAAGGCGGGCCAGAAGCCCTCGGCGTCGCTGTCCCTGGACAGGCGCTTCCACATGCTGCGCGTCAGGTCGCGGATCCGGTGCTGGGCCGCGTCCGACAGCCCGATGGCCAGGCCCAGGACGCCGATCGAGAGCGGCTGGGCCAGCCGGGTGAACAGGTCCGCCTCGCCCTTCCGGACGAGGGGGTCCACCAGGTCGGCGACGAGCCGGGCGACGGCGGGCTCCAGGCGGCGCAGCGCCTCCCTCTCCATCGGCGGCGCCATGAGCTTGCGGATCACCCGGTGCTCGGGCGGGTCGTAGTCGATCGGCGAGAACTTCGGCATCCCCGCGGCGCGCGGAAAGTGCACGCCGAAACCCGAGCTGAAGGTCTCGTAGTCGCGCAGCGCCGCCTTGACGTGCTCGTAGCGCGACAGCACCCAGAAACCGCCGTGCGCCGGCGAATAGGTCACGGCCGCGCGCTCGCGGATCTCGCTGTTGACGATCTCCGCCACTTCCGGGGTGTATTCCGGGTCGTGGTAGTCGAATTCCCGGACGAGTCGAGCGACGACGTCCTCTTGGGTTGCCCTCATTTTTCCCTCACGGTCTTCCGTTTGGCCGAGGATCGGTTCTCGATCGCTCACCGGGTGATCCGGCGGGCGCCCGCGCGGGTCACTTCGATCCTCGGTGAGGGGCGTACGGAGGGCATCTCGCATATTGCCGATCCGCACGTCCCCACCGGTCCGCGACCGGCCCGGAAGGCAGCGGTTTCCCAGCGCCATTTCGAAGAAGCCAGGCGTTACCCGTCTGCCTACAGTGATAGGCCACCACGTTCGGAGGTTTCGTCGTGAAACGCACATGCCCTGTGACCCTCGACCGGACCGGAACGGATATCCACGCCGAGAACGCCCGGTTGCGTTCCCAGGGCCCGGTGGCCCGGGTGGAGCTTCCGGGCGGGGTCCCCGGATGGACGGTGATCGGCCACGACCTGGCCAGGAGGGTGCTGTCCGATCCGCGGTTCACCAAGGACCCGCGGAACTGGCCCGCCTACGTGAACGGCGAGATCCCGCCGGACTGGCCGATGATCACGTGGGTGGTGATGGACAACATGACCACCCATGACGGCCCCGACCACGCCCGGTTGCGCAGGCTGATCTCCCGGGCCTTCACCGCGCGGCGGGTCGCCGCCACCCGGCCGCTGATCGAGCGGATCACGACCGGTCTGCTGGACGACCTGGCGGCGGTCCCGCCCGGGGAGGTCGTCGACCTGAAGGCGCGCTTCGCCTACCCCCTGCCCGCGAGCGTGGTCTGCGACCTGTTCGGCGTGCCGCCCGAGTCCCGCGCCGAGGCGCTGCGCGGCGGCGAGGTGAACACCACCACCGCGATCACCCCGGAGGAGGCCGCGGCCAACGTCGAGCAGTGGCAACGGGCGCTCGGAGCGCTCGTCGAGGCCAAGCGCCGGGAGCCCGGCGACGACCTGACCAGCGTCCTGGTCGACGCGGCCGAGGACGGGACGCGGCTCACCGACGAGGAGCTGGTCGGCACCCTGTTCCTGATGCTCGGCGCCGGTTCCGAGACGGTGATGAACCTCCTGTGCCACGCGGTCGTCGACCTGCTGTCCCATCCCGACCAGCTCGACCTGGTGCTGACCGGGAAGGTCGACTGGGAGCAGGTCGTCGAGGAGTCCCTGCGGGGGCAGTCGCCCATCGCCCACCTGCCGTTCCGCTTCACGACCGAGGACGTCGAGGTCGGCGGGGTGACGATCCCCCGGGGGGACCCGGTGCTCATCGGCTTCGCCGGGATCGGCCGCGACCCGGCGCTGCACGGCGAGGAGGCGGCCCTGTTCGACATCACCCGGGCCGACAAGACGCACCTGTCGTTCGGCCACGGGGTCCACTTCTGCCTGGGCGCGCCGCTGGCCCGGCTGGAGGCGGCGATCGCGCTGCCCGCCCTGTTCGACCGGTTCCCCGGCATCAGGCTCGCGGCCGGACGGGACCGGCTGGCGCCCCAGCCGACCTTCATCATGAACGGGCCCGCCGCCGTGCCGGTGACGCTGGGCGGGCACGGCACCGCCTGACCGGCCCGCGGGCGGCGGGCGACCGCCGGCGTTCCCCTCGTTTTCCTCGCGCTGAACGCATTCCAAGAGATGCATCGCCTTTGCGCCGATCGCACTATTTGGGAGGCGGTCGACAATGGCTGGAGGAAACGTGGTCCAACAACTCGGAGAACACGCCGTCGTGCTCGGCGGAGGAATGGCCGGCCTGATGACATGCCGCGTCCTCGCGGACCGGTACCGCAGGGTGTCGGTGATCGACCGGGACACGCTGACCGGGGTGACCCGGGCCCGCGGCGGCGTGCCGCAGGCCCGCCACGCGCACGCGCTGCTGGCCCGGGGCCAGCAGACGATGGAGGAGCTGTTCCCCGGCCTCCAGGAGGAACTGGACGCGGCCGGGGTCCTCACCGGCGACGTCGCGGGGGATCTCCGCTGGTACCTCGACGGCCGGCCGCTGCGGCGGGCGCGCTCCGGCGCGCTGAGCGTCTCGGCGGCCCGGCCCGACCTGGAGGCCCACGTGCGGGCCAGGGTCGCCGCGCTGCCCAACGTGGAGTTCCGGGAGAACACCGTCATCCAGGGGCTCACGGCCTCCGCCGACCGCGGCCGCGTCACCGGCGTCCGGCTGGCGGGCGACGGCCCGGTCCCCGAGACGCTGGCGGCCGACCTGGTCGTCGACACGACCGGCCGGGGCAGCCGCACGCCGCTCTGGCTCCGGGAGATGGGCTACGAGCGTCCCCCCGAGGACAGGGTCAAGATCGACCTGGCCTACACCTCGCGGTTCTTCAGGCTGGACAGCGACCCCTTCGGGGACGCCCTCGCCATCAACCCGCTGTCCTCGCCGGCGAACCCGCGGGGGGCGTTCTTCGGGAAGTTCCCCGACGGGATCGCCCTGCTGTCGCTCACCGGGATGCTGGGCGACCATCCGCCGCGCGACCACGAGGGCTTCCTCCGGTTCGCCGCCACGCTCCAGCCGCCCGAGATCTACCAGGCGGTGCGGACCGCCGAGCCGCTGGGCGACATCGCCTCCTTCCGGGTCCCGGCCAGCGTGCGCCGCCGCTACGACCGGCTGCGGCGCTTCCCCGCCGGGCTGCTGGTGCTCGGCGACGCCCTGTGCGTCTTCAACCCGGTGTACGGCCAGGGGATGACGCTGGCCGCGATGGAGGCGCACGCGCTCGCCGCGCACCTGGCGGCGGGCGAGCCGCGGCCGCTGCGGTTCTTCCGCGAGGTCAAGCCGTTCATCGACGTGGCCTGGGAGACTTCGGCCAGCGCCGACCTGGCGTACCCCGGGGTCGAGGGGCCCCGCACGCTGAAGGTCAGGCTCGGCAACGCCTACATGGCGCGGTTCCTCGAGGCGGCCCAGAACGACGGCAGGTTCACCGCGACGTTCTTCCGGGTCGCGGGTCTCCTCGACCCGCCGCAGACGCTGATGCGCCCCGGCCTGGTGCGCGACGTGCTGCGCGCCTCCGGACGCGGGAGCAGGCGGTCGCTGGTCGGCCGCGGCCGGCCCGCCGGGCTGCTCGACGACTCCTCCCCCGCTCCCGGACACCGCGCCTCGTAGCGCGGCGGCTCGAAGCGACGTGCGTATGGCCGGGCCCCGGGGCCCGGCCATACGCATGTGACGGCGCCTGTCCCCGAACGTCGGAGCCGCCCGCGCCGGGCTGCGAGAGTCCGGCGCGGGCGGCCACTGGTGTTCGTGCGGCCGGAAAGCCGCGTCGTCGGTTACCGGAAGGAGATCGGCACGTCGGCCGCGTGGTTCAGGTCGAGGTCACCGATGCCGACCTCGCAGCTGTGAACCTTGCAGTCCACCGTGCCCCAGGCGGTCCCGTCGAACAGGACGCCCGGGTAGGTGGCGCGGACGGTCAGCGGTGTCGAGAAGTTCCCGCCGGCGTCGGCCTGGCCCTCGACGATGTCCGGGAAGCTGCACGCGAACTTCCCGGGCTCGACCTCCGCGCACTGCCCGAGGCGGTACGTGGTGCCGGGGTTCAGACCGCTGACGTCGGCCTGGACCACCTGGCCGTCGGTCAGGCCCGTCGAGGGGGTCACCGTCATCGACGCGTCGGCGGTGGCGGGGGACTGGAGCGTCGTCGCCAGCGCAAGGGCGAGCGCCGACGCTCCGATCAGTTTCCT
This sequence comes from Actinomadura kijaniata NBRC 14229, assembly GCF_001552175.1. Taxonomy (GTDB): domain Bacteria; phylum Actinomycetota; class Actinomycetes; order Streptosporangiales; family Streptosporangiaceae; genus Spirillospora; species Spirillospora kijaniata. The sequence goes on from NZ_BCQR01000032.1 coordinate 62,961, forward strand.
GAGCATGACTTCCTTTCCGGGAGCTGTGCGCCCGCGGTCGCGGGCGCGTTCCTACCTGGTTCCGGCGGGCCGGGCCGCGTCACCGGGCCCGCCGTCGTGCCCGGCCGGGTGCCGGGCGCGTTCGTGGAGGGCCGCGATGGCCTCGGCGAGCCGATCCAGGTCGGCCGTGTCGGTCCGCTCCCCCTGCCACAGGGACAGCGGATCGGCGGTGAGGACGGTGCGGAGGCGGTCCAGTTCGGCGCGGGCGGCGGCGACCGCCTCCGACGGCGCCGTGCCGCCGTTGTCCGAATGGACCCGCACCCGTTCCAGGTCCGTGCGGAGGTCGTCCAGCCGTCCGGTCACCTCGTTCCAGACCGCCTCGACGTGGGTGACCAGTTCCGCCAGGCCGCCGAAGAGCTCGTTCATCCGCTCCACCGCCGCCGCGGGGGTGAGGCGCCGCTGCCCGTTGTCGGTGATGTGCCGCTCGGCGAGCGGGGGCGGTTCCTCGCTGACCAGGACCGTGGGGCCGTCGAACAGCTCGGCGATCCCGGCCGGGCCGCTCTCGGGCGGCCGGCCGGACGCGTCCAGGGTCCGCGCCGCCTGGTCCACCACCGCGGAGTACGCGTTGAAGATCTCCCACAGGGTCGCCAGGTCCCTGGTGGCCCCGTCCCAGGCCCGTCTGGTGCGGCCGGTCAGGTCCGCGCCGTCGAGCAGCTGCCGTCCCAGGCTGCGGTCCAGGTCGACGAGGTTCGACCGGATGGCGTCGCGGTCGGCGACCGCCGCCGCGACGCTCGCCGCGACCTCCTCGGGAGGCGCCGCCTTCGTCGTGCGGGCCGCGGCGGCGGCCGGCCGGGGGACGACGGAACCGGCGGGGCCGGGGAGCACGGCCCTGCGGTCGGGGTCGGCAAAGCGGCGGTCGGCCCATCTCATGATCGGGCGTTCCAGCAGGAAGTAGCTGAGCGAGGCCAGGATGACGGCGCCGGTGAGCGTGGCGGCCTCCAGGGCCCAGAAGCCGCTCTTGGCGTAGAGCTGGTCGAGCGTCCTGGCCTCGCCGCCGAACACGGTGCCGGGCTGGAGGTAGAAGTGCATCGCGGCCATGTGCCACAGGTAGACGCCGTACGAGATCTTCCCGAGGTAGGCCAGCACCCCGTTGCCCAGGACCCGTTCGGTCGACGTCCGCCGCGCCCCGCGCACGACCAGCGGCAGCGACGCGGTCAGCCCGAACAGCGAGACGATGACGTAGGCGATGAACAGGCCGGACACCGAGTAGTAGTCGTCCATCCCGATGACGCTGAACGGCCGGACGCAGTTGACCACGTACAGGCCGAGCGAGGCGAGCCAGAACAGCTGCGGACGCGCGGTCGCCAGCCGCACCAGCCGCGGCGTGTCCTTGGGCGACACCTCGGCCAGGGCCAGCTGGACGGCCATGAACACGCCCACCGCGATGGTCGGCGCGAACCCCAGCGGCCACCAGAAGATGATGCGGTGGTCCCAGCCCTGGCCGGTCACCACGAACAGCCAGGCGACGCCGATCCCCATCAGGACCGGCACCGGGAGCATCAGCCGCCGGGCGCGGGCCGCCGGGGTCGCGCCCCGCCGCGCGAAACCCTGCACGGCCCACGCGACCAGCGGCAGCGCCAGGTACCACTGGACCATGCTCGGCACGCTCCAGGTGACCTCCATGCCGTTCATCGGGTTGGCCTCGAAGGGCGTCGGCACGTAGATGTGGAGCAGCAGGGCGGGCCACAGGGCGGACCAGCCGTCGTCGAGGACGTCGCGGTTCAGCGTCAGCAGCATCACCGCGTACAGGACGTAGTAGGCGGGCAGCAACCGGAGCATCCGGCGCACGAAGCCGTTGCGCTGCGAGGGGGCCCGTTCGCCCCGGATGATCGCCCTGGCGACCGGCCGGAAGTAGAACATCGCCGGCAGGGCGAACAGCACGCCGATGAAGGCGGGCATGCCGCTCACGAAGAAGGCCCCGACGACGTTGCTCGGCGGCTGCGCGGGTTCGAACTCCCGCGTTCCCAGCAGCGCCGAGAACATCGCCACGTGCACGGTCAGCAGGCCGAGCGAGGCCACCGCCCGGAGCCCGAATATCGCCGACGAACGGGTCCGCCCGCCGCCCGAAGCTTCCACTACGCTCACCACTACGTCCTTTCGCGATCCGGCCGACCGGCCCGCTGCCGGTACGGTTGCTCAGGGCGGCGGGGCGCGCCCCGGTTCAGTCGACGACGGCCCTGATGAAGCTCAGGCTCTCCCTGAGCCACGGTCCCTCCAGGGTCTGCACGACCTTCTTGAGGTCGGGGACCTGTCCCTCGAGGAGCTCCTTCACGACCCGCAGCTCGCTGGAGTTCACGCTGAAGGTCTTGGTGCCGTCCTCGTTGTCGGTCACTTTCGGCATGCCGGTCTCCCTTCTGATCGGTTGGTCGTGGACGCGGGGAGGGCCCTACGCGCCGACCGGCTCCACCGCGGCGTCGTCGTCGTGGGTGTCGTGGGCGTCGTCGTGCGCGCCGTCGTCGGGGCGGAGCGCGTCGAGGAGGTGGCCGGCGAGCGCGGCGATGCTCGGCTTGCTCCACAGGATGTTGGGCGGCAGGTCGAGGCCGTAGCGGCGCTGCATCCGCACCCGGAGCGCGACGGTCATCACCGAGTCGACGCCGAGTTCGGCCAGCGGCCGCTTGAGCTCGATCTCCTCGGCGGCCAGGTTCAGCTCGGCGGCGACCTGCTCGCGGACGTCGGCGGTCATCAGGGCGAGCCGCTCGTCCTCCGCCGGTCCGGCCCAGTCGATGGTGAAGGCGTCGCCGGCGTCACCGGCGTCCTCGGCCACGGTCAGCTCGCGGAACATCGGCACCCGCGGCGTGCCCGGCGGCAGCGGCAGGACGCGCAGCACCGCCTTGTAGGGCGAGCGGAAGCGGTCGGCGAACGACCAGGACCGGAACGCCTCGGTGGCGGTGACCACCTCCAGCCCGCGGGAGTTGGCCTCCAGCATGGTGCCGTCGATGGCCTCCGACATGCCCATCCCGCGCCACGACGTCCAGCCGAGGCTGACCGTCTCGGTCCCGCCCGCGGCCTGGCGGTGCGCGGCGAGCGCGTCGAGGTAGGAGTTGGCCGACGCGTAGCCGGCCTGGCCGGTGAGCCGGGCGAACTGGCCGCAGGAGGAGAACAGGACCATGAAGTCCAGCGAGCCGGGCGGGAAGATCCGGTGCAGCACCATCGCGCCGACGGCCTTCGGCCCGAGCACGTCGTGCAGGCCGCTCCGGTCCACCTTGCCGACCATCGCGTCGCGGACCACGCCCGCGGCGTGGACGACGCCCCGGACGGGCGGCAGCCCGTGGGCGGACGGGTCCAGCGCCTCGGCGACCCGGTCGGCGTCGGTGATGTCGAGCGCCAGCACCTTGACGGTCGCGCCCAGGGCCTCCAGCGCCTGCACGCCCGCGATCTGGCGGCGGACCCGCGCGTCGCGCACGCGCGGCCACTGCGAGCGGGGCGGCAGGCCGTGCCGGCCCACCAGCAGGAACCGGCGCGCGCCGAGGTCCACGAGCCATTCGGCCACCGCCAGTCCCAGCGCGCCCAGCCCACCGGTGATCAGGTAGGTCCCGGACGGCTGGCAGCGCAGCGTCCCGCCCTCGGCCGGACGCGTGATCGGGACCAGCCGCGGTACCTCGGCCGCGTCCCCCGTCAGGGAGATGACGTCCTCCTCGCCCGCGGCGCGCTCCATGAGGGTCAGGAACCGCTGGCCGGTGTCGTCGTTCAGGTCGGTGACGTCGACGAGCCCGCCCCACAGCTCGGGGTGCTCCCCGGCGACGATGCGCGCGGCGCCCCACAGCGGCGCGTGGGCCAGCGACGTCTCCTCCCGCGCGGTGCGCACCCCCCGCGTCAGGCACCACAGCCGCGTGTCCCGGGCCGGGTCGCCGGAGCGCAGGCCCTCGGCCAGCCGCTGCGCCGTGCGCAGGAGCATCCAGGCGTTGTCCTCGGCGACCCGCTCGGGCGGTTCGCCGTTCGTCGCCGACGGCGCGACGACGACCGCGTCGGCCGCGGCGAGCGCGTCCCGGTCCAGTTCCTCCGCCGCGAAGGCGCGGGCGCAGTCGATCCCGGCCTCCTCCAGCTGCCCGGTGAGGCGGCCCGCCAGGGCGCCGTCGCCGACCAGCACGACCCGCCGCACCGGCCGGCGACCGGCGCGCTCGGCGCCGTCGAGGGCGAACGGGTGCCAGTCGATCTCGTGGACGAGGTCGCGGGGCGAGGCCACCGCGCCGGGCTCGTCCTTCAGCGCGGCGAACCGCAGCCCGGTGACCTCGCCGACGACCTGCCCGCTCTCGTCGGCGATCAGCACGTCGACGGTGTCCTCCGGGGAGGCCGGCGACCGGCGCGAGTGCACGACGATCCGGGCGGGCGGCTCCCCGCGGAACGCCACCGCGTCGATGTGGCAGGACATCCACAGCCTGCGGGCGTCCTCGGGCGTCACCACCACGGCGCTGATGGTCAGCGCGCCGTCGATGACGTGGGCCCAGCTGGCGGCGTGCTCGGCGGGCGACGGCTCGATCGTGATCAGGGCGAGCTGCTCGGCGTCGTTGCGGCGCAGCTCGGTGACCTCCCAGTCGAAGGCGTAGCCGCCGACGCCCATGGTCCGGAACATGTCGTCCACCGCCGACCAGGGCGTCCGCCGGTCGCACCGGGCGCGCACGGCCTCGACGTCCACCGTGCCCGCCGCCGGCTCCCGCCCCCGGTCGACGGTCGCGGTCACGTGGGTGAGCCACTCGTGCTCGGTGTCCCCGTCGGCGACCCGCGTCGCCAGCCGCAGCGCGTTCTCGGCCAGCACGACCTGGACCACGCGCGGCGGGGTGACCGCGACGGGGGTGCGGAGCACGATGTCGCTCAGGGCGGGCGGCCTGCCGTCGGGTCCGGTGGCCGCCGTCGCGAACGTGTCGATGATGACGGCGGCGGGCGTGATCTCGACGCCGACGACCTCGTGGCTCTGCGGGTACGGGCGGCAGGTCAGGTCGAGGTGGGTCTGCCACACCTGGCGGACCGGGCTGTCGCTGACCGTCATGCGGCCGCCGAGCAGGGTGTGGCGGTCCGGGTCGTGGCCCCCGCCGAACCCGGCCTCGTGGTCGGAGCCGGAGAACACCCAGTAGGGCCGGTGCTGCCACGCCACGGCGGGCATCTCGACCAGCGTCCCGCCGGGGTGCTCGCGCGACCAGTCCACGGCCGCGCCGTTGCAGTGGAGCGTGGCCAGGTTGCCGAGCAGGGTGCGCGCCTCGTCGGAGTCCCGGCGCAGGCTCGGCACGGCGGTGGCGTCCTCCACCCCCATGTGGTCGCAGGTCTCGGCGATCGAGTGCGTCACCACCGGGTGGGCCGACAGCTCCACGAACAGCCGGTGGCCGTCCTCCAGGGCCGCCTGGACCGCCTGCGTGAACCGGACCGGCTGCCGCAGGTTGGTGGTCCAGTACGCGTCGTCGCGCGCCTCGTCGGACCGGGGGTCGGCCAGCGCGGTGGTGTACAGCGGGATCCGTGCCGGACGGGGGTGCAGCTCCGCCGCGGCGGCCCGCACCTCGGCGGTCACCGCGTCGACGTGCGGGCTGTGGAACGCGATGTCCGTCGCGACCTGCCGGACGTCGATGTCCTCGGCCCTCAGCTCGTCGGCGAGGGCGGCGACGGCCTTGCGGTCGCCGGAGACGACCGTCGACCCGGGGCTGGCCGCGATGCCCACCCCGACGTCGGTGCGGTCGCCGAGCCGGCGCCGGCACTCCTCCCAGTCCAGCGCGACCAGGGCCATCGCGCCCGGCCCCTCCACCCGGCGCAGCGCCGTCGCCCGGCGGCAGGCGAACCGGGCGGCCTCCCGCACGTCGAGGCATCCGGCCACCACGGCGGCGGCGATCTCCCCCACCGAGTGGCCGATGACCGCGCCGGGGGCGAGGCCGTGCCGGCGCCACACCTCGGCGAGGCCGATCTGCATGGCGAAGGTGAGCGCCTGGACGTGCGAGGCGCTCCACGGGCCGCCCCTGGTCAGCGCCGCCCGCGGGGTCCAGCCGAGCTCCGCCTCGAACACCTCGGCCAGCGAGTCGATCGCGGCGGCGAACGCGGGCTCCTCCTCCAGCAGTTGGCGTCCCATGCCCGACCACTGGGCGCCGTGCCCGGAGAACACCCAGACCGGTCCCGTGGCCTGCCCGGCCGCCGTGCGCGCCGTGACCAGCCCCGGCGCCCGGCGCTCCTCGGCCAGGGCGTGCAGGGCCGCCGCCAGCTCGGCGGTGGAGCCGGCGACGACCGCCGCCCGCTGCGCCAGGTGCGACCGGCGCCGGGACAGCGTGTGCCCGACCGACTCCAGGTCGGCGTCGGGGTTGTCGGCCAGCCAGTCCGCGGTCTTCCCGGCGAGGGCGCGGAGCCCCGCCTCGGACATCGCCGACAGCGGGAAGACCGACGCCCGGCGGGCGTCGCGGCGCGGCCGCGCCGTCTCCGGGCGGGCCTGCCCGGACGGGGCCTCCTGCAGGACGAGGTGGGCGATCGTCCCGCCCACGCCGTAGCTCGACACGCCGGCCCGCCGCGGGGTCCCGTTCGCGGTCCAGGGGGTGCGCTCGCCGACCAGGCGCAGCCCGCAGGACTCCCAGTCCACGTCGGGGTGCGGCTCCGAGTGCAGGCTCGGCGGCAGTTCGCCGTGCCGCAGGGCGAGCACGGTCTTGATGACCCCGGCGATCCCCGATCCGCCCTCGATGTGGCCGATGTTCGGCTTCAGCGAGCCGACCAGGCAGGGGTCGTCCGCCCGGCGGCCCCGGCCGAACACCTCGGCCAGCGCCAGGGCCTCCTCGCGGTCCCCGACCGGGGTGCCGGTCCCGTGCGCCTCGACGTACCCGACCGTGTCCGGTGCGATGGCCGCGCGCCGGTAGACCTCGCGCAGCATGTGCTGCTGGGCCTGGCTGTTCGGCGCCATCATGCCGTCGGAGCGGCCGTCCTGGAACACGCCGCTGCCGAGCACCACGGCCAGCACCGGGTCCCCGTCGCGCCGGGCGTCGGCCAGCCGCTTCAGGACCACCACGCCCGCGCCCTCGCCGCGGCCGTAGCCGTCGGCGTCCCTGTCGAACGCCTTGCTGCGCCCGTCCGGTGAGGTCGCGCCGGCGGCGTCCAGGGCCACGAACAGGGCGGGCGTCGCCATGATGTTGACACCGCCGACGATGGCCAGCGGCGTCTCCCCCGACCGCAGGCTCTGGCACGCGTAGTGCAGCGCGGTCAGCGAGCCCGCGCACGCGGTGTCGAAGGCCACGCTCGGCCCGCGCAGGTCCAGGAAGTAGGAGGTCCGGTTGGCGATCCCGTAGTAGGTCGTCCCGTTGACGGCGTACGCGCCGGTGCGCGGGATGTCCTCCAGGAGGCGGCGGCCGTAGTCGTTGGAGTTCGCGGCGGTGAACACGCCCGCCTCCGAGCCGCGCAGCGACAGCGGGGGGATTCCGGCGTTCGCCAGCGCCTCCCACGCCAGTTCCAGAATGATGCGCTGTTGCGGGTCGAGGAAATCGGCCTCGCGCGGTGAGATGCCGAAGAAGTCGGCGTCGAATCCCTCGATGTCGTCGAGGAAGGAGCCGAGTCGCGTCGTCCGCCGCATGATCGCGGTCGCCTGCGGGCTGCTCGACGCGTACGGTTCCCATCGTTTGTCCGGCATCTGGCCCACCGAATGCCGGCCCTCGGCGAGGAAAGACCACAGCTCGTCCGGCGAGGACAGGTCGGGAGAGAACCTGCAGCTCATCCCCACGATCGCTATGGCTTCCGAGAGTTTCCCAGTCTCGCCCATATCGTGCTCCTCCAAGGAACCGGCATCCCGAGAATCGGAATACCGCACAAACCCCGTTCACCTCGAAAGGTCGATCTCTCCACCCTTTCCAGGTACGAACAAATGTTTGAACGATCCGATCTCCAGCTCGAACACTAAGCCCGCCCACAGGGCGAGGGAAGGTCGTTCCCGGTACCGAGCAATTACAAAGAAGGCAGTTCAGGAGAAGCGGCCGTCAACGGTCTCCGGTGATCCTTGTGCAGTTGACGAACCGATCATCCGTGTCGCGCCGAAAGGGCCGTGCGCCAGCGCGGTTCCCGTGGCGCGCGTCGTTCCGGAGGAGGCGCCAGGTGGCCGCGAGAGTGACGAGACCGAGCCGCGCGAGCATCGTTCCCTGGCCGGACGAGGTGGCCGCCGCCTACCGCGCCAAGGGGTACTGGGACGGCCGCCCGCTCGGCGCCCGCCTGTACGCCGCCGCGGACGCCGACCCGGACGCCGTCTGCCTGGTGGACGGCGAGCGGCGGCTGAGCTACCGCGAGCTGACGGCCCGCGCGGACGGCGCCGCGACGCGCCTGCGGGAGCTCGGGCTGCGCCCGGGCGACCGCGTGGTCGTGCAGTTGCCGAACTGCTGGGAGTTCGTCGTGCTGACGGTGGCGCTCCTGCGGCTGGGAGTCCTCCCGGTGATGGCGCTGACCGCGCACCGGCAGGGGGAGATCTCCTCGGTGGCCGCCGTCGCGCAGGCCAGGGCGCTGCTCGTGCCCGGCACCGTCAGGGACTTCGACCACCAGGCCATGGCCCTGGCGGTCGCCGCGCAGGTGCCCGAGGTGGAGCACGTCCTGGTGCTGGGCGACGGCGTCCGGGACGGCGGCGTCGACCTGCGGGCGCTGTGCGAGCCGGCCGACGACGCCGACGCCGCGCGCGGGACGCTCGACGCGATCGCCCCCGACGGGAGCGCGGTGGCGCTCTTCCTGCTGTCCGGCGGCACGACGGGCATGCCCAAGCTGATCGCCCGCACCCATGACGACTTCGGCTACATGATCCGGCGGGCCGTGGAGCTGTGCGGTTTCGGGCCCTCCACCGTCTACCTCGCGGTGCTCCCGCTCAGCCACGGGTTCCCGATGGCCGGTCCGGGCGTCCTCGGCACCCTGATGTCGGGCGGGCGGGTCGTGATCGCGCCCTCGCCCGCCCCGGAGCGGGCGTTCGCCGTGATCGAGCGGGAGGGGGTCACCGCCACCTCGCTGGTCCCGGCCGCCATCCAGCGCTGGGTGGAGCACCGCGAGACCGACCGTGGCCGGGACCTCGGCTCGCTGCGACTGCTTCAGTCGGGCGGCTCCCGGCTGGAGGAGCGGCTGGCGCGCCGGATCGCGCCGACGCTGGGGTGCACGCTCCAGCACGGGTACGGGATGTCGGAGGGGCTGCTGTGCTACACGCGCCTCGACGACCCCGAGGACGTCATCCTGGGCACGCAGGGACGGCCGGTGTCCCCGGACGACGAGCTCCTCGTCGTGGACGAGGACGGCCGGCCGGTGGCCCCGGGTGAGCCGGGGGAACTGCTCACCCGGGGCCCCTACACCGTCCGGGGCTACTACCGGGGCGGGGACCTGAACGCGCGCTCATTCACCGAGGACGGCTGGTACCGCACCGGCGACCTCGTGCGGCTGCGCCCGGACGGCAACCTGCTCGTCGACGGCCGCGTCAAGGACGTCATCAACCGGGGCGGAGAGAAGATCGCGGCCGAGGAGGTCGAGCACTTCGCCCGCCGGGTCGACGGCGTCCGGGCGGCCGCCGCGGTGGCCGTTCCCGATCCCGAGCTCGGGGAGCGGGTGTGCCTGTGCGTCACCGTCCATCCGGGACGGGCGGTGCGGCTGGCCGACGTGCACGCGGTGATGGAGCGGGCGGGCGTGGCCCGGTTCAAGTTCCCCGAACGGCTCGTCCTGGTCCCGGAGATGCCGCTCACCGCGATCGGCAAGGTCGACAAGAAGGCGCTGCGCGCCACCGTGGACGGCGCGTTCTCCCCGTCCCCCATGCCCTGATCCTGCCAAATGTCAGAAATCGGAGTCTCGGGCGTTCCGGTGTGATCAGCTCAAGCCCGTCGGTTCCCAACGACCAGCAGGGAGCAAGCGATGTCCTCAATCCCCCGGCGCAGAGTCCTGGCATCGACAGGGGCCCTGGCGGGTGCCGCCCTGATACCCACCGAGGCGTCGGCCGCCGCCGGCCCGACGCCGGCCGGCCGAGTCCTCCCCGAGGACGTGCGCTACCCCGACCTCGTCCGCGGGTTCAACCTCCGCTGGGCCGGAAGGCCCGACTACGTGCTCCTGCCGACGACGACCGAGCAGGTCGTCCGGGCCGTCTCCGACGCGGTCCGGTCCGGCCGCCGCGTCACGGTCCGCAGCGGGGGCCACTGCTTCGAGGACTTCACCACCACCCCGGACATCAAGGTGGTCATCGACCTGAGCCAGCTGGCCGCGATCTCCTACGACGCCGACCGGCGGGCGATCGAGGTCCAGGCGGGCGCCACCCTGGTCGAGGTCTACGACACGCTGTTCCGGCGCTGGGGGGTCACCGTGCCGGGCGGGCAGTGCCTGTCGGTCGGCGCGGGCGGCCACGTCCCCGGCGCCGGCTATGGGCCGATGTCCCGCATGTACGGCCTGATCAGCGACCACCTGTACGCGGTCGAGGTCGTCGTGGTGGACCGGGACGGCGGCGCCCGCGCCGTGGTCGCCCGCCGCGACGACCCCGACGCCCGGCTCCGCGACCTGTGGTGGGCCCACACCGGCGGCGGGGGCGGAAGCTTCGGCATCGTGACGCGCTTCTGGTTCCGGACGCCGGGCGCGACGGGGGACGACCCGTCCGGCCTGCTGCCGAAGCCGCCCTCCCACACCTGGCTGAGCTCGGTGATCTGGCCGTGGGAGGGGCTGACCGAGGCCGGGTTCACGCGGCTGGTGCGCAACTACGGAAGCTGGTACGAGCGCCACCGCGACGCCGGGACCCCCTTCGACGGGCTGTTCAGCCGCTTCAACCTGCTCCACAAAGCCGGCGGGGTCGTCCAGCTGGCCAGCACGCTGGCCTCCAACGGCGGCGACGCCGAGCAGCGGATGCGCGAGTTCGTGGCCGCGGTCGGCGAGGGCGTGGGCGTCTCCTCCATGGTCACCGAGCACCGGCGGGTGCCGTGGCTGCACTCGGTCTCCTGGGCCAACAACGCCGGCGCCGACCCGACCGGCCGGGCCGACTACAAGTCCGCCAACATGCGCCGGGGCTTCACCGCCGAGCAGCTCGCCGCCATGTACCGCCACCTCACCCGCACCGACTACCAGCACCAGACGGCCCTGGTCTCGATCGCCTCCCTGGGGGGGAGGATCGGTGCGGTGGCGCCCGGCCACACTGCCGTGGCGCAACGCGACTCGATCATGCGGGCGATGTTCTTCGCCACCTGGCACGACGCCGCTGAGGACGACCGGCACGTCGCCTGGGTGCGCGAGTTCTACAAGGGCGTCTTCGCCGCGACGGGCGGGGTCCCGGTCCCCAACGAGGTCACCGACGGCTGCTTCATCAACTACCCCGACGGCGACCTCAACGACCCGCGCTGGAACTCCTCGGGCGTGCCCTGGCACACGCTGTACTTCAAGGACAACTACGCCAGGCTGCAACGCACCAAAGCCCAGTGGGACCCCCGCGACGTCTTCCACCACTCCCAGTCGATCCGTCCGCCCGCGCGCTGAGGCGGGCGGCGGGCACCCGTTCCCCGACGGATCACAGGGGGCACCGGCGGCCGGCGCCGGTGCCCCCTCCGCGTCGCCCGTCCGCTCCGCTCAGCGCAGGAGCACGGGCAGTTCGGTCAGGCCGTGGTGGAACATGCTGGTGCGCCAGGTGAGCGTCTCGGCCGGCCGGGCCAGCCGCAGCCGCGGGAAACGGGCGACCAGCGAGCCGATCGCGACGACGCCCTCGAGCCTGGCCAGCGGCGCTCCCAGGCAGTGGTGGTAGCCGTGCCCGAAGGCCAGGTGGGCGTTGTCGCCCCGGTCCAGCAGCAGCCGGTCGGGAGCGTCGAACCGGCCGGGGTCCCGGTCGGCGGCCAGCAGCGACACCAGGACGGTCGCCCCTGCCGGGATGTCCACCCCGCCCAGGGTCAGCGGCTCGGTGCTGCGGCGGGCCGTGAGCTGGACGGGGCTCTCGTACCGCAGGACCTCCTCCACCGCCGCGGGCAGCAGGCCGGGGTCGGCGCGGAGCCGGTCCAGCTGGGCGGTGTCGCCCAGCAGGCTCAGCACGCCGTTGCCGATGAGGTTGACCGTGGTCTCGTGCCCCGCCACCAGGAAGAGGAAGAGCATCGAGGTCAGCTCGTCCTCGCTCAGCCTGTCGTCGCCGTCGCGCACGGCGGTCAGCGCGGACAGCAGGTCCTCCCCGGGCTCGCGCCGCTTGCGGTCGAGCAGGGAGCGCACGTAGTCGAGCATCTCGCCCGCCGTGGCGGTGAGCCGGTCGAGGGGGACCATGCTGGAGGTGAGGACGGTGGTCCACCCGTGGAAGGTGTCGCAGTCCTCCTCGGGGATGCCGAACAGCTCGGCGAGCACCTGCAGCGGCAGCGGCAGCGCCAGCCCGGCGATCAGATCGACCTCGTGCTCGCCGTCCAGCGCGTCGAGCAGCGCGTCGGTGCGCCGCTGGATCCACGGCCGCAGCCGCTCGGTGCGGCGCCGGGTGAACGCGGCCGACACCAGCCGCCGCAGCCGGGTGTGGTCGGGCGGGCTCATGCTGAGCATGTGGCTGTTCATCGCGCGCCGCAGGTGCTCGGGCATCCGGCGTCCGCCGCCGACGTCGCCGGTGCGGTTCTCCAGCCGCGGGTCGTTGAGGGCCGCGCGCGCCGCCTCGTACCCGGTGACCAGCCACGCGGTCCCTCCGGACCCCAGCGTGACCCGGTGCACCTCCCCCGCCTGGTGCAGGCCCGCGTTCCCGGCATGACGCTCGGCCGCATGCCCCAGCGTGATATCGGTGAGCTTCCGGTGGGGTGCCGTGTCACGGAGGCTCTCTGTCATACGTGGTCACATCCATCCTCTGACATGCGCTTCCAGCATCACCGCACGCCCCACGGCCTGAGCGGGCCACCCTGGGGGCGGCCCGCTCAGGCCGTGGGCCCTCTGCCGGACGGAGGGGTTCACGTGTGGGAGGACGCCCCCGGGGTGGGGAGGCTCTGGACGGCCGGGCTGTTCTGGTAGGCCGCCAGCCGCCATTCCCCGTCCCGCTTGACGCACAGCCAGGACGCCCGGATGGCCTGCTCGTCGGAGACCTCGGACTCACCGGCCGCCAGCACGCCGCCCTGCGTGAGCAGCAGCGCCACGTCCGGCGCGAGGAACCTCAGGTCCACCGGCCTGCCGGTCACCTGGGTGCCCTTGTAGGTGGTCTCGAACGCGTCCTTCATGTGGGCGCGGATCTCGTCGGGGCCCTTCTTGAACAGGCCGGGCAGGATCATGGTCCCGTCCTCGGTGAAGACCCCCGCGAAGCTGTCGGCGTCCTGGTAGGCCCAGGCCGCGACGACGCGCTGGGTGAGGGCCGCGACGGCGGCCTGGTCGGCGGCGGCCGGCCCGCCGGCCGGCGTCTTCGGGGTGGAGGTGCTCATCGTCTTCCTTTCCTCGACGGCCGATCGGGGCGGCGCGTCAGATGTAGGGCGTGTTGGGCTCCAGCCCGCTGAGGACCCGCCCGTAGAGCTCGGTGTTGGTGGCCGGGTTCATCAGGGCGTGCAGGTTGACCGCTTGGACGTCGCGCGCGATCCGCTGGATCGGCACGTCGGTGTAGATGGAGGACCCGCCGCTGGCGGAGGCGAGGATGTCCACGGCCCCCTTCGCCAGCCGGCTCACCGCGCCCAGGTCGGCGCGGGCGCGGGCGCGCTCCTCCAGCTTCCACGGGGTGCCCTCCTCGCCCTTGGCGTCGACCGACGCGGCGAGGCGCAGGGCGTGGAACTCCGCCTCGTCGATCTTCAGCGACGCCTCGCCGAGCTGCAGGTGGGTCACCGGCGCCTCGCGCTGGCTCTCGTAGGCCGTGTAGGTGATCTTCCGGTTGGGCAGGCGCTTGAGGAACGTCTCCCTCATCCCCCTGGCCAGGCCGAGCAGGGTCCCCACCGACGACGCGGCCGCGACCGGCAGCAGCGGGACCCGGTAGATCGGGCTGGCGGCGTTCTCGCTCGACGCGCCCTGCCCCTGGAGCACCGCGGGCAGCGGCAGGATCCGTTCCTGCGGCACGAACAGGTCCTTGGCGACCGTGCTGACGCTTCCGGTGCCCTGCAGGCCGGAGGTGTGCCAGTCGTCCACGATCAGCAGGTCCGACATCGGGACCAGGCCCATGACGGGATAGGGCTCCCCCTCGTCGGGCGTCAGGATCGCGATGATCTCCTGCCAGTGCGCGTGGTGGGCGCCGCTGATGAACCCCCACTTGCCGGTGACCACGACGCCGCCCTCGACCGGGCGGGCGATCGCGCCGGGGCTCAGCGTCCCGCACACGCGCACGTCCGGGGTGGAGAACACCTCGTCCTGCACGGCGTCGGGGAACAGGCAGGCCATCCAGCCCGGGATCCAGTACACCGACGCCACCCAGGAGGCCGAGCCGTCGCCCCGTCCCAGTTCCGCGGCGACCTCCACCAGCGTGCGGGTGTCGCACTCGTAGCCGCCGTAGCGGGCCGGCGCCCTCAGCCTGAAGACGCCGGCGTCCGCCAGCGCCTCGATCGTCTCGTCGTGCAGCCGCCGGTTCTTCTCCGACCATGCGGCGTGCGCCCGCAGCGTCGGCGCCACCCGGGCCGCCCGGCTGACCAGTTGCTCTCGCGTCGGAACCTGTGTGGTCGACACCATTTCCTCCGTAGCCGATGGGTGGGGGCCGCGCGCGGCCCGTTCCGGCGTGGTCAGCGCGGCAGGTCCGCGAACTGGCCGGGGGTCCGGCCCGGACCGGCCGGGCCGCGGTACGCCTGGGCGATGTCGAGCCAGCGGTCGGCCTCGGCGCCGGTCGCCACCAGGTCCAGGTCGGCGCGGTGCCGCCGCCGGGTCGCCAGCAGGCAGAGGTCCATGGCCGAACCGGTGATCCTCTGGTCGGAGTCGGCCGGGCCGTACTCCCAGGACTCCCCCGAGGGGGCGGTGATCTCGAAGCGGAACTCCTGCTCCGGCGGGGTCAGCCCGCGCGCCTGGTACCCGAAGTCCCTGACCAGCACGGTGAACAGGACCAGGTGCCGGAGCCGGTCGGTCGGCCGCCGGGGCACGCGCAGGGCGTCGGCGATGTCCTGCCCGTGCCCGAACAGCTCCATGATCCCCGCGCAGGCCAGGACCGCCGCCGGCAGCGGCCGGACGAGCCAGGGCACCGTCTGGTCGGCCGGGACGGCGGCGAGCGCCTTGACCGCCGCCGCGCGCTCGGCCCGCCAGCGGGCCAGCAGCTCCTGTGGCGAGTCGTCGCGGTAGTCGGCGAGCGCGGCGTTCACCGCGCCGTTGAAGTCGTCCTGGGCTCCGGCGACCAGGTGCTGGAAGCCCTCCGGGTCGGACGCCGCCGTTCCCGCCAGGCGGAAGATGAACGTCAGGTGGGCGATCTGATCGAAGATCGTCCAGCCCGGCGCGGGCGTGGGCGTCGACCACCGGGAGGGGGCGAGATCGGCCACCAACCGGTCCACGTCGTCGCCTTCGGCGGCCAGGTCGTCGAATACGTTCTGCGATTCTGTCATGCAGCCGTCTCCTATCTTGGGGACGAAAGTGGAGCGGTCGGCATTTCACGCTCCACCAAGACTGCAACAGGGAATACCGCGCGGTCATCTTCGGTCGTGCCATTGCTGTCGCGACTTCGCCGCCGGGGCGCCCGCCCGGGCGGCGGGACCATGAATCGCCTGACCTGCGCGCATGCGGCCACGGCCCACACGGTGACGTTTCCGGGGCCGGGCGCGGAGCGCGCACCGGAGGGCGCGGCGGCCTCCCGGAGCGCTCCCCCGGCGGGCGGCGGCGCGGTGCCGGCCTCGACGCACCCTTCCGCGCGCCGGACCTGCCATTAGTTCGTGAACGGCAATGAAATTGCATGGTCAGAGCGATGTCAACTCATCGGAGAGCAATTGTGGTAATCGCAGTCAAGGTCATGTTACAATCGCCCGACCCCCGCCTGAAAGGTGCTGAACATTGCAGGAGAGAGCGGCCCTGACCCGACGCATCATCCTGAATGCAGCCGCCGAGACTTTCGAGGAGCGCGGATACGAGGGAACGAGCATCCGCGACATAGCAGAGAGCCGCAACATGAGCAAGGGAGCGGTTTACTTCCATTTCTCCAGCAAGGAGGACCTCGCGCTGGCCGTCATCAACGAACAGCGCTTCCTGTGGCCGGACCTGGTCAACGAGCTGCGCGGCCTCCACCCCCGGGCGATGAGCCTGCTCCTGGCGCTGACCTCGCAGGTCGCCGACGTCTTCCTGGACAACGTCCTCGTCCGCGCGAGCCTGCGCCTGGCGTTCGAGACCTGCGACAAGATGAGCCCCTGGGTCCCGTCCCTGCTGGTCGACTGGGCCGACATCATCGACCGGCTGCTGTCGGAAGCCCAGGAGGCGGGAGACGTCCTGCCGGAGGTGGACACCAGGTACGCCGCCGAGTTCATCGTGGGCTCGTTCGCCGGATGCCAGCGGATCTCCGAGATCGAGACCGGCCGCGCGGACCTGCGCTGGCGCGTCACGATGATGTGGCACCACCTGCTGCCGACCCTGGTCACCGAGGAGTGCCTGGCCGACATGGAGCCGGTCCTCCGCAGCATGGGCCAGCGCGCGTACACGGCCTGAACGACACGAGGCCGCCGGCGGGCGGCGGGCCGCGTGCGGCCACGGCACGGCGCGACCGGCCGTGACCTGGCAGCCCGCGCTCTCCGCCCGCCGTCGCGACGGCCCATCCCCCTCACCCGGCCGCCAGGGCGCCCACCCGCCGGGACGCGGTGAAGGCCGCCCAGGAGACCAGCTCCACCAGCGGAGCGTCCCCGGGGCGGTCCTTCCTGCAGTCCTCGATGACCGAGCGGTCGACCTGGTAGGACGCCATGGCCGTCAGCAGGGCCAGGCGGCCGGCGGGCCGGTCGGAGGCGGGCAGGCCGGCGAGCGCGCTCTCGGTCCAGGAGCGGCTGAGACCGGGCGGCCGCCCGTTCCATCCGGCCAGTTCCGCGCGGACCATCTCCCGGACCGGGGCCGGGACCGAGCGTTCGGCCGCCGCGTCGATGGCCGCGGCGGCGCGCGCGAACGCGTCCGCGACGACCGGCGCCCCGTCCGCCCAGCCCATGTCGCCGGGCGGCGGCGCGGCGGGCAGCAGGTGCAGCGACCGTCCCGGCGCGCGGTGGCGCAGGGAGTTCGGCCGCAGGCAGCGGCCGACCAGCCGCATCATGCCGCCGCGCGCCCGCGCCGGCAGGCCGGGCGGGAAGGGGGACTCCTCCAGGAACACGTTGACCACGCGGTTGAGGTAGTGGAAGACCACCGCCACCCCGACGAGCTCGGACGCCTGGTCGGCCGGGAAGGGGGCCGGGCGCTCGCCGCCCGCCTCCCCCGTCCCCAGGTCCCGCGCCCAGGCGGCCACCGCACGGATGCGCGGGTCCGCGACCGATTCCAGCCGCCCTTCGGCGATGGCGGCGGCGTCGCGCCCGTGCACCAGCCCGTACAGCGTCATGCCGTGCACGTCCGCGCAGTACCGGCAGCTGTTGCCGAGCGACACCGCCGCAGCGACGGTCTCCTTCACCGCCCGGTCCGCCCGCCCGGAGGCGACCAGGGTCTCCCGCAGGGTCATCCAGGCCGCCGCGAGCACGTCCGGCGCGGGGGAATGCAGGGTGACCGGAGGGGCGAGGATCCCGAAGTCCCGCTCCACCTGGGCGTAGATCTCCGCGACCCGGCCCCGCGCGGCCTCGTGGCGCACCGCCGAGACGTGCCTGACCTGCCCCTGCGCCCCGCGCCGCGTGACCCGTGCGAAAGCTCCGGCCATGGCGGGCTCACCCGGCCCGACGGCCCTGCACGAGCCCGGCCACCAGCGGTGCCGTCTCGCGGCGGGCGCTGGTGGCGCCGTCGGGAGAGGGCGCTCCGTACTTGACCGGGACGCCGCGTTCCCGGGCCGCCCGCACGATGCCGGGCATCGCGCGCTCGGCGAGCGCGGCGATGGTCATCGCGGGGTTGACGGTGAGGGCGCCGGGCACGGCCGAGCCGTCGGTGACGAAGATGCCGGGATGGCCCCGCAGCTCGTGGCGGTCGTCGAGGGCGGAGGTGGCCGGGTCGTCGCCGATGCGGCAGGACGCCAGCGGATGCACCGTGTAGGCGCCCACCACGTCGTTCGTCCACGGCCGCACCCTGCCGATGCCGTCGCGCTCGATGATGTCGCGCACCAGGTCGTCGGCCTCGGTCCAACCGCGCAGGGTGTTGGCGGTCGGGTGGTAGCGGAGGTTCCCGCGTCCGAGCATCTGCTGCGAGATGCGCATGGCGTTCCCGGTCGCCGGGGGCGGGCCGAACACCCCCTCGTTGTCGTCCTCCGACATGATGAAGATGGTCAGCCACGACTGCCAGCGCTTGAGCATCTCCTTCTTCTCCGCGCCGAACCAGGTGGGCCCGGTCGCGTCGGGCGCCTGGGCCAGGATGGTGCCGAGGCCGGGCGGGAAGTACAGCTGTTCCAGCGAGAACCGGGAGTGCTCGGGCAGCGCCCCGTCCAGCCGGTCCCAGTTCGCCACCACCGGTCCGCGCCCGATCTGGTTGGCGGCGTAGGCCAGGCCGCCGTCCCGTTCCAGGCCCAGCACCTCGCGCACCCGGTCCTCGTCGATCACGGCAGTGTTGAGCCGTTCGCCGTTGCCCGAGAAGTAACGCCCCACGGCGTGCGGCATCCTGCCGAGGGAGGGCTCGGAACGCTGGAGGA
This sequence comes from Actinomadura kijaniata NBRC 14229, assembly GCF_001552175.1. GTDB lineage: Bacteria > Actinomycetota > Actinomycetes > Streptosporangiales > Streptosporangiaceae > Spirillospora > Spirillospora kijaniata. Next base: position 81,541 of record NZ_BCQR01000032.1, read on the forward strand.
TGACCGGCGTGGCGCCGGCGCCCGCCGCCAGCACGATGATCTTGGCGTCGATCGTCCCGCCGCCGGTGTGGATGCGGTAGTCCTCGTCGTCGATGACGTTGTAGTGCACGCGGTAGCCGCCGTCGTCGGTGCGCGAGATGTGCTGCACCTCGTGCAGCGGCCGGATCTGCGCGCCGTGGGCGAGGGCCGCCGGCAGGTAGTTGGTCAGCAGGGACCGCTTGGCGTCGAAGCGGCATCCGGCCATCATCCAGTTGCAGTTGGTGCACTTGTCGTTGTCGACGGCGACCGGAACCGGGTTGGCCGTGTGGCCCGAGCGGGCGCACAGCGCCGCCCACAGCCCGCCGGCGTAGGTGACGTCGTCCCAGTCCTGCCTGGTGACCGGCATCGCCTCGGCCACCCGGTCGTACCACGGTTCGAGGGCGTCCCGCGACAGGGCCTTGGGCCACATGCGCCGCCCGACGCTGCCCGTGCGCTCGAAGACGAAACGCGGCGCCCGGGGCATCGCGGCGAAGTAGACGACGCTGCCGCCTCCGACGCAGTTGCCGCCGAGGACGCTCATGCCGTCCCCCACCACGAAGTCGAAGATCCGCGTGTAGGACGAGCCGAGCTTGAAGTCGTGGTCGAAGTCCTTGCTCTCCAGCCACGGGCCGCGTTCCAGCACCACGACGCGCGCGCCGCCCGCCGCGAGGTGGTAGGCCGCGATCGCGCCGCCGAACCCGCTGCCGATCACAAGGACGTCGGTGCTCTCGAAACTGGTCACGCGGGGCTCCCGGACGGTGTGGTGTGGGGGTGGAGTTCGGCCAGCGGCCGCCCGTAGCCGTACTGCGGGAAGCGCCACAGGCCGTCGGCGTCCGGCTTGGCCAGGCCCATCGCCTCGATGCCGGGATGTCCCTCGGCGATCGCGTCGAGCGTGTGCATGTGCGCGCCGGTGTCGAAGGCCATGTTGCTGAACAGCGCGATGCTGACCCAGACCTCCTTCTCCGGATGCCCCGGCGCGGTGAGCGCCCGCGTCAGCGCGGTCCGCTCGGAGAACGGCAGCGCGACGAACGGCGGGACGTCCGCGTCCAGGGTCAGTCCGCACCACTCCGCATGGGCCCGCGCGTGCTCGTTCAGCATGCGCGCCAGGGTGTCCAGGCTGTCGGACACCCCCGCCGCCGACCACTCCAGCAGTTCCAGGGCCCCCGCGGCGACGGCGCCGGGGCCGACCGCCGCGCCGGCCACCGACCGGTCTCCGGGCCAGCGTTTCTCGCCGGGCACGATCGTGTCGGCGAAGGCCTCGATCGTCACTTTCCGCGTTTCTTCTTCGGCTGCGGCGTCCACTGGCATCCGCGACACCTCCTGTTGTCGGCAGGGAAAACGGAATCGACCTACAGAAAGACCGATGGACGACCGGGCTCGGTGACGGCGGAGCGTCCAGGGACCGGAAGCCGCCGCGACCACTCCGCGGCGGTCGAGCGGACCGGAGGCGGAATCGCCTTGACGTCTTCCCGGAATTCATGATTGGCCCGCGCGCTGCACAAAGCATCTCTGAGCGTGCCGTGGCGAATCCGGCGGGCGGCCGCGGGAGGGGGCCGACGGCGTCGGGCGGGGGGCGGACGGCCCGGCGGCGGGCCCGCGAGCGCCCG
>NZ_BCQR01000033.1 GCF_001552175.1 Actinomadura kijaniata NBRC 14229
GCGGGCGCCGGGGCCGCGTCCTGGTCGCGGCCGCCGCCGTGCTGCTGGTCGGCGGCGGCGTCGCCGGGGCCGCGACGCTGCTGAACGGGGACAAGAAGGGCGACGGCGTCGCCACCCGCCCCGCCACCAGCGGCGTCCCGGAGCCGGTGCGCACGCCGGCCGTCCCGCCGGAGGCGACGGCGCTGGCCCAGCAGATCGAGCAGGCGACCGCCGGCACCCCGAGCGTGTCGTTCGCGCTGAACGGCTCGGGCCTGGGCGGCCCGCTCAGGGCCAACGGCATGCTGGCGTCGGCCGCCGGGGCGCCCGGCTCCTACGCGATGTCGCTGGCGGGCGCGCGCGACACCCGGAAGTCCGCGCGGACCGTCCTGGTGCAGGACACCCTGTACCTGAAGATGGGCAAGCGGTGGCGGCAGGTGCCGGTCGCGGGCCAGCAGCGCGGTTACGCCGCGCTGGCGTCGCAGGTCCGGGCGGCCACGGCCCCGGCGCACGTGCTGACCCTGCTGAAGTCGGCCACCACGTTCGGCAAGGGCAAGATCGTCTACCACGGGACGGCCCCGGTCGGCGCGGTGCCCGCGCTGGGCGACCTCGCCCGGCAGACGGGGGCCCAGCAGGTGGAGTTCGTGATCAAATTGGACCGTGCGAACCGCCCCTCGGCCGTGAAGCTCACCATGGGGGCCAAGCCCCGCACCCGGACGCTGTTCACGAACTACTCGGGCTGGGGCAGGAAGACGGTCACGGCGCCGCGCGGCTGAGAGGGCCGCGCGGCCTCGGGGGGCCGCGGGGGCCTAGAGGGTCTCGCAGCTGTCCGCGAGGACTTCCAGGAGGCGCAGGGGGTCGGGCAGGGGGCTTCCGTCCGGCGGGAGCACCCAGACGACCTCGCGGCCGTACGGGAGCACCGAGGGCGGCGCCACCACGTAGCTGTCACGGCAGTGCCACCGCATGCCGGGGGTCTCGGTGACGGTCTCCGGGGAGCAGTCCAGATGGCAGGACCACCACTCGTCCTCGTCCACCGGGGCTCCCCGGGTGGCGACGAAGAACAGGTGGCGTTCGTCGCCGATCGCGGCGACCGGGCCCACCGGGAGGCCCTCGGCGCGGATGCGGTCCAGGGCGGCGGCCCCGGCCGCGGCGGGGACGTCGAAGACGTCGAACACGCGGCCCGTCGGCAGGATGATGTTGGCCTGGGGGCGCTTGGCCCACATGCCGTCCAGCACGTCGGTGTCGACGCTGGCCTGGATCGCCCAGGCCGCCGAGACCGGATGGGCGGCCGGGTCGGGACAGCCGATCCGGTCGCACGAACACGCCCGGTCGGTGCCGGCCCTCGCGCCGGGAGTGGCGGGCCAGCCGAGCGCCGCGTACGCGTGGACGGCCGTGACCATGCGGTCGCGTACCGCGCGTTCGCGGCCCTGCCGCTTCCTGTTCCCCGAGACCGTCAGCATCAGCGCCCCCCTTGGCCCAAGGTGGAAACCGGTCCCGTCACGTGCGCGCCTGCCCTGGGCGAGGAGACCGTGGACGGGCCGGTGGAAAACAGTTCCTTGATAGATGATGATGCCGCCGCGAACCCGCGATGGACACGGCACCCCCCGGAAACGGTCCCAAATGACTAGGGGGAACCGTCCTCCGGCAATAGATCACCGTCACCCGCCGGACAGCCTCACCGGGAGGACAGGCGGCGGGCGACCTCCGTCGCCCAGTAGGTGAGGATCAGGTTCGCGCCCGCGCGGCGGATCGCGACCAGGGACTCGTCGATGGTGCGCTCGCGGTCGATCCAGCCCTTCTCGGCCGCCGCCTCGATCATCGCGTACTCGCCGCTGACCTGGTAGGCCGCGACCGGGACGTCCACCGCGTCGCGGACGCGCCGCACGATGTCCAGATAGGCCCCGGCGGGCTTGACCATGACCATGTCGGCGCCCTCGTCGAGGTCGGCGAGGACCTCGCGCAGCGACTCGTCGGCGTTGGCCGGGTCCTGCTGGTGGGTGGCGCGGTCGCCGAACGTGGGGGCGCACTCGGCGGCGTCGCGGAACGGCCCGTAGTACGCCGAGGCGTACTTGGCGGAGTAGGCCAGGATCGGCAGGTCGGTGAAGCCCGCGCCGTCCAGCGCCGCGCGGATCGCCGCGACCTGGCCGTCCATCATGCCGCTGGGCGCGACGACGTGCGTTCCGGCCTCGGCCTGGGCCACCGCCAGCGAGGCGTAGCGCTCCAGCGTCGCGTCGTTGTCGATCTCGCCGTCCGCGGTCACGATGCCGCAGTGGCCGTGGTCGGTGAACTCGTCCAGGCACAGGTCGGTCATGATCACGGTCGAGTCGCCGAGCTCGGCGGTCAGCTCGCGCAGGGCCCGCTGGACGATGCCGTCGGGGTCGTCGCCGGCGGAGCCGACGGCGTCCTTGACGGCCGGGACGCCGAACAGGATCAGGCCGCCCACGCCCGCCTCGACGGCCTCGTGCGCGGTCTTGCGGAGGCTGTCGAGGGTGTGCTGGTGGACGCCGGGCATGGAGGCGACCGGCTGCGGCTCGGCGAGGCCCTCCTTGACGAACAGCGGCAGGATCAGGTCGGCCGGGGCCAGCCGGGTCTCGGCGACCAGCCGCCGCAGGGCGGGGGTGCGGCGCAGCCGCCGCGGCCGTGCCACGGGGAACTGGGCGGACATGGGAGTCTCCTCGGTGCTGCCGGTACGGGTGCTACTTGCGGCGGCGGGCGCCCCGGCGCATCTGGCTGGGCTTGCGCAGCGGGTCTCCGGCCTCGATCTGCGCGGCCCGCCGCTTCGCACCGTACTCGGCCAGCGCCTCCGCCAGTGCCGAAACCGACGGCTTCTCGGCCATCACGTCGACACGCAGTCCATACTCCTCGGCCGTCTTGGCGGTCTGCGGCCCGATGACCGCGATGACCGTCACATTGTGCGGCTTGCCCGCGATGCCGATGAGGTTCTTCACGGTCGACGACGAGGTGAACAGCACCGCGTCGAACCCGCCGCCCTTGATCGCCTCGCGGATCGGGGCGGGCGGCGGCGCGGCCCGCACGGTCCGGTAGGCGGTGACGTCCTCGCACTCCCAGCCCAGGTCGGTGAGGCGGGCGATGAGGGTGTCGGTGGCGATGTCGGCGCGCGGCAGCAGCACCCGGTTGATCGGGTCCAGGTCCTCGTCGTAGGGCGGCCACACCTCGGCCAGGCCCTCGCTGGACTGCTGCCCGGCCGGGACCAGGTCGGGCTGCACGCCGAACTCGACCAGCGCGCGGGCGGTCTGCTCGCCGACGGCGGCGACCTTCAGCCCGGCGAACGCGCGGGCGTCCAGCCCGTAGTCGGTGAACTTCTCGCGGATGGCGCGCACGGCGTTGGTGGAGGTGAACACGACCCACTCGTAGCGGCCGGTCACCAGGCCCTTGACGGCGCGTTCCATCTGCTGCGGGGTGCGCGGCGGCTCCACCGAGATGGTGGGGACCTCGTCGGGGACGGCCCCGTAGGCGCGCAGCTGCTCCGACAGATCGGCGGCCTGCTCCTTGGTGCGCGGCACCAGGACCCGCCAGCCGAACAGCGGCTTGGTCTCGAACCAGGCGAGCCGGTCGCGCCAGTTCACCACGTCGCCCACGATGATCAGGGCGGGGGCCTCCATGCCCTTGGTGTCGGCGGCCAGCCGCTTGAGGTCGGAGACGACGGTCTCCTGCTCGGTGGTGGTGCCGAGGCTCGTCATGGCGGCCGGGGTGGAGTCGGGGCGGCCGACGGCGATCAGGCTCTTGGCGACCTCGGCGACGGCGTGCTCGGCGCCGGTGATGACCAGGGTCGCGTCGGGGCCGGCGAACCGCTCCCACTCCACGCCGCCCGCGGCGGCGTCGATGACCCGCACCTCGCGGTGCCGGTCGTCGGTCAGCGGGATGCCCGCGTAGCCGGGCACCGCGGTGATCGATGACAGGCCCGGCACGACCTCGAACGGCAGCCCGGACCCCGCGATCTCCGCGCCCTCGGTGGGCAGCGCGCCCAGCGTCCCGGGGTCGCCGGGGACGAGCCGGACCACGCGGCGGCCCGCCCTGGCCTCCCGGACCGCGAGCCCGGCGGGGTCGTCGGTCTCGGCGACGTCGACGATCTCGGCGCCGTCGCGGACATGGGCGAGGATCTCGGCGGACACGGCGGCGCGGTCCACGATGACCAGGTCGGCACGGTCCAGCACGGCGGCGGCGCGCAGCGTCAGCAGCCCGGGGTCGCCGGGGCCGGTCCCGACCAGCGAGACCACTCCGGTCTCCGCCTCGGTCGGCACGGGCGACACCGTGGGGGCGGCACCGGCGGACTTCCCGGACGTCCTGCCGGACCTGCCGGCGGACCGGGCGGCCTTGGCGGCGGGCCGCCCGGCGGCCCGGTCGGTGCCCTGGGCCGCGTTCTGGCTAGCGGGGCTCAATGTCGCGCTCCCCCATCAACTGGTCGGCCCCCTCGGCGAGCATCCGCCGCGCGAGGTCGCGCCCGATCTGCTCGGCCTGGTCCGGGTGGCCGCTTGCGGACAGCCGGATCTCGCGGCTCCCGTCGTGCGCCACGACGGAGGCGGTGAGATGCAGCTTCTGTTCTACTTCGGCAGCGTATGCTCCCACGGGCGCGGAGCAACCCGCCTCCAGCACCGCCAGGACGGTCCGTTCGGCGGTGACCGCCGCGCGGGTCGCCCGGTCGTCCACCGCGCCGAGCAGCGCGATCAGGTCCGTCCGGTCGGAGCGGCACTCCAGCGCCAGCGAGCCCTGGCCCGGGGCGGGCAGCATCCGGTCGGGCCCGAAGACCTCGGCGACCGCGTCCAGCCGACCGATACGTTTCAACCCCGCGTACGCCAGCACCACCGCGTCGAGCTCGCCGTCGGCGACCTTGCGCAGCCGGGTGTCGGCGTTGCCGCGGATCGGCACCACCTCCAGGTCCGGGCGCATCGCCCTCAGCTGCGCGACCCGGCGCGGCGAACCGGTCCCGACGCGGGCGCCGGTCGGCAGGTCGGCCAGCTTGGCCGGGCCGCACAGGGCGTCGCTGGGATCGTCGCGCGGCGGCGTGGCGGCCAGCGTGATCCCCTCGCCGGGGCTGGTGGGCAGGTCCTTCAGCGAGTGCACGGCGAAGTCCACCTCACCGGACAGCAGCCGGTCCCGCAGGGCGTTGACGAAGACCCCCGTGCCCCCGATCTGCGCGAGCAGTGCCTTGGAGACATCACCTTCGGTGGTTACCCCGACCAGCTCCACCGCATACCCCGTACGCTGCGACAATGCGTCGGCGACCAGTTGCGACTGGGTCGTCGCCATCAGGCTCTTGCGGGTGCCGAGCCGCAGCGGGCGGGCGGGGTCGGGTACGCGGCTGGGTGTGGTCATGGGTTGCTGTGTCCTTCGGCGGATGGTGAGCTGGCGCCGGGCAGGTCCGCGCGGGTGACGGCCTCCGGCGCCTTCGGGTCGAGGTCGAACAGTTCGCGCAGCGCGTCGGCGTAGGCGTCGCCGCCGGGCGCGGCGGCCAGTTCCTTGACCCGGACGGTCGGGGCGTGCAGGAGCTTGTCCACCACCCGCCGGACGGTCTGGGTGATCTCCCTGCGGGCGCGGTCGTCGAGTTCGGGCAGGCGGCCGGTGAGGCGGGCCAGTTCGGCCTCCACCACCTCGGCGGCCTTGGAGCGCAGCGCCACCACGGTCGGCGCGACGGCCGCGGCGCGGGCCGCGCCCAGGAACGCGGTGACCTCCTCGGCGACGATCGCCTGCACGGCCCGTTCGGCCTCGGGGCCGATCGCGTGCGCGGCCTCCTGCGCGGTGCGCAGGTCGTCCAGGTTCGCCAGCCGCACGCCGGGCAGCTCGCGGACGCCGGGGTCGATGTCGTGCGGCAGCGCCAGGTCCAGCAGGAACCGGCGCCGGTCCCCGGCGGCGTCGGCCGCCGCGACCTGCTCGGCGGTCAGCACCAGGCCGGTCGCGCCGGTGCACGAGATCACAAGGTCGGCCTCGGCGAGCGCGGCGTCCAGCTCGTCGAGCCGGATCGCGCGGGCCGGGACCGCCAGGGAGGCGGCCAGGCGTTCGGCGCGGTCGAAGGTGCGGTTGGCGACGACGACCTCGCGGGCCCCGGCGCGGCTCAGCGTCGCGGCGGCCAGGCCGCTCATCGACCCCGCGCCGACGACGAGGGCGCGCACGTCCGCCACCGGGCCGAGGTAGCCGGCGGCGATGTCCAGGCCGACGCTGACCAGCGACAGCCCGGCCTTGTCGATGCCGGTCTCGGCGTGCGCGCGCTTGCCGACGCGCAGCGCCTGCTGGAGCACCTCGTGCAGCTCGCGGCCGAGGGTGTGCTCGTCCTGGCCGAGCCGGAACGCGGTGCGGATCTGCCCGAGGATCTGCCCCTCGCCGACGACCATCGACTCCAGCCCGCACGCCACCGCGAACGCGTGCTGGACCGCGCGCTCCTCGTAGTGGACGTACAGGTGCCGGGACAGGTCGTCCAGCGGGACGCCCGAGTGCAGCGCCAGCAGCTCGGTGATCGCGGTGACGCCGCCGTGGAACTTGTCGACGACCGCGTAGACCTCGACGCGGTTGCAGGTCGACAGGATCGTGGCCTCGGCGACGTTCGGGGCGTCGTGCACCGCGTGCAGGAGCTTGCGCAGGTCGTCGCCGGACGCCGAGACCCGCTCCAGCAGGGGCACCGGGGCGCTGCGGTGGCTGAGGCCCACCACCAGGATGCTCATCGCGCGCCTCCCGACCGCCGAGGGGACGCCGGGCGGGCGGCGCGGGGCCCGAGCCCGTCGCCGCGCCTGCTCGCCACCGAGTCCCTCGCCCGCCCGTCCATCCGCTCGCCGTTCCCGTTCACGCTTCCACCGCCTCGACATAGCCCGAGGCTCTCCCGTTCCCCGAGACGCCGCCGGCCATCGGGTCGTAACCGTCGGGCCCGCCGGCCTTGCGCTGCTCGTGGAACGCGAGGATCTGTAGTTCGATCGACAGGTCGACCTTACGCACGTCGACCCCCTCCGGCACCGTCAGCACGACCGGTGCGAAGTTCAGCACGCTGGTCACCCCGGCCGCCACCACCCGGTCGCACACGGTCTGGGCGGCGGCCGCGGGGGTGGCGATCACGACGATGGACACGCCGCGCTCGGCGATGATCTCCTCCAGCCGGTCGATGTGCTCGACCGTCATGCCGGAGATCTCCTGACCGATGACGGACTCGTCGGCGTCCAGCAGGCCCGCCACGCGGAATCCGCGGGAGGCGAACCCGCCGTAACCGGCCAGCGCCCGGCCCAGGTTACCGACCCCGATGATTGCCACGACCCAATCCTGGGTCAGGCCGAGTTCACGGGAGATCTGGTAGACGAGGTACTCCACCTCGTAGCCGACGCCCCGGGTGCCGTAGGAACCGAGGTGCGACAGGTCCTTGCGGAGCTTGGCGGAGTTGACGCCGGCGGCGGCGGCCAGCTCCTCGGAGGAGACCGTCGCCACACCCCGGTCCTGGAGCGCGTGCAGGGCCCGCAGGTACACCGGCAGGCGGGCGACGGTTGCTTCGGGGATGCCGCGCTCGGCGCGGTCGCGAGTGCGGTTCTGTCGAGATGTCACGGCCTGCTCTTCGGGGGCTCGACGCTGGGGACGGGGCCCGAAAACTACCCCTGACCGAGGCCGACTGGTCTCCCGGTCTCCCCCGGATTCGGTACGAGCCGGGGCCTCGTCGCCCAGGGCTGTCCACCAGATTAAGCCTTTGTGAATAGGCGCACAAAGTCACCCCCCGGTTGCGCATGTCGCCCAATGATCGGGAACGACAAGGAAACCGCAGGTCAGAGGGGTTCAACGGGGGTCCGGCGCGCTCCGGGCGGGCCGCCCGCGACGCCGGGGATGTGACTGACGAGACATTCGCGCTTTTCCGTCTCGGCCGCTACCGGCCGTTCACCGTGACCTGCGCAGTTCCTCGACGGCGGCGCGCAGCCGGGCCTCGTCCACCCGCCAGAAGTCGTGCTGGACACCGTTGATCAGCGTGACCGGGATCTGCTCCCAGTACTCGCGGTGCAGCTCCTCCGACCGGGTGATGTCGCGTTCCTCCCAGGCCACGCCCAGGTCGGCGGCGACCCGCTCGATGACCGCCCGCGCGTCGTCGCACAGGTGGCAGCCGGGCTTGCCGAGCAGCGTGATGGTGACGGGTCCGCTCACGGGCGCCCTCCCGCCGGCGGGGCGAGGGGGGTGCCGCCGGTGGACGAGGCCGGGGCCGAGGGGCCCGGGATCCCGGGGAGCTTGGCCGCGCCGAGCCGGAGCTCGATGACGTTGGTGGCCAGCACGTGCGTGCGGGACTCGGCCATGAACCGCTGGAGGTGCTGCTGGCGGCGGTGCGCGGCGAACGCGGCCTCGTCGCGGAACAGCCAGTAGAAGATCCGCTGCGTGGGCGCGCCGACCACCTCGTGGCAGGCGAAGATCAGCGTGTCGGGCTCGGCGGCGCGGGCCGCCCGCACCAGGTCGGCCGCCAGCCGGTCGAACGCCTCCTCGCGGCCGTCCAGCAGCGTGTAGACCGTGATCTGGCCGCAGGCCGCCGACAGGTCGGCCCCGGCCGGGGCGGGCAGCGGGGTCTCGCCGGTCGGGGGGCGCCGCCCGTCCACGGTGGTCGGCGGGGCGGGCTCGGCGGGGAAGCGCAGCTCCTCGGACTGGGGCTCGGGGAAGCGCAGCTCGCCGCGCTTGGCGCGCTTGCCGACCGGAGCCGGAGCCGGAGCCGGGGCGGGGGCGGGGGCGGGGGCGGGGGCGGGGGCAGGCCGGGGCGGCTCGGGCTGCCGCTGCGGGCCGGTGTAGCCCTGCTCCTCGTAGCCGGTGGCGGGCTCGTCCTCGTAGCCGTCGTCGGCGTAGCCCTCCTCGTCGTAGACGGGGATGGTCCGCATCGCGCCGTACCAGACCAGCCCGGCCGCGCCGCCGAGCGCCACGACCGCGACGAACCCGGGCAGCAGGCCGCGGGTGCCGCCGACCACCAGCGCCCCGGCCAGGGCGACCAGCGCGATCGGGATCAGCAGGTCGGCCGCCTCGCGGTCCTGCTTGCTCGCCAGCACCGCGGTGACCGCCGCGCACGCCACCAGGGCGAGCACCGCGACCACGTGGATTCCGTCGATCAGCAGCAGCGGGATCGCGTCGTAGGTGTCGCCCGGCTTGGGAAGGGCCTTGGTGAAGGCGCTCCTCTTGAACGGGTCCAGCGCCAGGATCACCATGGCGACCACGGTGTAGGACACCGAGAACAGCCAGGCGGCGAACCGCACCTGGACCGGACGGGCGATCAGCTCCACCATGCCCAGCGCCAGCCACAGCGGCGCGACCAGCGCGGCCCCGACCTCCGCCACGCGGAACAGCAGGCCGTTGAACCCCAGGAAGAAGCCCGCGGTCAGCGCGAGCAGCGCCAGGGACAGCCCGACCAGGGTCACCGACCACGCGATCAGGTAGAGGAGCCGTTCCTTGGAGGCGCGCTGAACCAGCAACCCGGTGGCCATTAAGGCACCAAGGGTCGCCACGAGCGCGATTAGAGCTTCCATCGCGCCCCATGGTGCCCGATGCGAGCCGTTGAGGGGTAACCGCTCCCCGGCGACCGGCCGGAACGGGCCGGACGGGGCCGGGCGGGAGCGGGCGGGAGCGGGCGGGAGCGGGCGGGGTCGCCGCCGACGGATCGTTCGTGCGGGCGGTTCCCGGACATACGAGGCGTCACACCATTGCCTGTCGTGGCCGCCGGTACCTAGAGTGGCAATTCACGTCGGAGGTCGCTTACGCCCCGAGGAGAACTGCATGAGCAGCTTGACCCTCGATGTCCCGGTAGCGGCGGTCCCGCGGCCCGCCCGACCGGGTGACACCCCGCTCTCCCGACCCGGCGACGCGATGAAGTCCCTGGTCCTGCGCGCCCGCGAGGGCGACGCCGAGGCGTTCGGCGCCCTCTACGACAACTACGTGGACCTCGTCTACCGGTACGTCTACTACCGGGTCGGCTCGCACGCGCTGGCCGAGGACCTGACCAGCGAGACGTTCCTGCGGGCCCTGCGCCGGATCGGCGACTTCCACTGGCAGGGCAAGGACTTCGGGGCCTGGCTCGTCACCATCGCCCGCAACCTGGTCACCGACCACTTCAAGTCCGGCCGCCACCGCCTGGAGATCTGCACGGCCGAGCTGCTGGAGCCCGACCTCCCCCAGGAGGGCCCCGAGCGCGCCGTGCTGGACGCGATGACCCGGCGCACGCTGCTGACGGCCGTCCGACGCCTGGGCTCCGAGCAGCAGGAGTGCGTGGTGCTGCGCTTCCTGCACGGGCTGTCGGTGGCGGAGACGGCGCTGATCATGGGCAAGAAGACCGGCGCGATCAAGGCGTTGCAGTACCGCGCGGTGCGGTCGCTGGCCCGGATGCTGCCGGACGATCCGCGCGTTCCCTAGGGGCGGCCGTAACCCGGGGTCCGGGTCGCTCGTTGTCGGGGCACCACCGCTTCACCGGGGGGACCGATATGAGGAGGGCCCGTCTCAGCGGGCGGCGCGGGATACGGCGGACCCGTCATTCCCTGACCGGCATGCGCGCCGGCCTGCCCGCCCCCGACCCGCGTTTCCGCGCCCGGCTGCGCGAACGCCTGGTCGCCGAGATGACCGTTCACCGGAACGCCGAAAGTGAGGACCGTCCCATTCAAGGACGAACACCGGGGCCCGACACCCGTGCTGGCTAAGCTCGGCACCATGCGGCTTTTCTGGCAGCGCGGCAAAGAAGAGGACCCGGTCAGCGCGGGCGAGGCGGCGGCCGCGGCGGCGGCGGAGCCCGAGCCGCTGCCCGACCCGGACCCGACGGCGGCGGCGTTCTTCGACGTGGACAACACGATGATGCGCGGCGCGTCGATCTACTACTTCGCGCGCGGCCTGGCCTCGCGCAAGCTGTTCACGATGCGGGACCTGGCGATGTTCGCCTGGGGGCAGGCGGCGTTCCGGCTGCGCGGCACCGAGAACGCCGAGCACATCGGCAGCGCCAAGGAGATGGCGCTGGCGTTCGTCGCCGGCCAGAAGGTCGACGACCTGGTCCGCCTCTCCGAGGAGATCTACGACGAGGTGATGGCCGACCGCATCTGGCACGGCACCCGCCGCCTCGCGTTGCAGCACCTGGACGCCGGCCAGCAGGTGTGGCTGGTCACCGCCACCCCCGTCGAGGTGGCCCGCACGATCGCCCACCGGCTGGGCCTGACCGGCGCGCTCGGCACGGTCGCCGAGACCTCCGGCGGCGTCTACACCGGCCGCCTGGTCGGCAACCTGCTGCACGGCCAGGCCAAGGCCGAGGCGATCCGCGCGCTGGCCCAGCGCGAGGGCCTGGACCTGTCCCGCTGCTCGGCCTACAGCGACTCGGTCAACGACCTGCCGATGCTGACCGCGGTCGGCTACCCCCACGCGGTCAACCCCGACCCGGCCCTCCGCGAGCACGCCAGGCAGAGCGGGTGGCCGGTGCACGACTTCCGCACCGGCCGCAAGGTGACGATGGTGGCCCTCCCGGCGGCGGCCGGGATGGGGGCGCTGGCGGGCGGCGTGGCCGCCGGGATCGCCCTGCGGCGGCACTACCGCTCCTAGCGGCCCCGGGGGCCTAGAAGAACGCGGGGCCCCGGCGCAGCAGCGTGTCGTAGAGCATCTGCTGGACCGTCTCGCGGACGTGGTCGGTGAGGTTGAAGACCGTCATCGGGTCGTCGGCGGCCTCGGGCCCGTAGTCGTCCAGCGGCATCGGCTCCCCGAACGCGATCATCCACTTGGACGGCAGCGGGAGCAGCCCCGCCGGGCCCAGCCACGGGAACGTCGGGGTCACCGGAAAGTACGGCACGCCGAGCAGCCGGGCCAGCGGCCGCAGATCGGCGATCTTGGGATAGATCTCCTCGGCGCCGACGATGGCGCACGGGATGATCGGCACGTTCGCGCGCAGCGCCGTCTCCACGAACCCGCCGCGCCCGAACCGCTGCAACTGGTAGCGCTCGCCGAACGGCTTGCCGACGCCCTTGAAGCCCTCGGGGAACACCCCGACCAGCTCGTCCTTGGCCAGCAGCCGCGCCGCGTCGGCGGGCGAGGCCAGCGTGTGCCCCGCCTTGCGCGACAGGTGCCCCAGCACCGGCACCTGGTAGATCAGGTCGGCGCCGAGCAGCCGCAGGTCGCGTTCCAGGTGGTCGTGCACCGCGACCGACAGCATGATCCCGTCGAGGGGGACGGTCCCGGAGTGGTTGGCGACGATGAGCGCGCCGCCCTTCCGCGGGACGTGCTCGGTCCCGGCCAGCTCCACCCGGAACCACCGCTCGTAGAGCACCCGGGCGGCGGGCAGCAGGACGTTGCGGTTGAGCTCGGGGTCGAAGCCGAACTCGTCGACCTCGTACTCGCCGGCCAGCCGCCGGCGCAGGAACGCGAGCCCGGCGGCGACCCTGCGCTCCAGCGGGTGGCGCTCGGCCGGCTCCTCGTCCTGGCGGGCGGCGTTCAACGGGATGACCCGCGCCCCCCGCTCGGCGGGCTGTTCGTCATGAAGCTGCGCGTTCACTGTGCCTCCCGCTACTCGCGGCCCAACACCGTGGTCAGTCGGTCCAGCAGGGCCATGGGAACGGTGCGTCCCAGTCCCCGCGCGGACACGAAGTCGGCGAACGCCGCCTCCGAGCCGTACTTGGGCCGCCAGGCCAGCTCGTTCACCAGCGCGGTGGTGTCGACGACACGGCCGTAGGTGAGCAGGCGCTGGAGCTCGGGCGAGAACCCCGACATCCCCGCGAACCGGCGCCCGGCGTCGCCCAGCGCGGCGAACGACGGCGCCGGGACCGGCACGAACGAGCGCCCGGCCCGGCGCAACGCCTGCGAGAGCAGCAGGACGCCGTCGCCCGCCACGTTGAAGCACCCCGGATGGTCCTCCACGGTCATCCGGCGCAGCACCTCGATGCCGTCGTCCTCGTGCACGAACTGCAGCCGGGGATCGAACCCCAGCACCGTCGGCACGACGGGCATGCGCAGGTACCGGGTCAGCGGGGAGTCCACGCCCGGTCCCAGGAAGTTGACGAAGCGCAGCACCGAGACCGTCAGGTCCGACCGGCGGCGTTGCAGGCCCCGCACGTAGCCCTCGACCTCGACCGCGTCCTTGGCGTAGCCGGAGGTGGGCGGCTCGACGGGCTCGTCGCGTTCGGCGAACACCGCCGGATCCATGGGCGAGGACCCGTAGACGGCGGCCGAGGACCGCACGACGAGTTTGCGCATGTCCGGCGACCGCTGGCACGCGGCCAGCAGCTGCATCGTGCCGATGACGTTGAGTTCCTTCACCCGCGACCGGGGACCGGACGGGGCCGTCACCAGGTTGAGGTGGACGACGGTGTCGACCTCGGCGGAGGAGATGACCTTCGCGATGCTCGGTGTGCGGATGTCGACGCGGACGAACTCGGTGCGGCCGAGCGACGTCGTGGGTGGGACCGTGTCCACGCCGATGACCCGCTCGATACGCGGGTCGGCTTGGAGGGTGTTGGCGACCCGCGCCCCCAGGAAACGGGAGACTCCCGTCACGAGGACGACACGGGCCGCAGTGGAGGGCATAGAGGACACTGTGCGCCCCACCCCTTACGGCTCGGTGGCCTGCGTGTTTACTTCTTGTTGCGGCGCTGGATGCGCGTCTTCTTCAGCAGCTTGCGGTGCTTCTTCTTGGCCATCCGCTTACGACGCTTCTTGATGACGGAGCCCACGAGACCTCGCTCGGCAAATCGGGTGTCTTACAGGAGAAGGACATGCCGCAGCCGAGCATCGACTCGGTTGACGTGCACAGTCCGCTGCCCAAGGGTACCGCTGAGCCGACGCCGTTCGGTCCGCGGAGTGATCCGCACCGTTCCCATGTCGCCCGCCGTACCCTCAACGCCCCTTGACACTCCCCCGAATTTCCGGGAAACGAACCCCCAAAAGATGACTGACAGGTCACACCTGGTCGCCGCCGCAGGCCACCGCCCGCGGCCGCCTGTCCGGATGCGGCACGGCCGGAACGGGCCCGGCGACGGGGTCCGGTGGTACAAGCGGACGAGCTCCCGTCCCGGTCCGCGGATCAGGGAGCGGGGGTCGGCGCCGTGCGCCCCCTCGGCCGACCCTCCGGGTCGGCGGCGAACGGCATGGCCGCGTCCCTCACGCGTGTCTCCCCCGGCGGACGGCCCCTTGATCGCACAGGAGCGTGGACCGTCCGTGCCTACCCGCAACGCCACGGGAGGTCGGTCCGGGAGTCATGGCACCGGGCCGTCCTCGGGTCAGGCGGGTCGGGTCCGGCGGGTCGCCGTCGCGAGCCGCCGCCGCACCGTCATGGCGCGCAGAGCCATGTGCCCGGTGTCGGGGCACCGGGGAGACGCCTGTCGCCCCCGATCCCCCGGACACCGGGTCCGGCGGGTTGTCTGCCGTTTTTCTCGCCCGCAACGTCCCCGTGGGGACGCCGTTAGTTCCCCTGTAGCCGTTTCCCGGCCGCCGGCGTGGACCTCGCGGTCCCTGCCGGCGCCCCCTGCGCGGCCGGGTTCGGAGTGGGGCGGGTCATGGCCCGTTCCCCGCTCCGGGAACGTCCCCGCGTTCGCGGGGAGCGCTCACCCGGCCTCGATGAACGCGTCGCGCAGGTAGTCGTGTACGGCCTGTTCGGGGACCCGGAACGAACGTCCCACGCGGATCGCGGGCAGTTCTCCCGAGTGGACGAGGCGGTAGACGGTCATCTTGGACACCCGCATCACCGCCGCCACTTCGGCCACGGTCAGGAATCTGACCTCGCTCAGAGGTCGCTCGCCTGAGCTCATCGGACGCCCTCTTCCACACGTGCCGCGCACCGGCCCTTTGGGTGACTTTGATCACGCACGTGTACTTCCCCCAGCGTAAATCGTGTACCGACAGTCGCAAGAGGGGAGTTCCGGCCATTTCCGTATCCAGCCTGTCCCGGAGGCCACACTGTTATCACGTACGGAGCGTTGACCTGACGGGACGGACCGTGGCGTGACGATGAGTTGTAAGGCCGGAACACGCGATGACCTGCGACTCACGCGGGAGCGGCGGACGTGTGCCAACCCATCAGCCCCGTTACGGCCGTCGCGTCACACGCTGTGACGCCTGTGGGGTCGCTCCAGTGAGATTCTCAGGGGGCCCGGGGGTCACCCCAGACCGGCACGTGCCAGGAGGTAGGCCGTCAAAGGGGCGTAATGGTGCGGCGATACGCCGTCGTCGAGGGGCACCACGACCTCGATCTTGCCCTCGGCGGCCCCTACGAACAGCGCCGGGTCGTTACAGTCCGCGAAACCGACCGCGTCGATGCCCGCCTGTCCGGCCGCACCGGCCCAGCCATGGTCGGCGATGGCCAGATCCGGCCATTCTCTGGAATTCGCCTCATCGGTGTACTCCGGAGGGGTCCCAGGAGCGTCGGTCCCGTTCAGGGCGTCGAGCATGGTGTTCATCGGGGCCGCGTCGTGAGTGTGGTGGGTACGGCCGTCGTCGCCCTCCAGCATCGCCACGCCGCCGTCGGCGTAGACCAGCCGCCGCGCCTCGCGGCCATGGGAGGTCTCGACCTGGTACTCCCAGCCCGCCGCCGGGGTCAGCACGCGGCAGCCCGCCTCGGTCAGTGCCCGCGACAGCGCCTGGTAGACCGGGGTGAGCGTGGCCGGGTGACCGGTGGCGATCACGACGTTCTCGCGGCGGCGCGCGGCCAGGCCGACGCGGGCGGCCATCGCCTCCAGCGCGTCGATCGTCAGCTCCGGGTCGATGGTGTCGTCGCCGTACAGGTGCATCGGGTCGGCGCTCACGCCGCACCGCTCGACCATGATCTCCAGGATGTCGCGCTCGGTGTAGGAACGCTTGAACTCCAGGCCGAACTGGTAGTACGGGTCGCCGTTGGCCATGCGGCGGTAGTGCAGCAGATTGTTCTGCCGGGGCGTGGCGACGTCCCCGGCGATCATCGTGCGGAGCAGGTGGGCGCGCAGCTCCTCGCGGGTCGGCGCCATCACAGGTCCGTCATCGGGTCCAGGCCGTGTTCCGGGAACACCGCCCGCCGGGTCGCCAGCACCGCCTGGTCCACCGGGTTGGCCGGGTCGAAGCCCGTCTCCCATGTGCGCACCTCCACCTCGGTCGTTCCATCGGTCATGCGGCGCGGCGCGACCTCGTCGGTGCGCTGCCGGACGAACTCGCGCCACGGGTCGGGGGTGGGCGTCTCGGGAGCGATCGGCAGGCCCGCGGCCTCGGCGATCAGATGCGTCCAGGCGCGCGGGACGACCTGCACCAGCTCGTAGCCGCCGCCCCCGGTGGCCAGCCAGCGCCCCCCGGCGACCTCGTGGGCGAGCCCGTGCAGCCGCCGGTAGGCGGTGCGCTGGCCGTCGAGGGTGAGGATCAGGTGGGCGAGCGGGTCGAGCGCGTGCACGTCGGCGCCGTGCTGGGTGACCAGGACCTGCGGCGCGAACGCGCGCAGCAGCGGCGGCACGACCGCCTCGAACGCGCGCAGCCAGGCGGCGTCGCCGGTGCCGGGCGGGAGGGCGACGTTCACGGCCGTGCCCTCGGCTCCGCTCCCGCCGGTCTCGCTGGGGAAGCCCGTGCCGGGGAAAAGCGTGCGCGGCGTCTCGTGCAGGCTGACCGTCATGACGCGGGGGTCGTCGTAGAACAGGGCCTGCACGCCGTCGCCGTGGTGGACGTCCACGTCCACGTACGCGACGCGTTCGGCGCCGTTGTCCAGCAGCCAGGCGATGGCGAGGGCGGCGTCGTTGTAGACGCAGAAGCCGCTGGCGGCCCCGGCCATCGCGTGGTGCAGGCCGCCCGAGACGTTGACGGCGTGCTCGGCGCCGCCCTCCCAGACGGCCCGCGCCCCGGCGACCGACGCGCCCGCGATCAGCGCGGAGGCGTCGTGCATGCCGAGGAAGACGGGGTTGTCCGCGGTGCCGATGCCGCGGCCCGGCTCGGGCAGGCCGGTCGCGCCCGCGTGCCGGACGGCGGCGATGTAGGACTCCTCGTGCACGCGGGCGAGGAGCTTGTCGTCGGCGGGCTCGAACGCCGTCACGCGCACGTTCGGCCGGTCGAACAGGCCGTACTCGCGCGCCAGCGCGATGGTCAGCTCGACCCGCACGGGGTTCATGGGGTGGCCGGGACCGAAGTCGTAGCCGGTGAGCCGGTCGTCCCAGAGGACCTGGAGACCGCAGTTCGCCGGGGGCGCGGGCTGCGCGGCACTGCTCATGGCCTCACGGTATCGCCCCCGCCGATCCCCCTGTCCAAGTGGCATAGATCACCGCGTTCCGCTACCCAGCGTGCGCGCCCCCGCACGTTAGCCGTTTTGCTCCCGTTCCAATCGGACGGCTTCGACACAAAGTTGTGACGTGAACCACCCTCGTCGAGTGGGCATCTCATTAACACAAAGGAAACAGAGCAAATGGGGCTGAGATGGACACACGCCCACCCGGTCCGCAGCCGGCGGAGGTGACCCCTCTGCCGCTGCCCGCGCCTCCCACCCCCGAGGCCGACCCCCGGAAACCCCACGAACGTCGCCCGAGCGCCCGCAGCCTCCTGGTCACCGGCGCGTTGCGGCTGGGCGCACGCCCGTTCATCCATCTGGTCCCCGGCCACGCGCGCACCCTGCGCACCGCCCGCACCACCGTGGACGCGGCCTCGCTGCTGATGCGCCCCACCTCCCGGGTCCACATCCGGCCACTGGTCGACCCCCGCGTCGAGACGGACCGCGCGGAACGCCCGGTCGCCGGCGAATGGGTCGTGACCCGCGAGGGCGAGCGGACGGCGAGCGGCGCGATCCTCTACCTGCACGGCGGCGCGTACGTGGTGTGCTCGCCGCGCACCCACCGTCCGATCACGTCCCGCCTGGCCCTGGACACGGGCCTGCCGGTGCTGGTCCCGCGGTACCGGCTGGCGCCCGAGAACCCGTTCCCGGCCCCGCTGGAGGACGCGGTGGCGGCCTACCGCTGGCTGCTGGACCGCGGCGTCCCGGCGTCCGGGATCGTGATCGCGGGCGACTCCGCCGGAGGCCACCTGGCCGCCGCGCTGACCGGCGAGATCCTGCGCACCGGCCTGCCGCGTCCCGCCGGGACGGTGCTGTTCTCCCCCTGGGTGGACCTGACCTGCGAGATGTCCACGCGCGCCCAGCGCCGCGCCCGCGACCCCTACATCTCCGCCTACGCGGCCCGCCGGGTCGCCCGCCTCGTAGTGGGGCCAGCCGGATTCGACGACCCGCGGCTGGCCCTGCTCGCCTCCCCCTGGACCGACGCGCCCCCGATCCTCATCCAGGTCGGCGGCGCGGAGGTCCTGCGTCCGGAGGCCGAGGCCCTGGCGGAGGCGCTGACCAGGGCGGGCAACGACTGCGAACTCCAGGTCTGGAAGGGCCAGATGCACGTCTTCCAGATCCTCAACCGCGTTCTCCCGGAGGCGAGCGCGGCCATGCGCGAGACCGCCCGGTTCGTGCGCCGGGTGGTCGCGGCCGGGACCACGGCCACCGAGGCCGTCGCCTGACCGGAGGCCCCTCGCGTCCCCGCCCGGCCCGGAGCCGCGGGGGCGCGAGGGGCCTCGCCACGTGCCCCGGCGGGCCTCAGCGGCCCGTACGGGCGGAGGGCCGGGCGTCCTGGTCCGGCTTCGCCTCCCGGATGGCCTCGATCTTCGCGTCGAGGTCGCGGTCGCCCTCGAAGACGTGGTCGCGCGGGGCGGTGAGCAGGCGTACGCGGCCATCGGTCAGCAGCAGCGCGACCCGGCGCATGCCCCATCTGCGGGACGCTCGGACGTCCGCCACCCGGCCCCAGGGGATGCTCTCGGCCAGCAGGTAACCGCGCAGTTCGAGACCGGACGTGGAGACGACCGTGGCGCGCCGCCGCTCCAGGAAGTACATCGTGACCAGGTACGCCACGAGCAGCGCCTCGAACGCGAGCACGCCCGGGGATCCGTCGCTCGTCAGGTCGTGAGCTCCCACCCCCGCGACGATCGCGGCCAGGAACAGCCAGCCTCCCGCCTGCCAGAAGCCGGAGACGAAGGTCAGGAGCCGTCGGTCCGGAGAAACAGCTTGATCGATCACGATACGTAAAACGTCGGTACGGAGTGCGATAATTCCTGGTAGAGGTCACTCGGCGCGGAGCGCCACCACCGGGTCCAGGCGCCCCGCGCGGCGGGCGGGGGCCACCCCGAAGAAGACACCGACCGCCGCCGAGACCGCGAACGCCAGCGCCGGGGACCACCACGCGATCGTCGCGGGGACCGGCGAGACGGCCGAGATCGCCAGGGCCGCCCCCACGCCCAGGACGATGCCCGCCGCGCCTCCCAGCGACGTCAGCAGGACCGCCTCCAGCAGGAACTGGGACAGGATGTCGCGCTGGCGGGCGCCCAGCGCCTTGCGCAGGCCGATCTCGCGGGTGCGTTCCCGGACGCTGACCAGCATGATGTTCGAGACGCCCACCCCGCCCACCAGCAGGGAGATCGCCGCGATGGCGGCCAGGACGCCGGTGAGGGCGCCGAGGACCGTGCCGATCGTGCCCAGCAGCTGGGTCTGGGTGATCGCCGAGAACTCCTCGCCCCGGTACCTGCGCTGCAGGGCGTCCACCACCGTCTTCCGCAGCGCGGGAACGGCCTCCTGGGTAGGAGCGCGGACGGCCAGGAAGTCCACGCGGTCCACGCCGAACAGGCGCTGGGCGGCGGTCACCGGGATGTGGACCTCGGCGTCGCGGGTCTGGCCGAACGTCTGCCCGACCTCCTCGAACACCCCGACGACCCGGAAGCGCGCGCCACCCGCCACGGTGATCTGGCGGCCGACCGGGTCGGCGTCCCCGAACAGGCGGTGCGCGACCTCCGAGCCGAGCACCACCACGCGGCGGCGCGTCTCCACGTCGGTGCGGCTGAGGTAGCGGCCGCGGCGGAGGGGGCGGTCGAAGACGTTGCGGAGGTTCTCGTTGGCCCCGACGATGCTGGAGTAGAGCTGCCGGTGGCCCGCCCGGATCGTCTCGCCGGAGTTCAGGGCCACGGCGATGGCGCTCTCGTCGCCGGTGATCCGGCCCAGATAGGCCACGTCGTCCAGGCGCAGCCGGCTGATCGACGGGGCCGCGCCCAGCGACAGCTGACCCGGCGCCACGAAGATGATGTTGGAGCCCAGACCCTCGATCTCGCGTTGCACCAGGTCACGAGCGCCGGACCCGATCGCCACCAGCACCACCACGGCGGCGACGCCGATCACCACGCCGAGCATCGTCAGCGCGCTGCGCAGGCGGTTGACGCGCAGCGCATCGACCGCGACACGAAACGACTCCCCCGCCCTCACACCCCCTCACAAGGACCACCGTCGCCCCGAGGGGCATCGCCCCCCATAGAAGCCCCCCTTCCCGGAAGGACATCACCTCCCACCGACCCGCCCCCTCCCGGCGGGCCGTCACCTCCCGACAAGGCGTCGCCTCCCGGCAAGGCGTTGCCTCCCGGCGAGCCGTCACCCCCCGGCGGGCCGTCACCTCCCGGCGGGCCGTCACCTCCCGGCGGGCCGTCACCTCCCGACAAGGCGTCGCCTCCCGGCAAGGCGTTGCCTCCCGGCGAGCCGTCACCTTCCGGCGGACCGTCACCGCCCGGCAGGACATCGCCTCCCGGCAGGGCGTGGCCTTCCGGCGGGCTGTCACCTTCCGGCGAACCGTCACCGCCCGGCAGGCCGTCACCTTCCGGCAGGGCGCCACTTCCCGGCAGGGCGTTGCCTCCCGACGAGCCGTCACCCCCCGGCAAGGCGTTGCCTCCCGGCAGACCGTCGCCTTTCGGCGGGGCGTTGCCTCCCGGCGAGCCGTCATCTCCCGACGGGGCCTCGCCTCCCGACGAGTCGTCACCCCCCGGCAGGGCGTTGCCTCCCGGCGGGGCGTTGCCTCCCGGCGGGGCGGCGCCCCGGGGTGGGGTGGTGTTGCGTTCGTCGCGTTCGATCATGCCGTCGCGTAGGTGGACGCGGCGGTGGGCGCGGGCGGCGACGTCGAGCTCGTGGGTGACCAGGACGATCGCCACGCCGCGGTCGCGGTTGAGGCGTTCCAGCAGTGCCATCACGTCGTCGCCGGTGCGGGTGTCGAGGTTGCCGGTGGGTTCGTCGGCCAGCACCACGCCGGGGTCGCCGACCAGGGCGCGGGCGATGGCGACGCGCTGCTGCTCGCCGCCCGACAGCTGGCCGGGCCGGTGGTCCAGGCGGTGGGACAGGCCGACGGTCGCCAGGGCCTCGGCGGCGCGGCGGCGGCGTTCGGCGCGCGGAACGCCCCGGTAGACCAGCGGCAGCGCCACGTTGTCGCGGGCGCTGGTGCGGCCGAGCAGGTGGAACGACTGGAACACGAAACCGACGCGGGCGTTGCGCAGCTCGGCCAGCTCGGTGTCGGAGAGGCGGGCCACGTCGCGGCCCCCGACCCGGAGGACGCCGGTGGTGGGGCGGTCCAGGCAGCCGAGCAGGTGCATCAGGGTGGACTTGCCGGAGCCGGAGGGGCCGACGACCGCCACGTACTCGCCCTCGTCGATCCGCAGGCTCACCCCGCGCAACGCGGTGACCTCGGTGTCACCCGCGCGATAGGTGCGGGTGACGTCCACGGCCTCCAGCGCTGGCGTCACGTGGCGAGTTCCTGGCCCTGCCGCACGGCGTCGGCGCCGCGGACGACGATCCGCTCGCCCTCGCGCAGCCCCCGGGTGACCTCCACCGTCGTGTCGCCCTGCGCCCCGAGGCGGACGGTCCGGCGCTGCGCCCGGCCTCCGGCGACCACCCAGACGACCGAGTCGCGTCCGCTGTTGACGACGGCGGCGGACGGGACCGTCAGCACGTCCCGCGCCTCGCGCACCCGCAGGTCGACGACGGCGCTCATCCCGGGTTTGGGCCAGGGCGCGCGGCCGCCGCCGGGGAGGGCGCCGCGTTCGAGGGAGAGGGTGACCTTGTAGGTGACGCCGCCGCCGCTGGCCTGCTGCGGCGTCGCGCCGACCCCCGTGACGGCGGCGGTGTAGGCGCCGCCGGGGACGGCGTCGAGTTCGACGTCCGCCCGCACGCCGTCGTCGACCTGGAGCACGTCGGTCTCGTCCACGTCGGCCGTCAGCGTCAGCTTCGAGATGTCGGTGACGGTGACGACCGCGTCGCCCGCGGAGACGGGCGCGCCGGTGGCGACGGCGGAGGCGTCCTTGGCCGCGCCGCCGCCGAGGCCGCCGAGCGCGGCCAGGCCGTTGGTCCCGCCCGGCCGGCCGAGCTGCTGGGGCAGGCGGTCCAGCAGGCCGCCCAGGTCGGGTGCGCCGCCCGCCGGGCCGCCGAGGCTCACCACCCCGTCGAACGGCGCCCGGATCGTCAGGGCGCGGACGGTGCGTTCGGCGGCGCGGACGGCGGCGCGGGTCTGCACGCGCTGCGCCGCGGTGATGGAGGAGATCGCCGTGCCGACGCTGCCGAGCCCGGCGTTCAGCCTGGCCACGGCGGCGCGGGCGGCGGCGGAGGCGGTCCGGTACTCGCCCTCGGCCTTGGCGATCCCGGCCAGCGCGTGCGCGCGGTGCCTCGGGTCGGGGATCTTCGCGGCGACGTCGCGGGCGAAGTCGAACCCGTTCCTGGCCGTCCGGTCGATCCCGCGCTGGAACGCCGTCAGGTCGATCCCGGACGGCGGTGCCCCGCCGGAGGAGGCGCCGTCGGCGGCACGGGCCTGGGCGAGCTGCTCCCGCGCCGCCGGTGAGTCGATCCTGACGAGGACGTCGCCCTCCTCGACGCGGTCGCCGTCGGCGACGTACAGCCGCCCGATCGTCCCCTCGGCGGGCGAGCGGACGGTGGCGGTGGCCCGGGCCGCGACCGTCGCGGGGGCCTCGACCACCTCGGTCACGTCCCCCCGCGTCACCGTCCCGGTCCGGAACCGGTCGGGCTCACGGCCGCCGCTGCACGAGCCGACCGCCCCGGCGGCCAGCGCCGCGGCCATCACCAGGGGGAGCAGGCGCCCGGTAGCCACGAGGGCATAGTAAGAACGCGGTTACCGGGCGGACAGTCCTCACGAGCGGCCTCATCAGGCCACCCACGGGAACGCCCTCGTCACACCGGTGACCGCTCCCCCTCGCGTTCCCGCTCCGGGTCCCGCGTGGTGAGGAACCCGACCAGCGCGGCGAGCGCGGCCACGCCCTCCCCCACCGCACTGATCGTCTTCTCGGCGTACCAGACCGGCTCGTGCATGTTCGGCAGGGGGCCGAGCGCCCCGACGTCGACGAAGTAGTAGAGCACCACCGCTCCCAGCGCGCTCCCCGCCACCAGGAACGCCACCGCGTACGTCCAGCGGCGCGGCATCCCCAGCACCAGCACGGCCACCGCCGCCGCCAGCGCCGCCTGCACGTAGAACAGCCAGTCACCGCGGATCGAGCCGCCTTCGACGAAACGCATCTCCGGCGCGAACACCCAGTGGACGACGGCGTCAGCGACGAGCCCGAGGGCCACGAGCACGCGAAGCAGAATCCCCATACCCGTTACACGTACCAAACCCGCCCGCGGCTCAAAGCCCCCTCCCCGAACCCAGAAGCCCCCGTTCCACCAGCCCTGACGCACCCGCCACCTGGGCACGCGCCCCGAGTCCAACCCCCGTCCTCCGGCACGCATGCCACCCCGGCATACACCACAAAGCCGCCTGCTCACCGTCCGGCACCCTCCCCCCGCGCTGGCAGGCGCCACCGAGCCTGGCCGCCTTTTCGCTCCGTCCTCGCCGAGGGCGTTTCTGGTGGATCTTCGGGGTGGCGTCCCGCCGTCCTCCCGGCCCTTGTGAAGGCCGTTCAGGCGTCGTTCGTAGGGGCGGCTCAGGGTTCGGCGGAAACGCGGCCTGGTGCTGACAGCCCTCTGGATCCAGCGGTGGACGGGGTCGGCCGGAGGACGTCCCGGTGTTTCACGGTGATGTCGGTGGCCTGATTCTTTCGCAGGTTGGCGATGCGGCCACTGGTGTGGGGCCGAGCGGGCGGATGACGATCAAGGTGCGTTGTCGTCCAGTGAGCTCGCGTGCGGAGAGGGCACCAGTGATGCGTGCGGTGCGGATCGACCGGTTCGGCGGTCCCGAGGTGTTGAACGTGGTGGAGGTCCCCGACGTCGAGGCGGGGCCGGAGGAGGTGCTGGTCCGCGTCGTCGCCTCCGGCGTCAATCCCGTCGATGGCAAGACCCGCGAAGGCGCCATCGGGGAGGGGACGCCGCCGCTGCCGATGACCCTCGGCTGGGACGTGGCGGGCGTCGTGGTCGATCCCGGGTCCAGTGGCCTCGGTGCCGGCGAGCGGGTGATCGCCATGTCGCACCAGTTGGGGTCCGGCCGGGGGACCTGGGCCGACCTGGTGGCGCTGCCCGCGGGCGCGGTGGCGGCCGCGCCGACCGCGCTCGGCCTGGTCGACGCGGCCACCGTGCCGCTGGCGGGGCTGACGGCTTTGCAGACGCTGGACTGGCTCGGGATCACCGGTGGCGAGCGGCTGCTCGTCACCGGGGCCGCGGGCGCGGTCGGCGTGCTGGCGTTGCAGATCGCCCGGTCCCGGGGCGCGCGCGTGGACGCGCTGGTGTCCCGGCCGGAGCAGGTGCAGGTCGTGCGCGGTCACGGTGCCGAACAGGTCGTCATGGAGCCGATCGCGCTGGAGGAGCGCCGCTACGACGCGGTCTTCGACACCTTCGGGGCGTTCGCGACCGACGCCGTGGCCGACGGCGGTCGGTACGCCTCGATCGCCACCCAGCGGGGCCCGGTCCCCGACCTGTCCGGGCGAGGCGTGCGGACCACGGTGAACCAGGTCCGCGAGGACGGGGCCGGGCTCGCCGACCTGGTCGAACTCATCGACCGGGGAGCGCTGCGGCCGCATGTGGAGGCCGTCTTCGGGCTGCACCAGGTGCGGGCGGCCGCCGAACGGTTCGCCCGCGGCGGCCTGAACGGCAGGATCGTGCTGAGCCTGTGACCGCGATCCGGCCGGGCCCCGGCAGCGGCGGGCACCCGCGCTGAGCCTCGCGCTCGGCCGCGGGTCAGCCGCCCGCCTGTTCACGGCCCCGGCGAATCCGTCGCTCGCAGGTGTCGGCATGATCGAGCCGGGCCGCCGCACGGGCGGGTCGTCGCGCGGTGGAGACGAGGGCCGAGGTTCGGGACCGGTGTCGAGTGGGCCCGGGTCAGCCGCCCGCCAGTTCGCGGCCTCGGTTGCGGGCGGCTTCGATGGCCTCCAGGACGGCGGCGCGGACGCCGTGCTTCTCCAGTTCGCGGATGGCGGCGATCGTGGTGCCGCCCGGGGAGGTCACCGCCTCGCGGAGCAGGACCGGGTGCTCGCCGGAGTCGCGGAGCATCACGGCGGCACCCACGGCCGACTGGATGACCATCTCCAGGGCCGCGGCGCGGGGCATGCCGAGCAGGATGCCCGCGTCCACCATGGCCTCGACCAGGTAGTAGAAGTACGCGGGGCCGCTGCCGGACAGGGCCGTCGCGGCGTCCTGGAGGGACTCGGGGATGCGGAGGACCTTGCCGACCGGGGTGAGGAGCTCCTCGGCGAGCTTCAGGTGCTCCTCACCGGCGTGCGAACCGGCGGAGATGACGCTCATGGCCTCGTCGACCAGCACGGGCGTGTTCGACATGACCCGGACCACCGGGACGTTCTCGGGCAGGTGCTCCTCGATGAACGCGCTGGTGATGCCGGCGGCCATCGAGATCACGAGGGTCCCGGCGGGGATCCGGGGGCCGATCTCCTCCAGCAGCACGCCCATGTCCTGGGGCTTGACCGCCAGCACCAGGGTGGACGCCCTGCGGGCGGCCTCGACGTTGGTGACGATCTCGATCCCGTAGCGCTCGCGCAGCAGCGCGGCGCGTTCCTCGCGGCGCGCGGTGGCCATCAGCTCCGAGGGTCGCCGTCCGGCGCGCAGCACGCCCGACAGCAGGGCCTCGCCCATCTTTCCGGCACCCAGAATCGCGATCATTTGCACACCTCAGCCAGGGTCAGGAACGCGGACCACCCTAGCGCCCGGACCCGGGACGGCTCCGGAGCGTCTCAGCTCCTGGACGCCACGGAGCGGAGGAAGAACGCCAGATTGGCAGGGCGTTCGGCCAGGCGCCGCATGAAATAGCCGTACCACTCCGAGCCGTAGGCGACGTAGACGCGGACCTGGTCGCCCTGCTCGGCCAGGCGGCGCTGCTCCTGCGGGCGGATGCCGTAGAGCATCTGGTACTCGAACGTGTCCGGGTCGCGGTCGTGCAGGACCGCCAGGGCCCCGGCGATCTCGATCAGCCGGGGGTCGTGGGTGGCGAGCATCGGGTAGCCCCGGCCCGCCATCAGGACCTTCATGCAGCGGACATAGGACTTGTCGACCTCGTCCTCGTCGCCGAACGCGACCGACTCGGGCGCGGCGTAGGCGCCCTTGCACAGGCGGACGCGGGACCCCTCGTAGGCCAGGTCGGCGCAGTACTCCTCGGCGCGCCGCAGGTAGGACTGGATGACCGCGCCGACGTCGGGGAAGTCGCCGCGCAGCTCGTGCAGGATGCGCAGCGTGGACTCGACGGTGGTGTGATCCTCCATGTCGAGGGTGACGGTCGTGCCCGCGGAACGGGCGGCGGTGCAGACGCGGCGCGCGTTGTCCAGCGCCAGGCGCTCGTCGAGGGCCTGGCCGACGGCGGTGAGCTTCAGCGACACCTCGGCGCGGGAGCCGAGGCCGTGGTCGGCCAGGCGCTTGAGGAGCTCGGTGTAGTGCTCGACGATCTGCTCGGCCATCCGTTCGCTGCTGGTGTCCTCCCCGAGCACGTCCAGGGTGACCAGCAGGTTCTCGGCGGTGAGCCGTTCGGTGACGGCGAGGGCGTCGTCGATGGTCTCGCCGGCGATGAAGCGCCGCACCACCTGGCGGGTCCCGGGCGCGGTCTCAACGATCTTCCGGACGCCGCCGCTGCGCGAGGCGACCAGGAGGGCCTGACGTAGCACTGCAACCACTCCTCACCCGGCGGACCACCCTGTCCGACCGTTTCCAGGTTAATGCCCGGAACGGCGAGTTTGATCTCTCGGGGAGGCGATCGTCAGGAGACCTGGCCGACGCGGTTCACGCCGCCGTGCCGACGGACGTACTCGGCGACCTCGGCGGAGCGGATCGCCTCGAACAGCAGCTTGTCCTTGGCGGGGTCCGGCAGGACGACGCTCTGCCGGCCGCGCGCGGCCGGGCCCTTGTTCGGCACGGTCATGAACTGCACGTCGCCGGGGCGGACGCCGCGCAGGCTGAGCGCCAGCGAGCGGAGCTTCCCGGCGTCGACCGAGTCGTCCACGCTGATCGACCTGGTGAACGCCGACAGGAACCGGTCCAGCTTGAGCGGGTTGGAGACGGTCCCGCCGTCGGCGGCCTTCTTGGCCAGCGCGGCCAGGAACGCCTGCTGCCGCTTGATCCGGTCGAAGTCGCCGTTGGGCAGGTTGTAGCGCTGGCGGACGAAGCGCAGCGCGTCCTCGCCGTTGAGCTTCTGCCGGCCGGCCGGCCAGTTCTGCTTGCGGGCCGGGTCGTAGACGCTCTCCTTGATGTCGACCTCGACGCCGCCGAGCGCGTCGGTCATCGTCTTGAAGCCGGTGAAGTCGATCGCGCCGAAGTGGTCGATGCGGACGTCGGTGAGGTTCTCGACCGTCTCGATCAGCAGCCGGGGGCCGCCGTAGGAGAACGCGGCGTTGATCTTCTGGGTGCCGTGGCCGGGGATCTCGACCCACAGGTCGCGCGGGAACGAGATCACGTACGCCTTGCTGCGGTCGGCGGGCAGGTGCAGCAGCATCAGCGTGTCGGACCGCTGCTGGCCCGGCTTCCACAGGTCCTCGCCGTCCTTGCCGGTGGTGGCGGCCTTGACCCGGGTGTCGGAGCCGACCAGCAGCCAGTTCTCGGTGCCGACGGCGCTCGGGCCGGGCCGCTTGCCGGTCGGCATGGTCGAGGGCAGCCGGTCGATGTTGCCGTTGTAGGAGGACTGCCGCTGCCAGACCAGCCCCGCCAGACCCCCGACGAGCAGCAGCAGGAACACGCCGATGGCCAGCAGCACGCGCGGCCAGCGCCGCTTCCTCGGCTTCGGCGCGCGGTCGGTCGGCCGGTCCCCGTCCTCGGGGGCGTCGGGGCCGAACAGATCCATGCCGGCGGCGGGCCGCGCCTGGTCTGCCTCAGCGGAGTCTCGGGGGGTCATGGCGCGGAGATTATCAGCCTGATTCACCCCAGAAGCCCCGGTAGCATTCCGCGGCCCGTTTCCTCGTTCCCCGGGCACGCCCTTCGAGGGAGGCCCTCCGGGTCCGGGTGGACGCGGCTCCGCGTTCGCCCGTCAGGTCACCGGTCGTCGCGCGCGCCCTGCCCGGCGGGTGGCTCTCTGTTCAGGTGTCAAGAAGCGGGTCGCGCGCTCAGGGAGTGCGGCGGCGGAGGGTGGCGGCGCCGAGGACGAGGGCCAGCAGGACGCAGCCGGTGATGATCAGGACGTCGCGGGCCAGCCCGCCGCTGAACGTCGCCTCCCGGCTCACCCGCTGCATGGCGTCCACCGCGTAGGACAGCGGCATCACGTTGGAGATCGCCTCCAGCCAGCCCGCCATCCGGTCGCGCGGCGTGATCAGCCCGCACAGCAGCACCTGCGGCAGCACGAACGCGGGCATGAACTGCACCGCCTGGAACTCGGTGCGGGCGAACGCGCTGGCCAGCAGCCCGAGCGCCATGCCCAGCAGCGCGCCCAGCACCGAGACCAGCACCAGCGAGCCGATCGACCCGGCCAGGTCCAGGCCGAGCCAGGTCAGCGAGATCGTCAGCACCACCGCGATCTGGGCGCAGGCGACCAGCCCGAACGCCAGCGCGTAGCCGAGCAGCAGGTCGAGCTTGCCGAGCGGCGTGGTCATGAGGCGTTCCAGGGTGCCGCCGGTGCGTTCGCGCAGCGTGCCGACGCTGGCCACCACGAACATGATCACGAACGGGAACAGGCCGAGCAGCAGCGGGCCGATCCGGTCGAACATCCCCGGCGTGTCGAAGACGTAGCGCAGCAGGATCATCAGCAGGCTCGGCACGCCGACCAGGAGCCCCAGGGTGCGGTGGTCGTGCCGGAGCTGCGCCAGGATGCGCCGCGCCGTGGCAAGCGTGATCGTCAGGCTCATGGCCGTCTCCTCTCCCTCGGTGCGCCGTGGACGGCGCGGTGTGCCACCGGCCCGGTCATGAGGGACTCGCCGTGGTCTCGGTGATGACGCGGAGGAAGGCGTCCTCCAGGTCGGTCGCGCCGGTGCGGGCGCGCAGGGACTCGGGCGAGCCGTCGGCCAGGATGCTCCCCTCGCGCATCAGCAGCAGCCGGTCGGTGCGCCCGGCCTCGTCCATGACGTGGCTGGACACGACGAGGGTGACGCCGCGGGCGGCCAGTTCGTGGAACAGCTCCCACAGCTCCTGCCGGAGCACCGGGTCGAGGCCGACCGTCGGCTCGTCCAGGACGAGGAGCTCGGGGGAGCCGAGCAGGGCGACCGCGAGGTTGAGGCGGTTGAGCTGGCCGCCCGACAGGGTCGCGGCGACCTGGTCGCGGTGGCGGCCGAGGCCGACCTCGTCGGTGACGCGGGCGACGTCGCTCCTGGGCGCGCCGAGGACGGCGGCGAAATAGCGCAGGTTCTCGCTGACGGACAGGTCGGTGTAGACAGCGGGTTTCTGGGTGGAGTAGCCGACGCGGCGGCGCAGCCCCGGGGACCCGGCGGGCTCGCCGAGGACGGTCACCGTTCCGCTCGCGACGATCTGCACGCCGACCAGCGCGCGCATCAACGTGGTCTTGCCGCATCCGCTCGGGCCGAGCAGGCCGATGACGGAGCTGCGCGGCACCTCGAACGTGACACCGTGCAGCACCTCCCGGCCCCCGCGCACGACGCGCAGGTCCTGCACACTGAGCGCGGCCTCGTTTTTCATCATGTGTTGAATTTAAGTCGCCAGGGGCTCCCGGTCAACCCCCTCGAAGCCCCGAAGACCACCATGGCCAGCCCGAAAACCCGTCCGAGACCGAAACTTTGCAGGCTCCGTGTCGTAGTGGCCTCTGATTGGCGTGGAGCGCCAGGTGGGTGGGCCTTTGCGGGGATGTCGCGTTAGTGCTGGGCGCGGTACGGCGAGGCCACCGAAGGTGGTCTCCCCGCGTTCTCGCCCGAGGAGATCGTGAGCTCGGCGGCGATCTCAGGCACTGCGACGCCCTCGACGCGCAGTGCCAGGGCGAAGGTGAACATGTCGCCGCCGACCGCCTTGGGACGGCCGCGGTCGACCGGCCCTCCAGGGTCTTGTCGCGGATGTGGTCATGGTCCATCCACGCTGACCGCCAGGGCCGCGAACAACAGCGCACCCAGTCCGCCTGGGGTCCAGTTCCACCTTCACATTCCTGGTCGTGCCTCCCAGCGCATTAAGCGATCGCCCATCAAGCGTCAAGGACCTCCGTCTCTTTAAAAAACATCATCGTCTGCTTGAATGGGCGCGTCTTGTTCCCCCCAAGGAGTGAGTGAAAATGCCCAGCTTCATGCGCAAGGCCGGTGTCCTGACCGCGACGATGGCGGCGATGGCGGCCGCGCTGATCGCTCCCGCGACCTCCGCGGCCCCTGCGGCCCAGGCCGACACCCGCTACCCGATCGGCGGTGGCACCGGGATCTTCCAGCAGTTCGTGCAGACGCCGTCGGGAGCGAAGATCAAGAGCTGTACGTTGACGGCGGTCGGCTATGACAACGCCGGCAACCTGGTGGGACTGACCAACGCGCACTGCTTCGTCGACGACGCGGGAAACAAGGTGCACGGCGACAAGGTCTACCTCGACAGGTCTCCGCACGGCACCTTCTTCGCCCCCGCCCCGTTGCCCAGCAGCCTTGAGTTCCTCGAGGTCGGCGTGATCGGCGAGGTGACCTACATCAGCGAGGGCAACGGTTACTACACCGGCGGTGTGGCGGGCCCCGACTACGCCGTGATCAAGTTCGACCCGACCAAGGTGGCCCCGACGAACACGGTCAACAGCCCGTCGGGCTCGGTGACCATCACCTCACTCGGCCCCCGCCCCGCCGTCGGCACCCGCCTGTGCAAGATGGGCCACCGGACCGGAAAGACCTGCGGCAACGTCACCGGCCACGGCCCGGCCGGCATCGGCCGCTTCATCAGCGTCATCGCCACCAACGGCGGCGACTCCGGCGGCCCCGTCGTCGACGGGACCACCCTCGTCGGCAACCTCTGGGGCTTCCCCGGCCACACCTCGATCGAGTTCATCATCGGCGACATGAACGCCCGAGGCGGTGTGGGCGCAGGCTTCCACCTCGCCTGACCTGCCGCCCCCGGCCCGGCGGCGCCCGCCCCCGCGGTGGGCACCGCCCGCCGTCGTGGTTCCTGGATCGCCACGTGCCGACGCGGGCCTCGCGGAGTTCGCCGCGGTGCGGGGAAAGGGACGCCCGGAACGAGGGCGTCAGCCCAGGTAGCGCTGGAGGGTCGGGCCCAGCAGCTCCACCAGCTCGTCCTCGGTCAGGGAGGCGATCGGCTCGACCTTCAGGACGTAGCGCAGCATCGCCACGCCGATCATCTGGCCGACGGCGGCGTTCACGCGTTCCAGCGGGATGCCGCGCAGCTCGCTGGCGCGGGCGAACAGCGCCGACGAGACGAACTCGCGCATCATCGCGGCGGCCTTCTCGTTGGTCATGGCCGACCGCAGCATCGCCAGGATCGGCGCGCGCCCCTCGGGGTCGTCCCAGATCCGGTGGAAGACGCGGACCATCGTCTCGCCGAGCTCCTCGCGCGGAGCGCTCATGACCACCGGCATCAGCTCGGCCGGGTCGATCGGGAAGCGCATGGCGGCGATGAACACGCCCTCCTTGCTCCCGTAGAAGTGGTGCACGAGGGCGGGGTCCACCCCGGCGGCGCGGGCAATGGCGCGCAGCGACGCCCCGTCGTAGCCCTTCTCCGCGAACAGCCCGCGGGCGGCGGCCAGGATCTCCTCGCGGGTCTCGGTGGGCCCGGGGCGGCGGCCCCGGCCCGGCGGGCGGCCGCGCCGCCGCCCGCCCTCGACCCTGGCGTCGACCTTGGCACCGACGTCCAGCGCCCCGGACGGTGCTTCGGACGGTGCCTCGCCGACCTCGACGTCCACCTTCGCGCCGACGTCCACCTTCGCGCCGGAGCCCGTCTTCGTGCCGGGATCCGTCTCCGCGCCCGCGTCCGTCCCGGCCGACGCGTCCTGGTCGCCGGTCCCGGCGGGCGGGTCGGGATGCGTCGTCTCCGTCACGGCGCGCCCTTGCGGGAGACCTCGCCGCCGGCGGTGACCTCCCAGGTGCGGTCGGCGGCGGCCAGGTGCAGGCGGGCGAACGCCAGGGACTCGGCGAGCGCCTCGACGCGGTCCTCGCGGGAGTCGGAGCGGCGGGTGTTGACCTCCAGGACGATGTGGCCGCGGAAGGCGCGTTCGGCCAGGCGCTCCAGGAGGGGGCCGCAGGGCTGGTTGCCGCGGCCGGGGACCAGGTGCTCGTCCTTGTTGGTGATGCCGACGCCGTCGGCCAGGTGGATGTGGCGGAGCCGGTCGCCGAGCTGGTCGGCCATCTCCAGGGCGTCGGACTTGGACACGGCGGTGTGCGACAGGTCCAGGGTCACGAACGGGAAGTCCTGGTCGACGGGGTTCCAGTCGGGCAGGTACATGCCCGCCTCGGCGCCGCGCGCCTTGAGGGGGAACATGTTCTCCACGCAGAACCGGACGTCGGTTTCGTCCTGCATGCGGGCCAGGCCCTCGACGAACTCGCGGGCGTACTCGCGCTGCCAGCGGAACGGCGGGTGCACCACGACGACCTCGGCCCCGAGCTCCTCGGCGACCTCCTTGGAGCGGACCAGCTTGCCCCACGGGTCGCGGCCCCAGACGCGCTGGGTGAGCAGCAGGCAGGGCGCGTGGATCGACTTGATCGGTACCTGGTGGTAGTCCGACAGGCGGCGCAGCACGTTGAGGTCCTGCGAGGAGGCGTCGGTGGACACCATGACCTCGACGCCGTCGTAGCCGAGAAGGGCCGCGATCTCGAACGCGGCGGGCACCTTCTCCGGGTAGACCGAGGCGGTGGACAGCGTGATGGGAGCGTCCGGAACGCGGATCGCTGGTGGAACGGCGCCGTTGTGCTGCGGGGTCAAGGCTCCCTCGCGGTGGTCGCTCGGCAGTGTCGGGGCGCTCGCCGCCCGGCGGGCCCGCGATGGTCGTTCCCGCTACGGCGGCGCTACGCAACGGAAAGCCTATGCGCCCGCGACGGCGAAGAAACCCTCACCCCCGAGTGATCCTCATTTCTTGACGTGGGCGATGACTACTCTCTGTTCCGTGGTCGAGATCGCGCCCGGAGCCGTGCCCAGCCCCAACATCTGGAACTCCCCCCAGGTCTATGAGATCGAGAATCGCGCCGTGGACCCCGACGGCGTCCTCGAACCGGCGATGTGGGCGCTGCGCCCGTGGGACGGCGCGACGGTGCTGGATCTGGGGTGCGGCACCGGCTTCCACCTGCCGGCGTTCGCGCGGAAGGCCGCGCGTGTGGTGGGTGTGGAGCCGCACGCGGGGCTGGCTGCGGCCGCGCGGCGGCGGACCGCGGGGCTACCGAACGTCACCGTTCGTGTCGGCGCGGCGCAGGCGCTTCCGCTTCCGGACAGTTCGGTGGACGTCGTGCACGTGCGGTGGGCGTACTTCTTCGGGCCGGGCTGCGAGCCGGGGCTGGCCGAGCTGGACCGGGTGCTGCGGCGCGGCGGGGCGGCGTTCGTGATCGACAACGACGCCACGCGGTCGACGTTCGGACGGTGGTTCCGGCGCGGGCTGCCGTCGTACGACCCGGCGGCGGTAGAGCGGTTCTGGGCGCGGCAGGGGTTCCGGCGCGAACCGTTGACGATCAGGTGGGCGTTCGGGAGCCGGGCGGACTTCGCGGCCGTGCTGAGGATCGAGTTCCCCGAGGCGCTGGCCGAGGAGTTCCTGGCCGAGGAGCCGGGGCTGGAGATCGACTACGCGGTCAACCTGTGGTGGCGGTACTACTGACGGAAATGACTGGTGGGTCACATCCGTGGGGACCCACTGGCCACTACTGGACTCCCTATACAACAATTGTCCGACTCATGGCTTTTGCGCCGTGCCGGGCGGGGCCCGGCACGGCACCCGCGACAGGGGAGGTCGGACATGGGACGTGCCGCCAGGACGAGCCGCAACATCCTCGCCGTGACCGCGCTCGGCGCGGGCACCGGGGCCGCGCTGGGCGGGGCCGGGCTGCTCGCCCAGCGGCGCGCCGTGCGGCGGCTCCGGCTGCGGCCCGACCCCTACGCGGGCGAGCCGTTCGGCGCGCTGCGCGGGCGTCCGGTGGCGGTGCGCGCCGACGACGGCACCCGCCTGTACGCCGAGATCGACGACGCGGACCGCACCGACCTGGCGGTGGTGTTCTCGCACGGCTGGACCCTGACCCAGGACTCCTGGCACTTCCAGCGCCGGGCGCTGCGGGGGCTGGGCCGGCTGGTGTTCTGGGACCAGCGCGGGCACGGGCGCTCCGACGGCGGGGCGCGCGACGAGTACGGGCTGCCGCGCCTGGCGCACGACCTGAAGGCCGTGATCGACCAGACCGTGCCCGAGGACACGCCGGTGGTGCTGGTCGGGCACTCGATGGGCGGCATGACGACCATGCGGTTCGCCGACGAGTACCCCGAGCTGATCGGCCGCAAGGTGGTCGCGGTCGGGCTGCTGTGCACCTCCTCCGGCGGGCTCGGGCAGGCCACGCTGGGGCTCCCGGCGGCGCTGGCGCGGGTCACCCAGCGGGTGGTGCCGCGCGCGCTGCGGGCCGTCGGGGCGGGCGCGACGGCGATCGAACGGGTGCGCCACCTGGGCCGGACCGGGACGATGCTGTTCGAGGACCTGGTGGCGTTCGGGCCGGACGCCAGCCCGGCGGCGGTCGCGTTCGCCGAGCAGATGGCGGCCGAGACCCGGATGGACGCGCTGATCGACTTCTTCCACTCGATGATCACTCATGAGGTGATCAGCGACTGCGCCACGCTCGGCGAGGTGGACACGCTGGTCATCGGCGCGGAGAACGACATGCTCACCCCCGTCGCGCACAGCGCGAAGATCGCCGACTGCGTGCCGTCGGCCCGGCTGGAGGTCATCCCGGTGTCGGGGCACATGGCGATGCTGGAGCGGCCGAGCGTCGTCTCGGACCATCTCGGCGACCTGATCGAACGCGCCCGCAAGTCGCTGGAGGCCCCGGCCTAGACGTCGCGGGAGGCGTTCAGCGCCTTCACGACCCGGTCGGCGACCTCGCGCATCCCGGCGGCGTTCGGGTGGATGGGCGCGGCCGGCGAGGTGAGGACGATGCCCTCGACCCACTTGCGGTCGGAGGCGGCGCACATGTCGTGGCCGAGCCCGTTCTCGTAGGCGTCGACGAACGTGGCGCCGCTCGCCTTCGCCTGCTCGGCGAGCATGGCGTTCAGGCGGCGCTCGACGCCGTCCAGGAACGCCAGGTCGCCCTGCGCGATCGGCACCACCGGCCAGCAGCCGGGGCGCTCGGGCACCAGCCGCAGGTAGCCCACGACCAGCACCTTCGCCTGCGGGGCCCGGGTGCGGATCCCGTTCAGGACGGCGGCGACCTTCGGCGTGGTCTCCTTGATCCGCTGGTCGATCGTGGTGCCGTAGCGGGCGGTGCACGGCGCGCCGAGGGGGTTGGTCGCGCTCGCCAGGCCGCAGCCGATCGAGATCTCGCCGAAGCCGATGTCGTTGCCGCCGATCCCCACGGTGACCAGCGAGGTGTCGGCGGTGACGGCGCTGAGCTGGGGCGGGTTGACGCCGAGCGGGGTGCGCTGCGAGGCGGTCATGTCGGTCGTCTTCGCGCCGCTGCAACTGACGTCGGTCAGCCTGGCCTTGACGCGCTCAGCGACCAGGGACGGATAGTTGCGGTTGGAACGCATGCAGCCCGCCGGGGTGCCGTGCTGCTTCGGGATGAGCGGACCCGCGGTGAACGAGTCGCCGAGCGCCACATAGCGCTCCCCCTCCCAGCGCGCCGCCGTACCGCCCGCCGACACCGTGCCGCCCACCGACACCGCGCCGCCCGCGGCCGCCGCGCTGCCCGCGACCGCCGCGTTGCCCGCGACCGCCGAGGCCGCCAACGTCAACGACGCCGCCCCGAGCCCCAGAACCTTCTTCACCCGCATGACCATCGGTCCTCTCCGCCGGAGCCGCGCCGCGCACAGGGCCTTCCCTGAGCAGACAACCGGTACCGACGCTTGGTCAACATAGGTGTCCAAAGCTGGCCGTCACCACTCGAACACCAGAAGTAACGCAGGTTTTGCCTGGTCGCCACGGTTCCTCGGTTCCGGGCGGCGCGAACTGTCGGTGGCGCGGCCTACCCTTCCGGTCATGGCGAAGGCGAAGACGGCGCGGGCGGCCTACCGGTGCACCGAGTGCGGGTGGCAGACCTCCAAGTGGGTCGGCCGCTGCGGTGAGTGCCAGACCTGGGGCACGATCATCGAGGGGTCCAGCGCCACCCCCGCCCGGGTGGTGTCGGCCGGGCCGGTCAGCGCGCCCGCGCGCCCGATCGGCAAGGTCGACGTGCGGTCCGCCAAGACCCGCCCCACCGGCCTGGACGAGCTGGACCGGGTGCTGGGCGGCGGGATCGTGCCCGGGGCCGTGCTGCTGCTGGCGGGCGAGCCCGGCATCGGCAAGTCGACGCTGCTGCTGGAGGTCGCCGCCCTCGCCTCGACGCCCGAGGGCGCCCGGCCGGGGGAGACCGACGGCGCCGACGGCGCCGCCGGCACCGGAGAGCGGCGGCCCGTGCTGTACGTGACCGGTGAGGAGTCGGCCGAGCAGGTGCGGCTGCGGGCCGACCGGATCGGGGCGATCACGGACGACCTGTACCTGGCCGCCGAGACCGAGCTGTCGGCCGTCCTCGGCCATGTCGACGCCGTCGAGCCGAAGCTGATGGTCGTCGACTCCATCCAGACGATCGGGACCTCCGAGGTGGACGGCGCGCCCGGCGGCGTCACCCAGATCCGCGAGGTCGCCGCCAACCTCATCCGCGTCGCCAAGGAACGCGGCATCACCGTCGTGCTGGTCGGCCACGTCACCAAGGAGGGCGCGATCGCCGGTCCGCGCCTGCTGGAGCACCTGGTGGACGTCGTCCTGTACTTCGAGGGCGACCGGCACAGCCGGCTCCGCATGATCCGCGCGGTGAAGAACCGGTACGGCCCCACCGACGAGCTGGGCTGCTTCGACCTGTCGGAGGTCGGGATCGTCGGCGTGTCCGACCCCAGCGGGCTGTTCCTGACGCGGCGGGACGAGCCCGTTCCGGGGACCTGCATCACGGTGACGCTGGAGGGGCGCCGCCCGCTGGTCGCCGAGATCCAGGCGCTGGTCGCCAAGTCGTTCCTGCCGTCGCCGCGCCGGGCCTCGTCCGGACTGGACAACTCGCGGGTGGCGATGGTGCTGGCCGTGCTCGCCCAGCGCTGCAAGATCTCGATGCACGAGCAGGACGTGTACGTCTCCACCGTCGGCGGGGTGCGGCTGTCGGAGACGTCGGTGGACCTGGCGCTCGCGCTGGCCGTGGCGGGCTCGACGGTCGAGCAGTCGCTGTCGTCCAGCCTGATCGCGGTCGGCGAGGTCGGGCTGGCCGGCGAGGTGCGGGTCGTGCCGGGCGTCCAGCGCCGCCTGGCCGAGGCGACCCGGCTGGGCTTCAGGTACGCGGTCGTCCCGCGCGGCTCGCTCGAACTGGGCAGCGGCTCGCCGCTCAAGCGCGCCGACCCCCAGCTGATGAGCTACGAGGGCATGAAGGTGATGGAGGTGGACAGCCTGACCCAGGCGTTGCAGGTGGCCTTTACGGCCCCCTGACACGCCGTTCGCCACAGTGGTGCCGCCCGTTCGCGGCCGGTGCCCGGACCCGCGGGCGGGGCTCGTCGGTAAACTGACGCCGTCCAGCGACCTCCGGGGGCCAGGTGCCAGTACACAACAAGGGTCATGACGAACGACGCCGAGCCACGCTCGCCGCGGTGGCCCCCGGCACCCAGATCCGTGACGGTCTGGAACGCATTCTGCGGGGGCACACCGGAGCGCTGATCGTGCTGGGCTACGACCAGCAGGTCGAGGAGATCTGCTCGGGCGGGTTCGAGCTCGACGTGGAGTTCTCGGCCACCCGACTGCGCGAGTTGGCGAAGATGGACGGCGCGATCGTCCTCGACACCTCGCTCACCCGCATCGTGCGGGCCGCCGTCCACCTGGTGCCCGACTCCACCATCCCCACCGAGGAGTCCGGCACCCGCCACCGCACCGCCGAACGGGTGGCCCGCCAGACGCCCTACCCGGTGATCTCGGTGAGCCAGTCCATGCGGATCATCGCCCTCTACCTGGACGGCATCCGCTACGTCCTGGAGGACTCGGCGGCGATCCTGTCCAAGGCCAACCAGGCCCTCGCGACGCTCGAACGCTACAAGCTGCGCCTCGACGAGGTGTCGGGCACGCTGTCGGCGCTGGAGATCGAGGACCTGGTCACCGTCCGCGACGTGGCGGCCGTGGTGCAGCGCCTGGAGATGGTGCGGCGCATCGCCGACGAGATCGAGGGCTATGTCGTCGAGCTCGGCACCGACGGGCGTCTGCTGTCGCTCCAGCTCGACGAGCTGGTGTCGGGCGTGGACGTGGACCGCGAGCTGATCGTCCGCGACTACCCGTCCGCCGACCCGCGCACCGGCGTCGTGGAGAACGTCCTGACCGCGCTCGACGCCCTGTCGGCCAACGAGCTGCTGGACCTGTCCACGGTCGCCGAGGTGATGGGGTTCGCGGGGCCGGACGCCCTGGACCTGCCGGTCAGCCCGAAGGGGTTCCGCCTGCTGGCGAAGGTCCCGCGCCTGCCGGGCCTGGTCGTGGAGCGCCTGGTCGAGCACTTCGGCGGCCTGCAGAAGCTGCTGGCGGCCAGCATCGACGATCTCCAGGCGGTCGGCGGCGTCGGGGAGTCGCGGGCGCGCAGCGTTCGCGAGGGGCTGTCCCGCCTGGCCGAGTCCTCGATCCTGGAACGCTACGTCTGACGCGGGCGTCCCGCACGGGCGTCCCGGCACGGGCGCCCGGCGGGTCACCGCAGGGCGAAGACCTGCTTCTTCACCTTCAGGTCGCCGACCTTGACCTTCGCGATGTAGGTGCCGGGGCGGGCCTTGGGGCGCTCGCCGCGGCACCCGCCGGTGCCGCGCAGCCGGTCCCAGGTGATCATTCCCACATGGGGGATGCCGCGGCGCAGCATCCGGATCGCGCTCCCGTCGCCGCCCTCGCAGGCCGACCGTGTCCAGATCCGGTCGCTGCCCGAGGTGATCCGCATGTCCAGGGCGCGGGGGCCCACGTCGAACGTGCAGGCCCGGTCGCCGGTGTTGACGACCGTGTACCGGAACTGCGGCTTCTCGCCCCGGCCGTAGACCTCCCTGGTCATGGCCATGTCGATCACGACGTCGGCGGGTTCGCAGGCGTCGCCGTCCCGCTTCTCCGGCTCGGCGGTGACCTTGGCGGTCGCGGTCACCGTCACGGTCGGCATCGCCGTCGGCATCACGGGGGCGGGCGTCGCGGCGGCGGCCGCGTTCTGCACGGGCTGCCGCGTCTCGTCGCCGCCCGCGCTGCACGCCCAGACCACCAGCCCGATGGTGCCGAACAGCCCGCCGAACACCATGATGCGCCGTCGCCAGTACTGATCGAGCCCCGGCCTCTCGTGGTCACGTCCGGTGTCACCAGCCATACGGGCAGTATGCAGATCGCGCGGGGCCTTCCCGGAACGACCCGCCGCGCCTTGACCGTGGCATGCCACAATGACGATCCGTATGCCGAACCCGCAGCCCGAGACGATCACCGGTCCGATCCTGGACTGGTACGCCGAACACGCCCGCGACCTGCCCTGGCGCGCCCCCGACGCGACGCCCTGGGGCATCCTGGTCAGCGAGATCATGCTCCAGCAGACGCCCGTGGTGCGCGTCCTGCCGGTCTGGCACGAGTGGATGAGGCGCTGGCCGACGCCCGCCGCGCTGGCCGCCGAGCCGTCCGGGGAGGCGGTCCGGGCCTGGGGACGGCTCGGCTACCCGCGCCGGGCCCTGCGGCTGCACGGCGCGGCCCAGGCGATCGTCGAACGTCATGGCGGCGAGGTCCCCGACTCCCATGAGGACCTTCTGGCGCTGCCGGGCATCGGGGCCTACACGGCGGCGGCGGTGGCGAGCTTCGCGTTCCGGCAGCGGCACGCGGTGCTGGACACGAACGTCCGGCGCGTCCTGGCCCGGCTGGTGTCGGCGCAGGAGTACCCGCCGAAGGCGCCGACCAGGGCCGAGGTGAAGGTGGCCGAGTCCCTCCTCCCCCTGGATCCGCCGACCGCGGCGCGGTGGTCGGTGGCGGTGATGGAGCTGGGGGCGCTGGTCTGCACGGCGCGTTCGCCGCGCTGCGTGGACTGCCCGGTGCTGGACCGCTGCGAATGGCAGCTGGCGGGCCGCCCGGCCTACGACGGCCCTCCGCGCAGGGGCCAGACCTACACCGGAACGGACCGCCAGTGCCGGGGCCGCCTGCTGGCCGTGCTCCGCGAGGCCCACGGGCCGGTGGAGAAGGCGGCGCTCGACGTCGTGTGGTCCGACGCCGTGCAGCGGGAACGCGCCCTGGACGGCCTGATCGCCGATGGGCTGGTGGACCCGCTGGACGACGGGCGCTACGCGCTGCCGTCGTAGCCGCCCACCTCACCCCGCCCACCTCACCTCGCGCGCCGGGCGGGCGCCTCGGACGGGCTCGACGGCTCCGGCGCCGGAGACCGGGTGAGCGTGCCGGACGGGGCCGTGCGGGGGCGGAGGGCCCCGGCCCGGACGGTCATCAGGCCGACCACCGCGGTGATCACGACGAAGGCGGCGGGGTAGGAGACCGTGCCCGCCAGCCAGCCGGTGACGGCCGGGGCCGCCAGGCCGGAGAGGTAGGTGATCGTGGTCATGCTCGCGACGCCCTCGCCCGGGGACGCGCTCGCGTTGCCCGCCGCCGTGATGACCAGGGGGACGACCACCGCGACGCCCACGCCGATCAGCGCGAAGGCGGGGACGCTCAGCAGGGTCGTGCGGGACGTCACGACCACGATGCCGCCCGCGACGGCCAGGACGCCGCCGTACCGGACCGTGGCGACCGGGCCGAACCGGCGGACCAGGCGGTCGCCCGCCAGCCGCGCGGTCGCCATGCACAGCATGAAGAACGTGTAGCTGGCGGCGGCGGGGCCGGGGCCCGCGCCGGTGACCTCGATGAGGTAGACGGCGGTCCAGTTCGCCGACGCCCCCTCGGCGAACGTCGCGCAGAACCCGACCAGGCCGAGCGCCGCCACCGCCCGCGTCGGCAACGCGAAGCGCCGCGGCGCCGGGGCGTCCGGGGCGGTCGTGTCGGCGAGCAGGAACGGGCCGGCCGCCACTCCCACGAGCAGCAGCGTCACCGCCATCGCCCCCAGGTGGAGGCGGGCGTCGGTGCCGGTCTGGGCGGCGAGCGCGCCGATGCCGCCGCCCGCCAGGCTGCCCACGCACCACAGGCCGTGCAGGCCGGACATGACGGGGCGCTCCAGGGCGCGTTCGACCACGACGGCGTGGGCGTTCATCACCACGTCCAGCATCCCGATCAGCACGCCGTACAGCAGGAACAGCGGGACCAGCGCCAGGGGCGACGGGGCGAGGGCGGGCAGCGCGAAGACGGCGGCCCACAGGACCAGCATCAGGCGGGTGGCCGTGCGGGTGCCGAGCCGGTGGGCCACGCGCCCGGCCAGGGGCATGCCGACGAACGCCCCGATCGTCGGGCACAGCAGGACGAGGCCGAGCAGCGTGGGGCCCAGGTCGAAGCGGTCCTGGAACCAGGGGATGCGGGTGGCCACGCTCCCCGCCCCGGCCCCGTGGAGAACGAACACGGCGGAGATGGCGACGCGATGCTTGTTCATAGGCCCGCTAAATTAACAGGAAGGCTCCCTGATGAAAAGATTCATCAGGGACCCTGCCTGATTAATATGGTCCCGTGAAGCCCGCCACCCCGACCCTGGCCCGCGCGATCAACGACCGTCGCGCCCTCGACCTGCTGCTGGAGCACGGCCCGCTGACCGCGCCGCAGTTGCGCACCCTCACCGGCCTGTCCCGGCCGACGGTCTCCGACCTGATCGAACGGCTGAGCGCGGACGGCCTGATCGAGGTGGCCGGGGAGACGGGCGCCGAACGCCGCGGCCCCAACGCCCGCGTCTACGACCTCGTCCCCGGCCGGGCCCACGTGGCGGGCGTGGACATCCGCCGCCACGCCGTGCACGCCACCGTGGCGGACATCACGGGCCGGACGGTCGCCACCGCCACCCGTCCCCTGCCCGACTCCGGCGGGCCCGGCGGCGCCCCCTCCGTCGATCTGGTCGGGGTGATCGCCGACGCGGTGGCCGAGGCCGCGGGCGGGCGCGAACCGCACACCGTCGTGGTCGCGGTGCCCGGCGTCGTCGATCCGCGCACCCAGGAGGCCCTCGCCGCCGGCGTTCCCGGGTGGCGGGCGGACCTGGTGCGGGCCCTCGAAGCGCGGCTCGGCACCCGGGTCGTCGGGGACAACGAGGTCAACCTCTCCGCCATCGCGGAGCATCGGACCGGGTCCGCGGTGGGGTGCGACGACTTCGCCCTGCTGTGGCTGGACGACGGCATCGGCGCGGCGCTCGTGCTGGGCGGGCGGCTGCGGCGGGGCGCCTCGGGGGGCGCCGGTGAGGTCGGGCTGCTCGAACTCGGCGGCGGCGCGACGTTCTGCGACATGCTGGAGGCCGACCGGATCGTCGGGCTGGACGCCGGGGTCGTGGCCGACCTCATCACCGAGGCCGCGTTCGCGCTGGTCGCCGTGGTCGACCCCGGACTCGTCGTGCTCGGCGGCGCGACCGGCCGCGACGGCGGGGACGAGCTCGCCGACCTGGTGGCCGCGCGCCTCAACGCCCGTTCCCCCGCCCCCGCGCAGGTCCGCGCGAGCACCGTCGAGGGCAACACCGTCCTGCGGGGCGCGGTCCTGACCGGGCTGGACCTCGCCCGCGACGCCATCTACGGCTGAGCCGGGGCGAACTCCAGGCGCGGGTCCGCGGCGCTGAGCAGCGCCGTCACCGGGGTCCCCGGCCACACCTCGGCCAGCTCGGCGGCCACCGTCCCCAGCAGGGCCGGGACGTCCCCGGCCGCCGTCTCGTGCAGCGCCTCCGCCACGATCAG
Organism: Actinomadura kijaniata NBRC 14229; assembly: GCF_001552175.1. Lineage (GTDB taxonomy): Bacteria > Actinomycetota > Actinomycetes > Streptosporangiales > Streptosporangiaceae > Spirillospora > Spirillospora kijaniata. The sequence continues at coordinate 42,959 of NZ_BCQR01000033.1, forward strand.
CACCTCGCCGGTGGTGCCGCGCACGGCGGACCGGCCGCTCTGCCGGTTGGTCCAGCGGCGGGCGTGGGCCCGGCCCGCCTCGTCTGCGAAGACCACCTCGCCGGGGGCCGGGTGCTCGATCTCGCCGCCGAACGTCAGGTACTCCTCGTCCCCGCGCGCCGGGCGCACCTCCAGGCCCCCGGCCACCTCGGCGACGTCGATCGCCGCGACGGGGATCGCGTACGCCAGGGAGATCGCGTTGCACAGGTCGATCAACGGGTGGATGCGCGGCAGCTCCCGTTCCCGCTTGAAGCGGCGCAGCAGCGCCTCGGACGCGCACCGGTACTGGGTCGGCTTGAGCCCCATCTTCGCGAACGTGCGCCGCCACGCCCGGATCTCCGGGAACTCGCTCTCCGGCCCCGCCGCCAGCCGTTCCTCCGCGACGGCGTAGAACTTCGCGACACGGGCCTCCACGTCGGCGCCCGCGCCGATCCCCGTGGTGAACGCCGCACCGGCCACCAGCTCCGGATACTCCGCCCAGATCTCCGGCGCGTGCTGAAAGTACATGCCACTCCCCGTCAACGGAACGAACCTCCCGCCCCACTCTGCCGCCGCATTGGCCCGGAGCACAGGTCCAATCACGGTCAGCCCGGGAAGGCCATTGCCCGCCGAGAAACCCTCGGACCTCCAAGGACCCTCCTGCGGAGGACCGCGCATCATAAAGTGACAGGGGGACGACTCAGGGAGCACTCATGACCGCAGAGCCTCTGCCCGAATGGCCTGATCCGCTGCCGGACTGGTTCCGGCCACCGCCGGAGGGCTGGACGGCGGACCATCTGGACGAGCTTCCGCCGGGGGCTCCGCGGATGGAACTCATCGATGGAGCCCTTATCGTGATGTCCCCCCAGACCGACTTCCACAGCGAAGTCATGCGCCGGTTGGCCAACGCGCTGGACGACGCCGCACCGGATTCGCTGCGCGTCCAGATCGCGATGACGGTGAAACTGGACCCACGTCAGCGTCCCGAGCCTGACATCGTCGTCGTCCAGCCTCAGCCGAACCCTGCTGGGAAGAGGCGCACCTACTACCTCCCCGACGAGGTGGTGCTGGTCGTGGAGATCGTTTCGGAGGAGTCGGCCGAGCGCGACCGTGAGACCAAGCCGCTCAAGTACGCCAAGGCCGGGATCAAGCACTTCTGGCGGGTCGAGGACGAGGACGGCAGGCCGGTGGTCCACGTGTTCGAGCTGGAGGAGGCCACCGGTTCCTATGTGGCGACGGGCATCTACCGCGACCGTGTCCCCGTGGAGGTGCCGTTCGCCATGGACATCGACGTGAAGCGGTTGGTCCGTCTGTAGCGGGACAAAATGGGTGGTCCGCGTGGCGCGGGATTGCCTACGGTTGGGCGGTGCGTGATCTGAGTGAGCTGCCCAAAGTCCATCTTCACGTCCACTTGGAGAGCACCGTCCGTTGGGAGACGCTGCGGGAGATCGGAGCGGCCAACGGGGTCGCCGTTCCCGAGCCGTCGGAGTCCCTTGGCGGGTTCGCCGGGTTCTTCCAGCAGAACGAGCTGGTGCGTTCCGTTCTGACGACGCCCGACGACTTCCGGCGCATCGCCTACGAGTTCTGCGAGGACGAGGCCGCCCAGGGCACCCGGTACGCGGAGGTGTCTTTCACCGCCGCCGCCCACGGGGAACGGCTCGGCGACCTCGGCATGCCCCTCGCGGCGGTCGTCGAGGGGTTGCGGCGGGGCGGGGAGGACTTCGGCGTCGAGTGCCGGCTGCTGCTGGACCACTCGCGGCGGCGGTCGGTGGAGCGGGCCTGGCGCACCCTCGACCTGGCGCGCGAGCACGGGGACGAGGTCGTCGCGGTCGGGCTGGCCGGGGACGAGGCGTTCCCCGGGGACCCGTTCGTGGAGGTGTTCGCGGCGGCCCGGGACGCGGGGCTGCACATCGTCCACCACGCCGGGGAGGCGGAGGGGCCCGCCAGCATCCGGCAGGCGCTCGACGGCGGGCGCACCGAGCGCCTCGGGCACGGCATCCGCGTCCTCGACGACCCCGACCTGGTCGCCGAGGTCCGCGAACGCCGCATCCCGCTGGAGGTGTGCCCGTCGTCCAACGTCGCGCTCGGGTTCGCCCCGAGCCTGGCCGACCATCCGCTGCCCCGGCTGCGCGAGGCGGGCCTGCTGGTGACGGTCAACACCGACATCCCGCAGATGACCGGCGCGCCGCTGGCCGCCGAGTACGCGCGGGTGCGCGACGCGTTCGGCTACGACGACGCGGTGCTGGCGGAGCTGGCGCGCAACGGCGTGGAGGCGTCGTTCGCGCCGCCGGGCACCAAGGAGCGCCTGCGCGCCGAGATCGACGCCTGGCTGGGCTAGCGCACCCGCACCAGGGAGCCCGCCCGGATCTGCCGCAGGAACGGGTCGGTGTCGTCCCGCCACTCGCCCGCCGTCCGGACCACCGGGTGGACGGGCAGGCCGAGCCGCGCGGCGGACTCCTGGGCGGCGTCGAACGCGGCCCGGGGGTCCACCGCGCCGACCACCAGCACCTCCACGTCGCCGGGCGGCTCCCCGGCGACGCCGGAGTAGCGTTCCGCCCAGGCGCCGAACAGGTGGATCTCGGCCGCTCCGGGCAGGGCGCCGAACTCCTCGGCCACCACGGCCTTCGGCCCGAACGTGTGCATCACCAGCTGCGCGAGCGGCTCGTGCAGCGGGGTGGCGGTGTTGCGGGAGGCGAGGCGTCCGGCGGCGGTACGGCGCAGGGTGAGCAGGTCGGCGCGGGCGAGGCGGTCCACCTCGCGGACGACCGAGCCGAGGTCGGTGCGGAGCATGACCGCCAGGTCGAGCATGGTGTGCTCGCGGTCGGGGCCGAGCAGCAGCCGGGCCAGCAGCTCGCCCTGGAGTCGGGAACGGAAGATCGGCAGTTGCGGGGGCGCGTCCGCCCGCAGGTCGCGCATGAAGAGCTGCGCCAGCTGGGAGTCCAGGGGGCGACGGGAGGAATGTCCGCCGCGCCGGAAATCCGCGGCCGAGCCCAGCACGTTCGATCTCATGTTCGAAACAGTAGGCGGCGGGTCCGACAGAATTCGCTGGCCGGACGCGCCGCGGTGCTCCTACCGTCGGGGGCATGAAGCGCCTGACCCCGCAGGAGAAGAAACGCCTCAGTTACCAGAAGGACCGCCGCAACCGGTACGGCGAGAACGACAAGTCCTCCCGCAAGAACATCCCGCGCAACCGCGCCCTCAAGCACCGCGCCGCACGGCATCGCGTCGCCCAGGAGCTCACCGTCATGCGCGGCGGCCTCGACGAGGACCGTCTCGAACGCCGCCTGAACCGCCGCCCCGCCGTCCTTTGGCGCAAGTACCGCGACGCCCCGCTCGGCGAGGCCGTGGAGTGGCGGCTCGACCGGCGGGTCGAACGTTCCAACGCCGCGCCCGGGCAGGCCGAGGCGCGCATCCGCCGCCTCCGTCAGCGGCGCAGGTAGGTGTTCAGCCCGGCGGCGAGCGCGTCGGCGGCGCGCTGGCGCCAGGCGGCGCTGCGCATCTTCGCCGCGTCCGTCCTGTTGCGCATGTTGCCGCACTCGATGAAGACCTTCGGGACCTTCGACATGTTCAGCCCGCCGAGGTCCTTGCGCACGTCGATGCCGTTACGGCCGATGTAGTCGGCGTAGGGCTGACCCGTTCCCTTACGGAAGGCGTGGCGGACGTCGTAGGCGAGCCGCTGCGACGGCTTCACGATCGGGCCGGTGTAGCCCTTCACGTAGCCCGGTGTGATGACGTGGAATCCGCGGCGGCCGCTGGGCGCGCCGTCGGCGTGGACGGAGAGGGCGACGTCGGCGCGCAGCCGGTTGGCGATGGCGGCGCGTTCGTCGATGCACGGGCCGACGCCCTTGTTGTTCGGGCGGGTCAGCACGACCTTGGCGCCCTTGGCGCGCAGCGCCCTCGCCAGGCGGGTCGCCACGTCGAACGTGTACGCGGCCTCGGTGTAGCCGGAGCCGGTGGACGTTCCGGTGGTGTCGCACGCCTTGCGGAACGGCCCGGCCTTCACCTTCCGGTTGATGATCTTCGGGTGCCGGTGGTTGAGCCCGTTGTGCCCCGGATCGATGACGATCACCTTTCCGGCCAGCGATCCGGCCAGGGCGGCGACGGGGGTGGCGGCGGGCGCGCCCCGCGCCGCGGAACGGGCCGGGGCGTCCTCCCCGGCCACCACGGCCCCCGCCGTCACCGCGGCCGTCGCCGACGACACCACCACCGCTGCGGCGCACAGGCCGCGTCGAGCCACCATGGCACCGCACGCTACCGGTGAACCGGCGCGCCGTTGAACGCCCCGCCCGCTTCCGGCCAGTCACCGCAGCAGCGGGAAGCGGCCGGTGAGCCGGTCCACGGCGGCGCGGGGCCCGGCGATGCCGAGGGCCAGGTAGTTCAGGTCGGCTCCGTCGGTGCGGGCGAGTTCGGCCAGGTAGTCGGCGTAGACGCGGACGCGCTGGGCGACGTCGGCCATGTCGGTCACCACCAGTTCGGGTTCGGCGCGGGCGTCCTCGCGGAGCGCGCCCAGCACGGGCCCGGTGGCCGCCAGGACGGTGCAGCCGAGCCAGGGCAGCCCGGGGTGGTCGTCGCCGGAGGCGTCGGCGCCGCCCGCTCCGACCAGGCCGGGGACGCCGCGTCCCATCGCGGCCCCCAGGCAGGCGGCGGCGTTGACCTGGAGCCCGGCGGGCAGGTTCCGGTCGACCAGGATCACCCATTTGACCGGGGACCGCTTGGTGGGCAGCTCCGGGGTCGGGTCCAGGGACCGAGCCCAGTCGGGCAGGGTGGCGACGCTCATGGCACACCTCTCAGGAAAGCTCCGAATCTTCTCCAAGAGAGTGGCGATGCCGCCGTTCTAGAATCAATTGAGAAAGCTGGATTCCGAAGATAATTCGGCGGCATGGCCGGGGAGGGCTCCGTGGACGAACTTGATTCGGCGATCGTGCGGGCGTTGCAGGAGGACGGCAGGCAGACCAACCGGGACCTGGCCGAACGCCTCGGCATCGCCCCCTCCACCTGCCTGGAACGCGTCCGCGCGCTGCGCGACCGGGGCGTCATCACCGGCTTCCACGCCGAGGTGGACCTGGCCGCGCTGGGACGCCCGGTGCAGGCGCTGATCAACGTGCGGCTGCACCCCAAGACCCGGGAGGCGGTGAACGCGTTCCGCGACCACGTCACCGCGCTGCCGGAGACGATCGCGGTGTTCGTGGTGTCGGGCGGGGACGACTTCATCGTGCAGGTCGCCGTGCGCGACCCCGGCGACCTGCGCGACTTCGTGCTGGACCACGTGGCGCGGCACCGGCACATCGCCGACGTGCGGACCTCCCTGGTCTACGACCACATCCGCAAGACCGCCGTGGAGGTGCCGCCCGACCGGGCCGGGGGCGGGCGGGTCACGCCGCGTCCAGCCCGGCGAGGGAGAGCAGCAGGGACTTGACGTCGGTGGCGGCGTAGGCGTCGCGGTCGAGGGGGCGCGAGCACAGCAGCACGGGCCCGTCCGCCGGGTCGGCGGGGAGTCGCCCGTGGCTGCCCCGCACCGGGGACGGGTCCAGCGGGACGACGTCCATCGTGTACCGGAGGCCCAGCTCCTTGCGGGCCAGCGCCCTGGCCGCCCGCAGTCTCACGAACCGGTCGCCGGGGTCGAGGAACAGTTCCGCCGGGTCGTATCCGGGCTTGCGGTGGATGTCCACCAGCCGCGCGAAGTCCGGGGCCCGCGCGTCGTCGAGCCAGTAGTAGTACGTGAACCACGCGTCCGGCTCCGCCACCGCGACCAGCTCGCCCGAGCGTTCGTGGTCGAGCCCGTGCGCGGCCTTGCCGCCGGCGTCCAGCACCTCGGCGACGCCCGGCAGCCCCGCCAGCAGGTCCCGCGCCTTCGCCAGGTCGGCGGGGTCGCGCACGTACACGTGGGCGATCTGGTGGTCGGCCACGGCGAACGCCCGCGACGTCCACGGGTCCAGGTACTCCATCCCCGCCTGCCGGTACACCTCCAGCAGCCCGGCCCGCCGCAGCGCCCGGTTGACGTCCACGGGCCGCGACACCGGCGTGATCCCGTACTCCGACAGCGCCACGACGGTCGCGCCGAGCCCCGGCGCGTCGTCCAGCAGCGGCCGCAACGTGTCGTCCACCGCCCGCGCCGCCGCGACCGCCTCCGGCCCGTCCGGGCCGAAACGTTGCAGGTCGTAGTCCAAATGCGGGATGTAGACGAGGGTCAGGTCGGGCCGTTCGCGGAACAGCAGCCGCCGGGACGCCTCCACGATCCACCGGCTGGACGCGATGCCCGCCTTCGGCCCCCAGTACGAGAACAGCGGGAAGCGTCCCAGCTCCCGGGTCAGCTCCACGCGCAGCTCGGGCGGATTTGTGTAGCAGTCGGGGGACTTGCGGCCGTCGGCGTGGTAGATCGGGCGCGGGGTGACGTTCCAGTCCACGTCGGCGCCCATGGCGTACCACCAGCAGACGTTGGCGACGGTGTAGCCGGGGTGGGCGCGGCGCGCGTCGTCCCACAGCTTGGCGCCGCCGACCAGGCGGTTGTGCTGCCGCCACAGCAGCACCTCGCCGAGGTCGCGGAAGTACCAGCCGTTGCCGACGACGCCGTGGTCGCGCGGCGGCGCGCCGGTCAGGAACGTGGACTGCGCCGAGCACGTGACGGCGGGCAGGACGGTGCCGAGCGTCGCGCGGGACCGCAGGGCCCCGGCCAGGTTCGGCATGTGGTCCAGCAGGCGCGGGGTCAGGCCGACGACGTCGATGACGACCAGGCGGTTCACGCGTGCTCCCGCTTCAGTCCGAGGGCGGTGAGGCGGTCGGCGGTCCAGGCGAGCTCGGCGGCGATGCCGTCGGCGAGGGCGTCCGGGCCGTCCGGCGGGTCGGGCAGGACCTCCCAGGTGTAGGTCTCGACCTCGACGTGCGGGGTGAGGGCGCGTTCCCCGCCGAACAGCGCCGCGAGGGTGTCCTCCAGGACGTGCCGGGTGGACCGCAGCGGGGGCTCGGGGGCGGCGTGCAGCGGGACGTGGAAGTGGACCCGCCAGGGCTCGTCGGCGGGCAGGCGGTCCAGCGCGGCGTCCAGGTCGTCGGCCGCCGCTCCCCCGCCCGCGCGCGTCTGGTGCAGGAAGCGCGGCTCGGCGAACGCGCGCAGGGCCTCGCGGTCCGCGCCCCCGTCCAGCTCCAGCGCGCACGACGCCTGGAGCTTCACGATCGGCGAACCGGCCGCCACCAGCCGTTCCACCGCCTCGGCGGGGTCCTCGAACGCGACCGCCAGATGGCAGGCGTCCAGGCAGACCCCCTGGCCCGCCAGGTGCCGCACGGCCTGCCCGGTCGTCTCCACCACGCAGCCCGGCTCCGGCTCGAACCCCACCCGGATCGTCTTCCCGGTGGCCCCGGCCAGGCCCGCCAGCTCCCGGTTGAGGCGGTCACGGCGCCGGTCGGCCATCGCGACCTGCTGCGGCGTCCAGGGCGCCCGCCAGGCCAGCGGGAGGGTGGAGACGCTGCCGCCGTCCACGTCCTCGGGCAGCAGCAACGTCAGGACGCGTGCCAGGTCGAGCGTGTAGCGGACCCGTTCGGGCGTCGTCCAGTCCGGGTGGTAGACGCCGTGCTTCACCACCGCGTCCTGGAAGCCCTCGTAGGGGAAGCCGTTCAGGGTGACGACCTCCAGGCCGTTGTGGTCCAGCGCCTTGCGCAGACGCACCAGCTCGGCCCGGTCGGTGACGAGCGTGTCGGCGACGCGTCGCGCCAGCCAGAGGCCCACTCCCAGGCGGGGGACGCCCAGGCGTTCGCGCACCGGCCGCGCGTAACGCGAAAGCTGCGCGATGACGCCGTCGAGGTCTTCGGCCGGGTGGACGTTGGTGCAGTAGGCGAGGTGGACGAGGGACCCGTCGGGGTGCCGGAACCGCATCTCACCCGCCCCGCCTGACGGTGTTACCGGCGTACTCGGCGTCCGGTTCCCCCTCCGACAGCTCCAGCCGCCCGCTCTGCGCGTAGAACCCGACGGGGTTGCGCCACAGCACCCTGTCCACGTCGTCCTCGCCGAACCCGGCCTCCAGCATGGCCACCCCCACCTTCGCGGTCTTGAGCGGGTCACTGCGTCCCCAGTCGGCGGCGGAATTCACCACCATCCGGTCGGTACCGTACTTCTGGAGCAACGCCACCATCCGGCGCTCGTCCATCTTCGTGTCGGGATAGACCGAGAAACCGAGCCAGCAGCCCGATTCCAGGACCATTTCCACCGTCAGCTCGTTCAGGTGGTCGATGAGGACGTGTTCCGGGGGCAGGCCCGATTCCTTCACCACGTCCAGGCTGCGGCGCGTTCCGGCGACCTTGTCGCGGTGCGGGGTGTGGACGAGCGCGGGCAGGCCGAATTCCTTGGCCGCCTCCAGTTGCGCCCGGAAGGCCTCGTCCTCGTCAGGGGTCATGGAGTCGTAGCCCACCTCCCCTACGGCGACGACGCCGTCCTTGGCGAGATAACGGGGAAGCAGGTCCAGCACCCCGCGGCAGCGCGGATCGTTGGCCTCCTTGGGATTCAGCGCGATCGTGCAGTGGTGCCGTATACCGAACTGCGACGCCCGGTACGGCTCCCATCCCAGCAGCGAGTCGAAATAGTCGGCGAACGTGTCCGGTGAGGTGCGCGGCTGCCCCAGCCAGAAAGCGGGCTCCACCACGGCCCGGACGCCCGCGTCGCGCATGCGCTCGTAATCGTCGGTGGTGCGTGAGGTCATGTGGATGTGCGGGTCGAAGATGCGCATCTAGAACTCCCGTTCTCCGGCCAGGCGGAGGATCCGTTCGACGTCGGGCGGGACGTCGCGCCCGGCGGCGCGGCGTTCGCGGGCGTGGTCGGCGGCCATGCGGGCGAGCTCGCCGTCGGCGCGGTCGGCCAGGCCCGCGACCGACGTCACGGGAACGCCGACGAACACGCACTTCAGAACGGCCTGCCGGTAGGCGTCGTCGTCGAGCCGGGCCGCCGCGTAGGGTCCGGCGGCGGCCTCGATGAGGCGGGTGTCGTTGGTGCGCAGCGCGTCCCGCACGATCGGCAGCCCGGCCTCCCCGAGGGCGCGGTGGTGGTCGAGCGGGTCGAGGCCGCGCAGCACGGCGAGGCGTTCGGCGGTGTCGCCGTGGCGGTACAGGTCGAACGCCGCCCGCCCCAGCTCCTCGCCGCGCAGCGGCAGCGCGAGCAGCAGCCGGATCCGCGCCGCCTCCGCCACGGGGCGGCCGGTGGGCAGCGTTCCCCGCCCGCAGGCCCGCCGCGCCGCCGGGAACAGCCGCGCGACGGCGTCCGGGTCGGCGGCGCAGCGCGCCTCCGCGTCGGCCAGCCAGGCCCGGCCCGCCGCGTCGAGGGCCTCGTCCAGGATCCGGTCAGACGGCACGGGCGCTCTCCTTCCGGGCGCGGCGCAGGAACGCCAGGGAACGCTCGGCGACGGCGGGCGCGGCGTGGCCGTGCCGGGGCAGCTCGACCCCGACCAGCCCGCGGTAGCCGACCTCCGCCAGCGCGGCCAGCACGGGCGGGAAGTCGATCTCGCCCTCGCCGAACTCCAGATGCTCGTGCACGCCCCGGCGCATGTCCTCGATCTGGACGTTCACCAGGTGCGGCCCGGCGCGCCGCACGCAGTCGGGCACCGGCTCGGGCTCCAGGCAGCGGCAGTGCCCGACGTCCAGGGTCATCCCGAGGGCGGCCGGCCCGCCCAGCAGCGCCCGCAGGCGTTCGAACCCGGCGATGTCCCGCACGAACATCCCCGGCTCCGGCTCGAACCCCAGCGGCGTGCCGTACCGCTCGGCCTCCGCCAGCACCGGCTCGATCCCCTTGGCGAGGCGGTCCCAGGCGGCCTGCTCCGGCAGCCCCTCCGGCGCGGTCCCGCTCCAGAACGACACCGCCTCGGCGCCCAGGTCGGAGGCGACGCGCACCGCCCGGGCCAGCAGGTCGACCCGCCGCGCGGCCTCCTCGGGCGGGTCGAGCAGCGTCGGCCGGTGCTTGCGGCGCGGGTCCAGCACGTACCGTCCGCCGGTCTCGACCACGGCCCGCAGCCCCAACGCGTCCAGCCGCGCCGCCACCCGCCGCGTCCGCCGGGCCAGATCGGGCGCGTACGGGTCGAGATGCCCCGCGTCCAGGGTCAGTGCCACCCCGTCGTATCCGAGGTCCGCCAGCACGGCCAGGGCGTCGTCCAGACGGTGGTGGGCGAACCCGTTGGTCCCGTAGGCGAACCTCAGCCCGCCGCTCACGTCGGCGACACCTTCCGCGCCAGCGCCCGCGCCAGCGGATGGACGGCCGCCAGCGCCGCCGCCGGTCCGGGCCGTCGCCGCGCGACCAGCGCGGCCTGGAGCGGCACCAGCCCGAGGATCCCCGCCCCGACGGCGGCCCGCACCCGCCCGGCCCGGGGATCCCGGACCACGTGGATCTGGGCCCCACCGACGAGCACCGCATACCTCGCCGCGAGCCCCACGGCCAGCACCGCACGCGCGTTCCGCCCCCGGCCCCCGTCCAGAGCCGCACCGTCCCGCAGGCCCGCACCACCACGCCACACCGCACCACCACGCCACACCGCACCACCACGGAGACCCGCACCACCACGGAGAGCCACACCACCACGGAGACCCGCACCATCGTGTGGAGCCACATCACCGCGCCACGCCGCACCGTCGCGTGGAGCCACATCACCGCGTAGAGCCGCACCACCGCGTAGAGCCGCACCACCGCGTAGAGCCGCACCACCGCGTGGAGCCGCACCACCGCGTGGAGCCGCACCATCGGGTGGAGTCTCGCGGCTTGTCAGGGCCGTGCCGAAGTGGGGAGCGACGGCCGTCAGCAGGTCCAGCCCATGGGTGAGGGCAGTGGTGACACGCCGTCCGGCCCCGTTCGGAGCCGTGTCAACGTGAGGAGCGCCGGTCGTCGGCAAGGCCGCCCCGCCTCTGAGGGTGGTCGCGGTGTGATGTCTGGGACTGGTCGGGTTTGTGTCGTTGGGTGGGACTGTTCTGCGATGGAGGGCGCTGAGCGTCGCGAGGGCCGTCGCGGTGGCCGTGGTCACCAGGGCCGCCGCCGCGTCGGGGCGGCGGCCGCCGTGGACCTCGCCCCGGCTGAGGAGGGTGATCCCCAGCGTGTGGACGGCGACGGCCGCCACCGCCTCGGGGCGGGCGCCGCCCATGAGGACGTCCAGGCCGCGCGCCGTCGCCATCGCCGCCGGGCCCAGCGGGGTGTTCTTCAGCTTCAGGTCGTAGGCCCAGACGACGGCGGCCAGCGGGACGGCGACCCGCGCGCGGCCGTGGAGCGTGGCCAGCGCCACCCCGGCGCCGGTGAGGCCCGTGGCGACGCCCAGGGCCTGCCAGGGGCGCACCCGGCCCGACGGGATCGGGCGCTCGGGACGCTCCGCGGCGTCCAGGTCCCGGTCGGCGTAGTCGTTGAGCGCCATCCCCGCCCAGTACAGGCACACCGACGCCAGGGGCAGGACCGGGCCGCGCGTCCCTCCGGCGAGGGTGTCGCCGAGCACCGTCAACGCGGCCGGGGCCCGCACCAGCTCGGCGAGGTCGCGCCCGTTCACCGGGCCTCCCCCAGGCCGGCGGCCCAGCGCCTCAGCGTCTCGTACTGGAGCACCAGGCGGTGCTCACCGGAGCCGACCGGATCCTTGAAGAAGAAGCCCAGCTCGGGCAGGGGGCCCGCGCCGCCCGTCTCGTGGGACCGCGCCACCAGCCGCGCCAGGTCCAGCACGAGGGGGGCCGCCAGCGCCGAGTCGCACCCCTGCCACGTGAACTGGAGCGTCATCCCCACCCCGAGGAACCCCTCGAACCGCACGTGGTCCCAGGCGGTCTTCCACTCGCCCATCGCCGGGACGTGGTCGATGTGGGTCTCCCCCTCGACCGGCCGCCCGAGGATCTCCCGCAGGGCCCGGTCCTTGGAGGCGGTCTTGCTCGCCCGCGCCGCCGGGTCGGCGAGGGTGGCCCCGTCACCGCCGCCCAGCAGGTTGGTCCCCGACCAGGCCCGCACGTCCAGGGCCCGCGCCGCGAACATCGGGGCCAGCGCCGTCTTCACCAGCGTCTCGCCGGTCTTGGCGTCGCTTCCGGCGTAGGGCACCCCGCGCTCGCGGGCGAACCGTTCCAACGCGGGCAGCCGGATGCCGGGCGAGGGCGTGAAGTCGACGTATCCGCAGCCCGCGGTGATGGCCGCGTACGCGTAGAGCGAGCTGGGCGGCAGCGGCGTCCCCGTCCGCATCGCGTTCCGCAACGCCGCGAGGTCGTCGTGTTCGGCGCGCGGCTCGCGGGGAGACTCGGTGGAGGCGACGTTGACGACCACGACGCGGTCCAGCCCGTGCCGTTCGCGGAACGCCGTGACGTCCGCGGCGAGCCGCGCCGCCTCGGTCGCCTGCCCGCCCCTCGACTCCGTGCCGGGGCGGATCTCGGCGTCCGCCGCGGCCAGCTCGTCCCGGACGGCCTCCACCAGCCGCGCGGGGATCACCCCGGCCTGCGCCAGCGCCTCCGCGCGCTTCGGCAGCGGCGTCTCCACCACGTCGTGGCCGCCGAAGACCAGCGCCGACCACGGCGCCAGCCCCGCCCCCGCGAAGTCCGGCGTCTCCGTCACGCACCCCACCGGCGGGACCAGGCCCGCCCGGAGCGCCGCGGCCCCCGCCACGGCCGTCGTCGCCACCGAACCGCGCGCGCCGACCAGCCAGATCCCGACCCCCACCGGCCACCCCCGTGGACTCAGGCCACGGCCGTCCGGCCGCGGTCCATGGTTCGCCGGGCGCGCGACGGCCCCACCAGGAACGGCCGGGCCGTCGCACACCGCCTGTTTCCGGTGTAACTCGGAACGGTCGAACGCGGACCCGGCAAGACCGTTAGCGGCCATCCGCGGGCGGTCCCGGGTGGGAGGACGGCGAGAAGGCCCGCACCGGACGGTGCGGGCCTTCTCGGTGGCCTCGGGCGGTCAGTCCTTGTTGAAGTTGACCGCGCCCTCGATCGGCGGCGGGGTGTCGGGGACGGTGGACGGCTTCGGCACACCCTTGAAGGTGAACTTGGCCGTCTCGCCGGAGCCCTCGACGCCGACGATGACGATCTGGCCGGCCTTGAGCTCGTTGTACAGGATCTTCTCGGACAGGGCGTCCTCGATCTCCCGCTGGATCGTGCGACGCAGCGGGCGGGCGCCGAGGACCGGGTCGTAGCCGCGCTCGGCCAGCAGGTCCTTGGCCTCCTGCTTGAGTTCGAGGCCCATGTCGCGGTCCTTCAGCCGCTCGTCCACCTTGGCGATCATCAGATCCACGATCTGGATGATCTCCTTCGGGGTGAGCTGGTGGAAGACGACCGTGTCGTCGACGCGGTTGAGGAACTCGGGACGGAAGTGCTGCTTGAGCTCCTCCGACACCTTGGCCTTCATCCGCTCGTAGGAGCCCTGGTCGTCGTTCGAGCGGGCGAAGCCCATCGAGACGCCCTTGGAGATGTCCCGGGTGCCGAGGTTGGTCGTCATGATGATGACGGTGTTCTTGAAGTCGACGACCCGGCCCTGGGCGTCGGTCAGGCGACCGTCCTCCAGGATCTGGAGCAGCGAGTTGAAGATGTCCGGGTGGGCCTTCTCGATCTCGTCGAACAGGACGACCGAGAACGGCTTGCGGCGCACCTTCTCGGTGAGCTGGCCGCCCTCCTCGTACCCGACGTAGCCGGGCGGGGAGCCGAACAGCCGCGAGACGGTGTGCTTCTCCATGAACTCGGACATGTCGAGCTGGATCAGCGCGTCCTCGTCGCCGAACAGGAACTCGGCGAGCGTCTTGGACAGCTCGGTCTTACCGACGCCGGACGGGCCGGCGAAGATGAACGAGCCGCCGGGACGCTTGGGGTCCTTCAGGCCGGCGCGGGTGCGGCGGATCGACTGGGACAGCGCCTTGATGGCGTCCTCCTGGCCGATGACCCGCTTGTGCAGCTCGTCCTCCATGCGGAGCAGCCGGGCCGACTCCTCCTCGGTGAGCTTGAAGACCGGGATGCCGGTGGCGGTGGCCAGGACCTCGGCGATGAGCTCCTCGGTCACCTCGGCGACGACGTCCATGTCGCCGGCCTTCCACTCCTTCTCCCGCTGCGCCTTCTGCGCCAGCAGCTGCTTCTCGGAGTCGCGCAGCGCGGCGGCCTTCTCGAAGTCCTGCGCGTCGATCGCGGACTCCTTCTCGCGCCGCACGTTGGCGATCTTCTCGTCGTACTCGCGCAGGTCCGGCGGCGCGGTCATCCGGCGGATGCGCATCCGCGAACCGGCCTCGTCGATCAGGTCGATGGCCTTGTCGGGCAGGAACCGGTCGCTGATGTAGCGGTCGGCGAGCTGCGCGGCGGCGACCAGCGCGCCGTCGGTGATCGACACGCGGTGGTGCGCCTCGTAGCGGTCGCGCAGGCCCTTGAGGATCTCGATGGTGTGCGACAGCGACGGCTCGGCGACCTGGATCGGCTGGAAGCGGCGCTCCAGGGCGGCGTCCTTCTCCAGGTACTTGCGGTACTCGTCGAGCGTGGTCGCGCCGATGGTCTGCAGCTCGCCGCGGGCCAGCATCGGCTTGAGGATCGACGCGGCGTCGATCGCGCCCTCGGCGGCGCCCGCGCCGACCAGGGTGTGCAGCTCGTCGATGAACAGGATGATGTCGCCGCGGGTGCGGATCTCCTTGAGGACCTTCTTCAGCCGCTCCTCGAAGTCACCGCGGTAGCGGGACCCGGCGACCAGCGCGCCGAGGTCGAGGGTGTACAGCTGCTTGTCCTTCAGGGTCTCGGGCACCTCGCCCTTGACGATCTTCTGGGAGAGCCCCTCGACGACGGCGGTCTTGCCGACGCCGGGCTCGCCGATCAGGACCGGGTTGTTCTTGGTGCGCCGCGACAGCACCTGCATGACCCGCTCGATCTCCTTGTCCCGGCCGATCACCGGGTCGAGCTTGCCCTCGCGGGCGGCCTGGGTCAGGTTGCGGCCGAACTGGTCCAGCACCAGGGAGGTGGACGGCGCCGACTCCGACGGACCGCCGGACGCGGCCGGCTCCTTGCCCTGGTAGCCGTGCAGCAACTGGATGACCTGCTGGCGCACCCGGTTCAGGTCGGCGCCCAGCTTCACCAGGACCTGGGCGGCCACGCCCTCGCCCTCGCGGATCAGGCCGAGCAGGATGTGCTCGGTGCCGATGTAGTTGTGGCCCAGCTGCAGCGCCTCGCGCAGGGACAGCTCAAGGACCTTCTTGGCGCGCGGAGTGAACGGGATGTGGCCCGACGGCGCCTGCTGGCCCTGGCCGATGATCTCCTCGACCTGCTGGCGCACCGCCTCAAGGCTGATCCCCAGGCTCTCCAGGGCCTTCGCAGCGACACCCTCACCCTCGTGGATCAGACCCAGGAGGATGTGCTCGGTGCCGATGTAGTTGTGGTTGAGCATCCTGGCCTCTTCCTGAGCCAGGACGACAACCCGCCGCGCGCGGTCGGTGAACCTCTCGAACATCTCGTCGCTCCTCACAGAGCGGTTGGGCAGAGTCCGGAACGTCCGGACCTGTCCTTCCGCATGCTAGCCCGCCCCGAGGAGGCCGCCCGGTGCACTCCCACCAGGAGACGTTCCCCAGCTAAGCGCTGTTCAGTCTCATCCAACTACCGCATCGGTGCGTCATGTTCCCGCTACGCCGCAAGCGAACGGGGCTTTTTCGCAGGTGGCCCACGGAGCACCGTGCGGATTGCCGAATGGCCCCTGTACTGCCCGTCCGCACAGATCCCATGCCCGGCGCGACCGACAAATCGCTACGCCACAAGCGAACGGCCCGCCCCACATCGGAGACGGGCCGCATGACCGGACCGGCGTGTCAGTTGGCGGCCTCGTACTGCTCGATCACGTTCTGCGGGATTCGGCCACGCTCATTGACCTTGATGCCCCGGGCCTTGGCCCAGGCGCGGATCTCGGCACTGCGCTCGCGGTTGGAACCGGTACGGGCCGCACCGCGACGACCACGGCGGGCGGTACCCGCCTTGCGCGACTTCTCCACGAACGGCTGCAGAGAATCCCGCAGCTTCTTCGCGTTGGCGCCACTGAGGTCGATCTCGTAGGAGGCGCCGTCGATCGAGAACGATACGGTCTCGTCCGCCTCGCCACCGTCGAGGTCGTCGACGAGAAGCACCTGAACCTTCTGTGCCATGGGGACAGACCTTTCAGCCGGAGCAAACTGCATTCGGTTGACAAAGATATACCGCGCTACCGAGCGATGACAATTCAACACTCACGATGAACTTCCCTTCCCCCCTGGTAACTCATCGTAATCACCGGTGCGGACGAATCTTCGAAGGGGTGCCCGGGGCACGGAGGCGGCGGGCCGTATGAATTGTCCGCCCATGCGGGCAGGGCGTTTTCGAGGGGTGACGCAGGTCACCGGGGCGCCGCCGACCAGGGGCGGGATCATGTATGGGGCCCGGGAAATGGGCCCTCGGGCCCCCTTAACGGGTGGGGCAACACCCACCACGACGCCAACGATTAACCCTGACGTAACGACACTAACCACCCTGTCGGGGCCGGTCGCGGCCGGGTGCGCCCCGGGCGCGGCCGACGCCGGAACGGCAACGGGTAACGGCGCGGGGCAGGTCACCGAAAATCCCTTGCCGCCCGTATCGAAGGCTGGCCGAAACCACGCCGCGCGCGACGGCGGGACGCTTGCGGCGTTGCCCACTCCTTTACAGGAGATAAGTCCAGATTGTCACATCTGGTGGACGGGGCGGGGAACATCTACAGGGCCGTATCCACAGGGCCACATCCGGGCGCGGTGTTCCGCGCACCGCCGCCGAACGCCGCTTGCCCGCCTTCTCGCCCGAGGGCCGCCGCTCATCGCTTCCGGCCGTCGCCCCAACGGTTTCCAAAGGCATCCGGTTCCCCGTTCGGAACCCGTTCGGAGTGCCTTCGGAACCCGTTCGGAGCGCCTTCGGGGCCCCTTCGCGGCGGGGCGGGACGGCGCATTCCGCCCGCCGATCGGTCTTCGCCGTGACTATTGCGGCGACCGCGCTTTGACAACGAGCGTTCCCGCCAGACGGTCATGAACGGCCTGACGAAGCCGGCCGTCGCCGGGCAGGCCGAAACCGCCGCGCCCCCACGAGCCCTCGAAGACGGCGGCGGCGTTCACCACCCAGAAGATTCCGGCCGCCACTCCCAGGAACGGCACCGGCCGCACCGTGATCGGCAGCGCGTAGACCGCGGCCCGCAGCACCGACCGCCCGACGCCGAGCCGGGACGGCGGCGTTCCGCCGCCCGCGTCGATGTCCATGCCGGTGCCCGTCCCGGTGCCCGCGGCGTCGCCCGGGCCGGTGGGCGGCGGCACACGAACGACCTCGACGCCCGCCACGCGCTTGCCGACCGTCCGGCCCCACAGCGCCAGTTGCACGGCCTCGTAGACCAGCAGGAGGCCCGCGACGGCCACCGGGGCGGCGACCTCCATCACGCGCCCCGGCAGCGTCTCGCGCATGACCATGACGACGGGCAGGCCGACGACCATCGTGTCGACGATCCGCGCGAGCAGGCGCTGCCCCGGCTCGGCGAGGACCCGTTCAGCGCCGTCCGCCGCGTCCTCCACGACGGCGTCCGCGACGGTCTCCGCCGCCCCCGGACCGACTGAGGGGCCCTCGTCCGGTTCCGGCTCGTCGCGGAGAGGGGTCCCGTGTGCGGCGGTCATCGCGTCCCTCCCAGGCGCGCCGGGTCGGTGTCACCTTCCGGGGGACGGCCCCCGGACCTGATCCCAGCATCCTCCCGCGCCGGAGGTCCGGATCAGAAGACCTGGGTCTGGTCCGAGTCGCCGTCGCCCTCGTGGTACTCGTCGGCCCCGACGCGCTCGTCGATCACCACGGTGCCCGCGAACCGGTCGTGCACGGCCTGGCGCAGCGGCTGGTCCCAGATCGCCCACAGATAGGCCATCAGCGCGCCGACGCCCGCCACCAGGCACCCGTAGGCCGCATACTCCCAGACCTTCACGGCCAGCACCAGGAAGAGGAACAGGCCGACCTGGTAGCCGACGTTGTTGATCGCGGCGCGGGTGACGGCCTGCGCGGTGGTCAGCGCCTCCCCGGCCGGGTCGCGCCGCACCACGCCGACGTGCATCAGCCGCTTGCCCAGCGTCCGGCCCCACATCGACAGCTGCACGGCCTCGTAGACGAACGGCAGCACCGCCAGCACCGCGAACAGCGTGAAGATGATCGGCCAGTTCCAGATGCCGCCCTCGGAGGCGGCCTTCTTGCCGGAGTCGCCCAGCCCGATCGCGCTCACGGTGATCGGCAGGATCAGCGCGAACCCGAACACCGTGACCAGCAGGTTGTCCAGCAGCCGGGCCGCGGCGCGGCGGCCGACCGACGCCAGCGGCAGGTCGGCGGCGTCCCCGGAGGAGTAGTCGCCGTACTGGTCGAACGAGCCCTGCTCGGTCTGGTCGTGCCACTGCTGGGGCTGCTGCTGCCACTGCTGGGTGGCGGGCGGCTGCTGCTGCCGGGGCGGCTGCCACTGGGATCCCTGGTAGTTGGGCGGCGGGCCGTATCCGCCCCCCGGGGCGGGGCCGCCCGGCGGCGGATACTGTCCGCCGCGGTGGGGGGAATCGCTCATCGGTCAGTCCTCCAGGCGAAGCAACATGCGGGTATTGCCCAACGTATTCGGCTTGACCCGGTCCAGGTCCAGGAACTCCGCCACGCCCTCGTCGTAGGAGCGCAGCAGTTCCTCGTAGACCTCCGGGGAGACGGGCGTCCCCAGGATCGGCTCGAAGCCGTGCCGGGCGAAGAAGTCCACCTCGAACGTGAGGCAGAACACCCGTTTGACGCCGAGTTCCCGGGCCGTCTCCAGAAGTCTCGTCACTATGAGATGACCGATCCCGCGGCCGTGTTCGCCCGGCGCGACGGCGACCGAGCGCACCTCCGCCAGGTCCTCCCACATCACGTGCAGCGCCCCGCAGCCGACGACCGTGTTCCCGCGCGGGTCCTCGGCGACCCAGAACTCCTGGACGTCCTCGTACAGCGTCACGGTGGTCTTGCGCAACAGGCGGCGGCCCGTTCCGGCGTACAGCCCGATGAGCTCGGCGATCCGCCGCACGTCGGCGGTCCGCGCCCGCCTGATCACCAGCTCCATGACCAGGCGACCCTACCGAACACCGACTCTTTACCGGTCATCGGCACGCCCTTACCCCTGGTACCGGACAGGTGACGCGGAGCGCGCGCCGGCGACCGCGCGGCGCTCCCCCGCACCGCGCGTCACCTGCGTTTTCTCCCGTTCTGGTTGGCAGCGGGTCCGCACTCCGTTAATGTCCTGCGCTGGTGTCCGCCCCGTCACCGATGACCCCCGGCGGACCAGGCGTTCCGTCGCCGTGCGACCATCCCGCACGCCGGCGGGCGGGACCGCGGGTCCCGCCCGTGCCGGCCGTCCCGGTGAACGGACCAGGAGAGGAGAACTCGTGGAGCCGTCGTGCCCTGACTCGTCTTCCTCGCGATCCGCCACGCGCCGCCGCGCCCTCGCCGTCGTCGTGGCGCTCTCCGCCGCGCTGGCCGTCCCCGTCGCCCCCCTCGCCCCCGCCCACGCCGACCCCGACGACACCAGGCAGCTCAGCGAGCAGGCCCACCAGCTCGCCGACCAGCTCGAACAGCTCACCGAGCAGTACAACGGGCTGAAGGTCCGCCTCCAGCAGACGCAGCGGGCCGCCAAGGTCGCCACCGACAGCGCCAAGCAGCAGGAGAAGACCCTCGCCGGTCTGCGGGAGAAGATCGGGCGGCTGGCCGCCGTCTCCTACATGCAGAGCGGACCGGACCCGACGCTGTCGTTCGTCGCCTCCCAGGACCCGCAGGCGATCCTCGACCAGTCCGCCACCCTCACCTACTTCGCCAAGCAGGACGGCACCCAGGTCGCCGAGCTGATGCAGGCGATGCAGTCGGCCGAACGCGCCCGCCGCACCGCCGACGAGCGCGCCAGGCAGGTCAGGGAGCTGCGCGGCCAGCTCGACCAGCAGCGCACCAAGGTCACCCGGCTGTACGAGCAGGTCCGCGGCAAGCTCGTGAAGAAGGACCCCAGCCAGCTCGCCAAGCTCCCGGTCGTCGGCACCGGCAAGGGCGCGCAGGCGCTCCGCCTGGCGATGACGAAGATCGGCCGCCCGTACGTGTGGGGCGCGGCCGGACCGGAGAGCTTCGACTGCTCGGGCCTGGTGATGTGGGCCTACGACAAGGTCGGGATCAACCTGCCGCACTACACCGGCAGCCAGTGGAACGCGGGCACGCACATCCCGCGCGACCAGTTGCAGCCGGGCGACCTGGTGTTCTTCTACTCCGACCTGCACCACGTCGGCATGTACGTGGGCGACGGCAAGATGCTGCACGCCCCGCAGACCGGCGACGTCGTCAAGATCGCCCCCATCGGGGGCCGCCCGTTCGCCGGAGCCGTGCGGGTGGCCTGAACGAACGCCGGACCCGCCACGCGAAGCGCGCGGTTCCCTTCCGGGCGGGGGGCGCTCCCTCTCCCCCTCCCGGACGCGCGCCGCGCGGGCGTGTCGGCGCGGGGGCGCGAGACCCCCGGGTGACGCGCCGTCCGCGGCGGCACCGCCTGCAGGGACCTACCTGTCAGTGTTTCGGTGCCGCCGCCGCGGGGACGGACGGAGTTCGTCGATCTCGTTCGTTCGTGGGGTCAGATGCTTCGTCGGGTCGGGCCGGATCAGATCAACTGGCGACGGGCCGCCCACACCACGGCCTCGATGGGGGTGTTGACCTCCAGCCGGTCGCAGATCGTGCGCAGCCGGCGCCGCAGGGTACGGGCGCTCAGCTCCAGCTTGCGCGCCGCCACGTCGGCGGTCACACCGCTGGCGATCTGGGCCAGCAGCCGGATCTCCTCCTCGCTCAGCCGCAGGTCCTCCGTGCCACGCCGCACAAGTGTGGCCTGTTCCACTCCGTCCTCCCTCGTCCGTGGTGATGACCGCGGGGATGCAGCCGTTCGCTGCACAGGTACGGGTGAGCGTCGCTGTGTACGCGTCGGGTTGCCGGGTCCGGAGCCTTCCGGACTTAGATCATCGCTTTCCTTCTCCGTCTCGCGCGCTTGGCCGGAGGTGGCCGATGAGCCGATTGCGGGGCGCCGTAGGGGAACTCCGGGTGACGATTCACTCGTTGGCCGACCGGACACCGCGCCCGCCGGCGCGGCCCCGTCCACTCCGGCGTGGACGGGCGTGCCGAGGAGGGGGGCGACTTGCCTGAACCGGGCCCAGATCTCCAGCCATCTCAGCCCGTCCCTCCCCGCCGGTCTCACCGGTTCACGGTCGGGCTCCGCCGTTCCGACCGTGAACGAAGATCGTGAATCGTTTCAAGCTACGCTTCGGCTCGGAACGCTAGGCGGCCGGATCCGGCCCGTCAAGCGTCGATTGAGTGCTTTGTGTGGTCGCATGGACACACACTGTGACCGCCCTGCGGGGGTTCGCGGCGGGTGACTCTACAACCTGCGAAAACACACCCGGGCCCGATGAGGAGTGACTTGCCACAAAGCAGTATTCGCGAAGTCGCGAGGCGTGCCGGGGTCTCAGTTGGGACCGTTTCGAATGTCCTAAACCGGCCAGACCTCGTGGCCGAAGCGACCCGTGAACGCGTTCGGGCGGCGATCGAGGAACTGGGGTTCGTGCGCAACGAGTCCGCTCGGCGGTTGCGCAAGGGCGCCGACTCCACCGCGTCCGCCGCCGATCCGCCGCGCGCGCGTGCGTTCGGCATCGTGGTGGAGGATCTGTCCAACCCGTACGCCAGCGATGTGGCGCGCGGCGTCGAGGAGACCCTGAACGCCGCGGGCTACGAGGCGTTCTGGCTCACCACCGACCACTCCCCGGAGAAGGAGCGGCGCGTCCTGGAGCTGCTGGAGGCGCAGCGCGCCACCGGGGTCGTGGCGATCCCGGTGTGCCTGGGGTCGGCCGGGATCGGCCGGCTGCGGACGGCGGGCATGTCGGTGGTGCTGCTGGACCGCGCCGGGCGGGACGTGTGCTCGGCGCAGGTGGACCATGTGGCGGGCGGCGACATCGCGGCCGCGCACCTGCTGAACGCCGGCCGCGAGAACCTGGTGTTCGTGACGGGCAGGCCCGTGCCGCGGCCGTGCGAGGAGCGCCGGGACGGCGCGGCCCGGACGCTGGCGAAGGCCGGGGGCGGCGACCTGGTGACGCTGGTCCAGGAGGCCCTGTCCCCGACGGAGGGGCGGGCCGCCGCGCGGCGGCTGCTGGAGATGGACCCGGTGCCCGACGGCGTGTTCTGCGCCAACGACCTGCTCGCGATCGGGCTGGTCAACGAGCTGGTGCGGCTGGGCGTGCGGGTTCCGGGCGACATCGCCGTGGTCGGGTACGACGACATCGAGCTGGCGACCAGCGCGGCCGTCCCGCTGACGACGATCCGCCAGCCCCGCCGGCAGCTGGGGATGGAGGCCGCCGAGCTGGCCCTGGCGGAGACCGCCGAGGGCGAGCGCCACCAGCACCGCCAGATCGTCCTGGTCCCGGAGCTGGTCGTCCGGGAGTCGGCCTGAGCGGACGCCCCGCCCCGTCGTGATCGGGGGCGGGGCGGTCCAGTGGCGCGCCTATTCGGGCTTCACCAGCGGGAACAGGATCGTCTCGCGGATGTTCCGGCCGGTGAACGCCATGATCATCCGGTCGATGCCCGCGCCCATGCCGCCGGTGGGCGGCATCGCGTACTCCAGGGCCCGCAGGAAGTCCTCGTCGAGCTGCATCGCCTCGGGGTCGCCGCCGGCGGCCAGCAGGGACTGCTCGGTGAGGCGGCGGCGCTGCTCGATCGGGTCGATCAGCTCCGAGTAGGCGGTGCCCAGCTCGGTGCCGAAGCCGATCAGGTCCCACTTCTCGGTCAGCAGCGGCTCCTCGCGGTGCTGGCGGGTCAGCGGGGAGGTCTCCAGCGGGTAGTCCATCACGAACGTCGGCTGGACCAGCGTGTGCTCGACCAGCTCCTCGAAGATCTCCTGGACCAGCTTGCCCTGGCCCCACTTGGGGTCCCACTGGACGCCGCGGGCGTCGGCCAGCTTGCGGACCTGATCGATCGGGGTGTGCGGGGTGATCTCCTCGCCCAGCGCCTCCGAGACCGAGCCGTACAGCGTGATCCGCGGCCACTCGGCCAGCCCGAGGTCGATCTCCTGGCCGTCGTGGACCACGACGGTCGTGTCCAGGGCCGCCACGACGGCCTTCTGGTACATCCGCTGGGTCAGGTCGGCCATGTCGTTGTAGTCGAGGTAGGTGCCGTACGCCTCGAGCATCGTGAACTCGGGGTTGTGCGTGGAGTCGGCGCCCTCGTTCCGGAAGTTCCGGTTGATCTCGAAGACCTTGTCGATGCCGCCCACGACGAGCCGCTTGAGGTACAGCTCGATCGCGATCCTCAGGTAGAGGTCCATGTCGTAGGCGTTGATGTGGGTCTGGAACGGCCGGGCCGCCGCGCCGCCGTGGATCGGCTGGAGCATCGGCGTCTCGACCTCGAGGTAGCCCTCCTCGTGCCAGAAGTCGCGGACCGCGCGCACGGTGGCGCTGCGGACGCGCGCCATCCTGCGGGCCTCGTCGTTGACGATCAGGTCCACGTAGCGGAGGCGGACGCGGGCCTCGGGGTCGGTGAGCCCGGCGTGCTTCTCCGGCAGCGGACGCAGGCACTTGGCGGTGATCGCGAACCGGTCCGCCATGATCGACAGTTCGCCGCGGCGGGAGGTGATCACCTCGCCCTCGACGCCGATGTGGTCGCCGAGGTCGATCTCGCGCTTCCAGAACTCCAGCTGCTCCTCGCCGACCTTGGCCAGCGAGAGCATGACCTGGATGTCGCCGGAGCCGTCGCGGATCGTGGCGAAGCACAGCTTGCCGGTGTTGCGGACGAGCATGACGCGACCGGCGACGCCGACCCGGTCGCCCGTCTCGGTGCCCGGCTCCAGGTCGGGGTGTTTCTCCCGGACCTCGGCGATGGTCGCGGTGCGGGGGAAGTTCACCGGGTAGGGGTCGATGCCGCTCTCGCGGAGCCGGTCGAGCTTCTCCCGGCGCACGCGCATCTGCTCCGGGAGATCATCGTAGGTCTCGTCACTCACGTCCCCAGGCTATCGATCCCCGACGATGCCCCGCGAACGACTTCACGGGTCCGGCAGCGGCGGGTCGGGCACCAGCGTCGGGCCGAGGTCGCGCGCCGACGCCGCAGCGAGGGCCCGGAGCACCGCCACCTCGGTCCGGACGTCGGCGGCGCGGGTCGCCAGGACGCCGCGGTCGCGCGGCGCGTCGGGGCCCCGGTTGACGGTGCTGGCGGTGTCGGCGACGTTCGCGCTGCTGCCCGCCGTGCTCCGCGTCCACCACCTGCCGTTGGCCTATGCCGGGGCGCTGTGCGCGGTGACGCTGGGGGCCGGGATCGCGGTCCGGCGGGCCGCGCGGGCCTGGCGCTGGCGGCCGCCGGGTGCGTGACGGCCCTGCTGTCCCTCACCGCCGTCATCCGCAGGACCGGAGAGCCCCTCCTCGGACCGGGCCGCCCAGCCCCGCACGCGAGCGCGTCCGGAGGCTGAGGCAGGGGGCAAAAGCCGAAGGCGAGGTCCCCTGCGGAAGATCGCGAAGCGATGCAGCGCTCGTCTGCTTTTCGGCCGGTTCCCGAGCCCCGGCGAGGGGTTCGGGCCGAAAGGCCGTTAAGCCGTGTTCCGCTGGTAGATGAGGCGGAGGCCTACGAGGGTGAGCCAGGGCTCGTACTCGTCGATGCTGCGGGCCTCGTCCAGCACCAGCGGGGCCAGGCCGCCGGTGGCGATCACCTTGACCTCGTCGGGGTCCTCCGCCAGCTCCTCGGACATGCGTTCGACGATGCCGTCCACCTGGCCCGCGAACCCGAAGATGATGCCGGACTGCAGCGCCTCGACGGTGTTCTTGGCGATCACGCTGCGGGGGCGCTGCAACTCGATCTTGTGGAGCTGGGCGCCGCGCACCGACAGGGCGTCGATGGAGATCTCGATGCCGGGGGCGATGGCGCCGCCGACGTACTCGCCCTTGGCCGAGACCGCGTCGAACGTGGTGGCGGTGCCGAAGTCCACCACGATCGCCGGGCCGCCGTACAGGTGGATGGCGGCCAGCGCGTTGACGATGCGGTCGGCGCCGACCTCCTTGGGGTTGTCCATGCGCACCGGCACGCCGGTCTTGACGCCCGGCTCCACGATCACGGCGGGGACGTCGCCGTAGTAGCGGCGGCACATCTCGCGCATCTCGTGGAGCACCGACGGGACGGTGGAGCACAGGCCGATGCCGCTGATGTCGGTGTCGGCCAGCAGCGGGCTCTGCTGGACGAGTCCCTGCAGGACCACCGCGATCTCGTCGGCGGTCCGCCGCGGATCGGTGTTGATCCTCCAGTGCTCGATCACCTCCTCGCCCTCGAACAGGCCGAGGACGGTGTGGGTGTTACCGACGTCGATGGTGAGCAGCATCAGGTCCCCGCTGGTCAGGAGAAGTCAAGGCCGATGTCGAACACGCGCGCCGAGTGGGTCAGCGCACCTACTGCAAGGTAGTCCACACCGGTCACGGCCACATCTCGGGCCCGCTCCAAAGTCAGCCCGCCGCTGGCCTCCAGCTCGGCCCGGCCCGCCGTGATCCTGACCGCCTCGGTCATGTCCGCCACGCTCATGTTGTCCAGCAGGATCGAGGTGACGCCGACGTTCAGCGCCTCCTCGACCTGCGCCAACGTGTCGCACTCCACCTGGACGCGCAGCTTCGGGTAGGCGGCGCGGATCGCCTCGTAGGCCTTGGTGAGCGACCCGGCCGCCGCGATGTGGTTGTCCTTGACCAGCGCGGCGTCGGACAGGCTCATCCGGTGGTTGACGCCGCCGCCGCACCGCACCGCGTACTTCTGCAGCGCGCGCAGGCCCGGCAGCGTCTTGCGGCTGTCGCGGACGCGCGCCCTCGTGCCCTCCATCGCGTCCTGCCAGCGGCGGGTGGCGGTGGCGATGCCGGACAGGTGGGTGAGGAGGTTCAGCGCGGTGCGCTCGGCGCGCAGGATCGCGCGGGTGGGCCCGGACACGCTGATGATCACGTCGCCGGCGGCGACGCGGTCCCCGTCGCCGACCCTGGCCTCGTAGGCGACGCCCAGTTCCTCGAACACGACGGCGGCGACGGGCACGCCCGCCACGACGCCGTCCTCGCGGGCGGCGAAATCCCCGCGCGCGGTCTCCTCGGGCCCGAAGATGGGCTCGCTGGTCACGTCGGTGTCGCCGTCCTCGGCGAGCGCGGTCCGCACGAGGTTCTCCACAGCCTGTGGATCGAGTCCGGCGGCGCGGAGCCGGTCGGCCAGTTCGGGGGTCATCGGTCCTCCAGGGGTGCGTAGGCGGTGGCCAGTCCGGCGTCCGTCAGGCGGGTGGTCAGATGGCCGCGCCAGGCGGCGTCGTCGCGTTCGGGGTGGTCCTCGCGCCAGTGGCTGCCGCGGGTCTCGGTCCGCCGCCGGGCCGCCGCGACGATGGCGGCGGCGACGGTGAGCAGGTTGGCGGTCTCCCAGGCCGGGACGCCCGGCTCGCCGCCGCCGGGGAGCGCGGCGAGGGCGCGTTCGGCGGCGGCCAGGCCGTCCGCGTCGCGCAGCACGCCCGCGTGCGCCGACATGACGCGCTGGATGTCCGCGCGGGCCTCCGGGGACGGCAGCGGCCCGGGA
The DNA here is from genome assembly GCF_001552175.1 of Actinomadura kijaniata NBRC 14229. Lineage (GTDB taxonomy): Bacteria > Actinomycetota > Actinomycetes > Streptosporangiales > Streptosporangiaceae > Spirillospora > Spirillospora kijaniata. The sequence goes on from NZ_BCQR01000033.1 coordinate 69,503, forward strand.
ACGTCGCCGAGCGCGGGACCGCCGGGGCGGTCCGGGATCTCGGCCGCGACGGCGGCGGCGATGCGCTCGGCGAAGACCAGGCCCTCCAGCAGGGAGTTGGAGGCGAGCCGGTTCGCGCCGTGCACGCCCGTGCAGGCCACCTCCCCGCACGCGTACAGGCCGGGCACCGTGGTGCGCCCGTGCAGGTCGGTCCGCACGCCCCCGCTGGCGTAGTGGGCGGCCGGGACCACCGGGACCAGGTCGGTCACCGGGTCGATCCCGTGGTGGCGGCAGGCGGCCAGGATGGTCGGGAAGCGGCGCTCCCACATCGCCGCGCCGAAGTGCCGCCCGTCCAGGTACACGCAGTCGGCGCCGGTCTCCCGCATCCGTGCCATGATCCCCTTGGCGACGATGTCGCGCGGCGCGAGCTCGGCCAGCTCGTGGCGGCCGACCATGAAGCGGGTCCCGTCGCCGTCCACCAGGAACGCGCCCTCGCCCCGCACCGCCTCGGAGACCAGCGGCTGCCGCCCCCGCGCGTCCGGTCCGAGCCACAGCACCGTGGGATGGAACTGCACGAACTCCAGGTCGCGCACCTCCGCCCCGGCGCGCAGCGCCAGCGCCACGCCGTCGCCGGTGGACACCTCGGGGTTGGTGGTGGCCGAGAAGACCTGGCCGAGCCCGCCGGTGGCGAGCACGACGGCGCGGGCCCGGACGGCGCCGACGCCGTTCGGCTGCCCCTCGCCCATGACGTGCAGGGTGACCCCGGCGGCCCGGCCGTCCGGGTCGGTGAGCAGGTCCAGCACCAGCGCGTGCTCGATGACCTGGACGTCGGTCTGCTTGAGCGCCGCCACCAGCGCCCGGCTGATCTCCGCCCCGGTGGCGTCGCCGCCCGCGTGCGCGATGCGCCGCCGGTGGTGCCCGCCCTCGCGGGTCAGCGCGATCTCGCCGTCCTCCTCGTCGAACCGCGTCCCGAGCGCGATCAGCCGCCGCACCGCGTCCGGCCCCTCGGTGACCAGGGTCCGCACGGCGGCGGTGTCGCACAGGCCCACGCCCGCGACGAGGGTGTCGTCGAGATGCTCGGCGGGCGAGTCCGCGGGGTCGAGCGCGGCGGCGATCCCGCCCTGCGCCCACCGCGTGGACCCGGCGTCCAGCAGCGCCTTGGTGACGAGCAGCACCCGCCCGTGCTCCCGGCAGCGCAACGCCGCCACGAGCCCGGCGATGCCGGACCCCACCACCACGATGTCGGTCTCGACGTCCCAGCCGGGCGCGGGGGCCGCCAACCGTCGAGGGATCATGGACCCTCCTCAGGGGGTTGTTTTCGTCATTCTGACATTAACCCCGGGATGCTCCGGTCACCGCCCCACCGGATAGGACAAGGGCCGCACATCGCACGGGATGCGCGGCCCGGTGGACGAGCGGGGATGTCAGGTGTAGGCCGCGTCCCCGCGCGGGTTCTTCGTGCCGGGGACCGGCTCGGCGGGGTCCTCCCCCAGCTTGATGATCCTGTTGTCGCGGTCGACGTGGACGACCGCGGGGACGAACGCGCGGGCCTCGGCGTCCGAGAGCTGGGCGTAGCTGATGATGATCACCAGGTCGCCCGGGGAGACCAGCCGGGCCGCCGCGCCGTTGATGCCGATCACGCCGGTGCCGCGCGGGCCCTCGATGACGTAGGTCTCCAGGCGGGCGCCGTTGTCGATGTCCACCACGTGGACCTGCTCGCCGGGCAGCAGGTCGGCGGCCTCCATCAGGTCCGCGTCGATCGTCAGGGACCCCACGTAGTGCAGGTCGGCCTGGGTGACCGTGGCGCGGTGGATCTTGCTCTTGAACATCGTCCGCATCATGAGGACTCCTTGCCGAACAGCAGGGGGGTGTTGTCGATCAGATGGGTGGCGCCCACGCGGGCCGCCACCGCCAGCACCGCCGGACCGGCGTGCTCGTCGGTGACGTCCAGGAACGTCGCCGGGTCCACCAGGACCAGGTAGTCCAGCTCCAGCGGCGGCGTCGCCCCGGCGGCCTCGTCCAGCACCGCGCGGGCCGCCGCCAGCGCCGCCGCGGGTCCCTTCACGGCGGCCTCCGTCCCGGCCTGCAACGACCGCGACAGCGCCAGGGCCGTCCGCCGTTCGGCGTCCGACAGGTAGCGGTTGCGGCTGGACAGGGCCAGACCGTCGATCTCCCGGACCGTGGGAGCCCCGACGATCTCGACGGGCACGTTCAGGTCGGCGACCATCCGGCGGATCATGGCCAGCTGCTGGGCGTCCTTCTCGCCGAAGACGGCCAGGTCGGGACCGACCAGATGGAACAACTTCAGGACGACGGTGAGCATTCCGTCGAAGTGGCCGGGCCGGGTGACGCCCTCGACACGTTCGCCCATCGGACCCGACTTCACCGTGACCTGCGGCTCGTCGGGGTACATCACCTCGCGGGTCGGGGCGAACACCACATCGACGCCCTCGGCCGCGCACGCCTCGACGTCGGCGGCGAACGTGCGGGGGTAGCGGTCGAAGTCCTCGTGCGGCCCGAACTGCAGGGGGTTCACGAAGATGCTGACCGCGACGGTGTCGGCGAGCTGCCGCGCCCGGCGGATCAGGGAGCGGTGCCCCTCGTGCAGCGCGCCCATGGTCGGGACCAGCGCCAGGGTGCCGGTGGCGCCGGAGCGGACGGCGGCCAGTTCCTCGCGGGTCTTGGCGATGACGGGCGTCATGGAGACCTCCTCGTTCGACGCTGCTTCAGTCCGCCAGCACCTCGAGGAGCCGTTCGGCGTCCTCGGGCCTGAGCAGTCCGGCTCCCAGCGCGCGGTCGGCGGTGAGCCGCGCCATCGCCACGTAGGCGCGGCGGCCCTCCGGGGACACGCGGGCCAGTTCGGAGACGTGCCCGGCGACGGTTCCGGCGTCGCCGCGCGCGACCGGCCCGGTCAGGCCGTCCAGGCCGAGGCGCAGCGCGTTGTCGAGCGCGGCCCCCAGCAGCGGGCCGAGCATCCGGCCCGGCTCGGCCACACCGGCGGCGCGCAGCAGGTCCATCGCCTCGACGACCAGCGTGACCAGGTGGTTCGCGCCCCCGGCCAGCGCCGCGTGGTACAGCGTGCGGCGGTCCTCGGCGATCCAGGAGGGCTCGCCGCCCATCTCCATGACCAGGGCCTCGGCGACGGGCCGCAGCGGCTCCGGCGAGGTCACCCCGTAGGAGATCCCGTGCAGCCGGCTCACGTCGTCGGGCCGCCCGGTGAACGTCATCACGGGGTGGACCGCCAGCGGCAGCGCCCCCGCGCGGGTCATCGGGTCCAGCACCCCGGTCCCGTACCGGCCGCTGGTGTGCAGGACCAGCCGGCCGGTGACCGGGACGCCGGTGGCGACCAGGCCCGAGGCCAGCTCGGGCAGGACGTCGTCGGGGACGGTCAGCAGCACCAGGTCGGCGGCGGCCACGACCTCCTGCGGGGTGACCACCGCCGCGCCCGGCAGCCGTTCCTCGGCGCGGGCGCGCGAGCGCTCCGACACGGCGGAGACCGCGACGACGCGGTGCCCGGCGCGCGACAGCGCCTCGCCGAGCGCGGTGCCGACCCGCCCGGCGCCGACGACGCCGACCGCGAGGCGCGCGGGACGGTCCTGCGGGCGCGCGGGGTCGGACGCGGGCATGGCGCGTTGCTCCATGGTTCTCGTTCCAGTCCTCAAGTCGGGTACCGGACGTGCGCGACCAAGCGTACCGTCGCTCCGGATGACGTCCGACACCCAGGCACCATCACATCTGAGTGACCATACGACTACCTGGCGTCACCGAACATTCAGGTAACGGGACACACTTGCTCCGTCACCGAGAGTGAAACCTTGTCTTCGATCTTCACCCGAGAGTAACTCTGTGGTGTGGCGGCCGTCACGCAAGGTGAAGACAGGGCGCTCCGCCCCCGACGAGATGGAGCAGACCATGATCAAGACCGCTCTCACGACCGCAGCAGTCACCGCGACCCTGGCCGGCGGCGTGTTCATGGCCGGACCCGCGGCGGCGGACACCCGCAACCACGGCCAGGCCGTCGGCAACAACGTCAGCGTCACGATCGTCGGGGGCTACGGGGTCACCTGCGGCTCGGCGTCGGTCGCCGGGCAGGCCGGCACCGCCTGCAACGGCAACGGCGTCTACAACGACGACAACGCCAGTCTCACCGGCGGCCACGGCTGACCCGTCCCGCCCGGCGGACGGCCGCGCCCCACCGCTCCTCCCGTACGAGCGGCGGGGCGCGGCCCCTCCCGGTCCGGCCCGGGCGGTCCGGTCGCCGTCAGTCGTGCGCCAGCGACTCCACGATGGACGTCCTCGCGGCGCGGCGCGCGGGCAGCACCGCCGCCAGCATCCCGGCGAGGGCGGCCAGCACGATGAAGCCCGCGATCTGCCCGAACGGCAGGGCGAACACCGAGTTCTCCGACATCGCCTGCACGGCGGCCCAGCCGAACACCACCCCCAGCACCACCCCGGTGACCGCGCCGATCACGGCCATGACCAGGGCCTCCACCGACAGCATGCGGCGCAGCTGGCGCCTGGTGAGGCCGAGGGCGCGCAGCAGCGCCGACTCGCGGGTGCGTTCCACCACCGACAGGGTGAGGGTGTTGGCGATGCCGAACAGGGCGATCACGATGGCCAGCCCGAGCAGCCCACCGAAGATCATCAGCAGCATGTCCACGGACTTGGTGATCTGCTCGCGGATCTCGGCGGCCGACGCCGCCCTGGCGGTCGGGAACGGCCGGATCGCCTCGTCCACGGCCTTGCGCGCCGACACGGCGGGCACCCCGTCGCGGGCCTTGACGTAGACGGTGGAGGCGCCGCGGACGGCGTAGCCCCGGTCGAAGTCGGCCTCGGTCAGCAGGAACCCGACGATCGGGGCGTCGTCGGCCTTGAACACGCCCGCCACCGTCACCGGCAGGGCGCCCCGCGCGGTCTGGAGCCGGACGGTGGAGCCGGCGCGCAGGCCCATCGCCTTGGCGGTCACGCCGTCGACGACGGCCGCGCCCGGCTTCAGCCCGGCGGCCGAGCCGCTCGTGAAGTCCGGCTTGATCAGCGTGCCGAACGCCGTGCCGGTCAGCGTGGCGACCGTCGTCTCCTGCCCGCCGGCCCGGGTCTCCTTCTCCCGCTGCTCGATGACGGCGGTGAACTCGGGACGCTGCCGCAGCGCCTGCGTGAGGGCGGGCGGCAGGTGCCGGTCCTTCTCCTGGGCGTTGAACTGCGTCTGGATCTGGAAGTCCACCGGGAACTGCTTGGCCAGCTGCTGCGTCGAGCTCTCCTTGCCGCTGGCGGCCACGACCGCGAACAGGCTCATCAGGCCGACGCCGATGGTCAGCGCGATGGTGGTGGTGGCGGTGCGGCGCGGCGCGCGCTGGGCGTTGGCGACGGCGAGCCGCGCCGGAACGCCGCCGATCCGCGCCGGGAGCGCGCCGACCGTCCGGCCGAGGGGCCGCACCAGCGCGGGCATCACGACGATCACGCTGAGGAAGAACACCGCGCCGGACGCCGCGACCAGGTACATCGCGACCTGGCCCTTGTCCATGCCGATCGCGCCGTACGTGCCGACCGCGAGCCCCACGCCGCCCAGCACGACGGTGAGGAGGGTCCGCACCCAGCCGAGCCGGAACCGGCCGTCGCCGGGCTCCAGGTCGGTGCGCAGCGCCGCGATCGGCGCGACGCGGGTGGCGGCGCGGGCGGGCAGCAGCGCCGACACCACGGTCACCACGACGCCGACCACCAGGCCGACGACGATCGTGCGGGGCGCGAGCGTGACCCCGTCGAGCGGGAGGTCCATGCCGGCGGCGTTGATCCCGGCGAGCGCGCCCCAGCCGAGGCCCATGCCGACGAGCAGGCCGAGCAGCGAGCCGACCAGCCCGACCGCGGCGGCCTCCACCAGCACGCCGCCGAACACCTGGCGGCGGGTCGCGCCGACGCAGCGCAGCAGCGCCATCTCGCGCATCCGCTGGGCGATGAGGATCGAGAAGGTGTTGTAGATGACCAGCGCGGACACCAGCATCGCGACGAAGCCGAAGATCAGCAGACCGGTCTTGATGATCTTGGTGTCGGCGCCGTTCGCCTTGGCGAGCCGGGCGCCCAGCTCCTCGCCGGTCATGACCTCGCGGTCCCCCGGGCCGAGCGCGTCGCGGACCGCCGCGACGGTGCCGCCCGCCACGTCGATCTCGGCGAAGGTCCTGGCGCCGGTCATCTTCAGCGCGGTCGCCGGGTCGTAGCCGACGGCCCCGCGGTACCCGGCCTCCTGGTCGATGCCGAAGTCGACGATGCCGACGACGGTGAACCGGTGCGGCCGGTTCTTCGCGTTCAGCACCGTCACCGTGTCGCCGGTCCTGAACCCCTCCCGCTTGGCGAGGTCCTTCTCCAGGACGACCTCGCCGGGGCCGGACGGGGTGCGGCCGTTCTCCATCTCGTAGCGGAACAGCCTGCCGGTCGGCACGGACATGCCGACGGTCGGCATGTCGCCGACGGCCTTGCCGTCCCTGTCCAGCAGCGCGGTGTCGCCGACCACCCTGCCCTGCGCCTCGGTGACGCCGGGCACGGAGCGGACCTTGGCGAGCAGGCCGACCGGCAGCCCCTTGTCGGGGTCGTCCCGGGTCTTGGGCACCACCGCGACGTCCACCCGGTCGGCGGACTTGGCGAACGTCTTGGCGACGCCCCGGTCCATGGTGTCGGTGAGCACGAACGTGCCCGCGATGAACCCCACGCCCAGCGTGATCGCCAGGCCGGTCAGCAGCAACCGCAGCTTGTGGGCCCGCAGGCCCGCCAGCGTGGTCTTCAGCATGGCGGCTAGGCCCCCAGGCTCTTCAGCCGGTCCAGCACGGTGTCGGGGGTCGGCCGGTGCAGTTCGGTGACGATCTCCCCGTCGCGCAGGAACACCACGCGGTCGGAGTAGGACGCGGCGACCGGGTCGTGGGTGACCATGACGATCGTCTGGCCCATCTCGCGGACCGAGGAGCGCAGGAAGCCCAGCACCTCCGCGCCGGAGCGGGAGTCGAGGTTGCCGGTCGGCTCGTCCGCGAAGATCACCTCGGGCTGGGCGACCAGGGCGCGGGCGCAGGCGACGCGCTGCTGCTGGCCGCCCGACAGCTCGTTCGGCCGGTGCCCCAGCCGGTCGCGCAGGCCGACGACGTCGATGACCTGGTCGAACCACTGCTGGTGCGGCGGGCGCCCGGCCAGCTCCAGCGGCAGCAGGATGTTCTGCTCGGCGGTCAGGGTGGGCAGCAGGTTGAACGCCTGGAAGATGAACCCGACCCGGTCGCGGCGCAGCAGCGTGAGCTGCTTGTCGTTCATCGCCGTGACCTCGGCGTCGCCGATCATGACGCGGCCGCCGGAGACGGTGTCCAGGCCCGCCAGGCAGTGCATGAGGGTGGACTTGCCGGAGCCGGACGGCCCCATGATCGCGGTGAACGCGCCCGTGGCGAAGGCGACGTCCACCCCGCGCAGCGCGTGTACGGCAGCGTCGCCCGCCCCGTACACCTTGGACACCTCGAACGCCTCGACGGCCGGGGGCGCCGCGGTGCGAGGGCCCGCAGGGTGACTGCCCGCGGCGGGGTTCCCGCCGTGCGGGCTGGCGAACGTGCTGGTCACGACGACTCCTTCGTGGAACTACGACAACGCAGACCACGTTAGGAATCACGAGGGCCGCCGCCATCGACCGTGCGGCCACGATCGGCGTCAGCACAACAGGCGGCTCGACCCGCCCGTGTACGACCTGAGTCGTACGCGCCCGTCCCACCCGGTGGTGATCCCCGGAACGCGGAAAGCGCCGGGGCCCGGGTGGCGGGGCCGCCGACGCTCTCGCGTTCGTTCGCGGTGGGCGTGCGGGGGGCACGCCCGGTGACCGGTCAGACGGGCCTGGTCAGGGCCATGGCGTGGCGGACCCGCGGGGTCCACCGGGGACGCCTTCGATCGGCGCCGGTGCCGGTCGGCGTGTCAGTCGTGCCAGTAGTTCTTGACCGACGCGCCGCCCTTGCAGCCCGCGCCGGCGATGCCGAGCACGGCGACGGCGTTGCCGCAGACGTTGATCGGAACGGAGATCGGGGCGACGACCTGGTTGCCGGAGAGCACCCCGTGGGAGCCGTCGGTCTCGATGTCGGCGCTGGCGGGCGCGGCGGCCAGCACCGAACCAGCGACGGCGAAGGCGAGTACACCGGTGGCGGCGAGCTTCTTGAGCACGTGGATCCTCCCGTACTGGGGCCCCGGCGGGGCCCTGCTGACATGCCGACGCCGTCCCCGAGGGACGACGCTTACGTACGGTAGTTACCCAGATACTCACTGGTAATGGAATGCCGAGATCAAGGGCGAGCCCAAGAAGAAGCCGGAGAGTAATCTCTTCGTGACTATCCGCGTCCGTTCTGCCCGCTCTTGACCAGACCCGTCTCGTACGCGAAGACGACGGCCTGGACGCGGTCGCGGAGGTTCAGCTTCATGAGGATGCGGCCCATGTGGGTCTTGACGGTGGCCTCGGAGACGTAGAGGCACTCGGCGATCTCGGCGTTGGACAGGCCGCGGGCCACCTGGAGCAGCACCTCGCGCTCGCGTTCGGTCAGCGTCTCCAGCGCCCCCGGCGCGGCGCGCTCCTCGTCCGGCAGGTGCAGCGCGAACCGGTCCAGCAGCCGCTTGGTGGTGCTCGGCGCCACCACCGCGTCGCCGGAGTGCACCGCGCGGATCGCCTCGATCAGCTGGGCCGGGCCCGCGTCCTTGAGCAGGAACCCGCCCGCGCCCGCCTTGATCGCCGCGAACGCGTACTCGTCCAGGTCGAACGTGGTCAGGATGATCACCTTCGGCCCGCCGGCCGCCACGATGCGCCGGGTCGCCTCGATCCCGTCCATGCGCGGCATCCGCACGTCCATCAGCACGACGTCGGCGGTGGTGGAGCGCAGCAGCTCCACCGCCGCCGCGCCGTCCCCCGCCTCGCCGACGACCTCGATGTCGGGCTGGGCGTCCAGGACCATGGTGAACCCGGCCCGGACCAGCTCCTGGTCGTCGACCAGCACCACTCGAATCACGTTCGTGCCTCCTCGCGCACCGGAATCCGGGCGATCACCTCGAAGCCGCCGCCCGGCAGGGGCGCGGCGCGCACCCGCCCCCCGTAGACGGCGACGCGCTCGCGCATGCCCACCAGACCGTGGCCCCGGCCGTCGTCGAGGGCCGCCGCGCCCCGGCCGTCGTCGCTGACCCGCACCTCGATCGCGTCCGGCGCGTAGCGGACCGTCACCCTGGCGGCCGCGCGCGGGCCGCCGTGCTTGAGGGTATTGGTCAGCGCCTCCTGCACGACCCGGAAGATCGTCAACTGGCGGCCCTCGGAGAGCTCGATCGGCGTGCCGTCCACCGTCAGCGTCACCGGCAGCCCCGAGCCGTGCATCTGGTCGACCAGCTCGGTGAGCTGCTCCACGCCCGGCTGCGGGGCGTAGCCGTCGCCGGTCTCGTGGGCGTTCTCGCGCAGCACGCCGACCAGCCGCCGCATCTCCGCCAGCGCGGTCCGCCCGGTCTCCGAGATCGTCTCCAGGGCCTTGCGGGCCCGGTCGGGGTCGGTCTCCAGGGCGAACGCCGCCCCGTCCGCCTGCACGACGATCACGCTGACGTTGTGGGCGACGACGTCGTGGAGCTCGCGGGCGATGCGGGCGCGCTCGGCGGCGCGGGCGACCTGGAGCTCGTTGCCGCGCTCGCGTTCCAGGCGCTCGGCGCGCTCCTCCAGCGAACGCAGGTAGGCGCGGCGGGTCCGCATGTGCAGGCCGAGCAGCCACACGCCCACGCCGACCACGCTCAGAAGCGTCAGGCTCAAGCGGAAATCGCGGGACGAGACCGCCAGTTGCGTAGCCTCCATCACCCCGCCGAGCAGCGTCACCAGCAGAGCGCCCAGACCCCAGCGGAACGAGCAGTAGGCGGTGACCGCGTACAGGCCGTAGAGCACCGCCACATCGCCCACCACCAGGGGGATCCGCACAAGCCACTGCACGAGGCACACCAGCGCGATGACGGCGAACATCGCGCGGGGCCACCTGCGCCTCCCCACCAGCGGGAGCAGCAGCCCCGCGTGCAGGCCCCAGTAGGCGAGGAAGTCGCTGCCGGGGAGCGTGGAGATCTCCCCGTCCCCTCCCTGGGAGAGCGCCGCCAGCAGGAGCAACGGCGCGGCGAAGAAGGCGTCCACCAGGAGACGCCGGTGCCGCCACCACTCCCACAACCTGCCGAGCATGTGAGTCAGCTTACGTTCGCGCTGGTCAGCCGTTATCGGTCCCAAGGCTGATGTCGCTGCGACCCAAGGCGGAGCCCGCCGGGGGGTAACGTCGGGATCGTGGCTGCGTCGATCCCCACCGAGTGGAACACCTGGCGGAACGCGATGGAGCGGGCGTTGTACGGGGACGGGGGTTTCTACCGGCGCGGGGAGCGTCCCGCCGAGCACTTCCGCACCTCGGTGCACGCCTCGCCCCGGTTCGCGGCGGCGCTGGCCCGGCTGCTGGCCGAGGTGGACGCGCTGCTCGGCCGTCCGGACCGGCTGGACCTGGTGGACGTGGGCGCGGGCTGCGGGAGCGTGCTGACGCACGTCCTGGAGTCGGCCGCGCCGGACCTGGCGGCCCGGCTGAACCCGGTCGCCGTGGAGGTCGCGCCGCGTCCGGGCGGCATGCCCCCGGCGGTGGCCTGGCGGACGGACCCACCGGAGTCGATCACGGGGCTGGTGGTCGCCAACGAGTGGCTGGACAACGTCCCGCTGGACGTCGTGGAGCAGACCCCCGACGGGCCGCGCGTCGTGCTGGTGGACCCGGCGACCGGCGTCGAACGCCCCGGCCCCGCGCCCTCCCCCGAGGACCTGGAGTGGCTGGAGCGGTGGTGGCCTCTGCGCGAGCCGGGCGACCGCGCCGAGGTCGGCCGCCCTCGCTGCGCCGCCTGGGCGTCGGTGGTCGGGCGCCTGGACCGGGGCCTGGCCGTGGCGATCGACTACTCCCACACGCGCGCCGCCCGGCCCGTGTACGGGACGCTGACCGGATACCGGGACGGCGCGACCGTTCCGGCCGTCCCGGACGGGTCGTGCGACGTCACCGCGCACGTGGCGCTGGACGCCTGCGCGACCGCCGGGGAACGCGCCGGGGCGACGGCGTCCCTGCTGACCACGCAGCGGGAGGCGCTGCACGCGCTCGGCGTGTCCGGCGCGCGGCCCCCGATCGACCTCGCCCACCGCGACCCGCGCGCCTACCTGACGGCGCTGTGCACGGCGGGCGAGGCGGCCGAGCTGACGGACCCGCACGGCCTGGGCGGCTTCGGCTGGCTGGCGCAGGCCGTCGGGATGCCGCTGCCCCCCGCCCTGAAGGGCCTGTCCTAGACCCGCACGTGCAGGGCCTCCAGGCCGCGCAGCACATAGCCGGGCTTCCACCTCGGCTCCTCGACGAGCGCGAGCGCCGGGGCGGCCCGCAGGATCGCGCCGTAGGACTCGGTCAGCTCGACGCGGGCCAGCGGCGCGCCCAGGCAGTAGTGGATGCCCAGGCCGAACGTGATGTGCGGGTTCGGGTCGCGGGACAGGTCGAGCCGGTCGGGGTCGGCGAAGACCGACGGGTCGCGGTTGGCGGCGGCGAAGTGCAGCGCAACCTCCGCGCCGCGCGGGATGGTGACGCCCGCGACCTCGACGTCCTCCAGCACCCAGCGCTCGAACATCGGCGCGGGGGTGTCGTAGCGCATCAGCTCCTCGGCGGCGGTGGGCACCAGGGAGTGGTCGGCGCGCAGCCGCTCCAGCTCGCCGGGGTTGCGGAACAGGGACCACCAGCCGTTGCCGGTGGCGTTGACGGTCGCCTCGTGCCCGGCGTTGAGCAGCAGCACGCAGGTGCCGATCAGCTCGTCCTCGGTCAGCCGGTCGCCCTCGTCCACGACCTGCGCCAGCGCGCTGATCAGGTCGTCGGTCGGGTGCGCCCGCCGCTCCCGCGCCAGCACCCGCAGGTAGTCGGAGAACTCGACGGCCGCGCGCGCCGCCGTGCGCTGGGCCTCCTCCGACGGGTTGAGCTCGAACATGCCGCAGATGTCGGCCGACCAGGGCCGCAGCAGATGCCGGTCCTCGCGCGGCACGCCGAGCATCTCGGCGATCACGTTGACCGGCAGCGGCTCGGCGACCTCGGCCAGCAGGTCCCCGCCGCCCTTGGCGACCAGCGCGCCGACCAGCTCCTCGGCCAGCGACCGCACCATCGGCCGCAGTCCCTCGACCCGCCGCGCGGTGAACGCCTTCGACACCAGCCGCCGCAGCCGGGTGTGCGTGGGCGGCTCGACGTCCAGCATCCCCGACCGGATCAGGTCCCAGAACGGGCGCAGGAACTCCGGCTCGGCGACCCGCCCGAACTCCTCGTGCGTGGCGACGTGCAGGTAGGACCGGCCCAGCCGCCGGTCGCGCAGCAGCGCGTCCACGTCGGCGTGGCGGGTGACGACCCACTGGCCCGTCGGCTCGTCGAAGAACACCGGCCGCTCGTCCCGCAGCCGCGCCAGCGCCGGATACGGGTCGGCGACGAACTCCGGAGACCAGGGGTCATAGGACAGAAAGCTCATACCCGGGACAATACGCGCCGCCCCGGCACGCACCGCCCGAGCGAGCACCACCCCGACACGCGCAGGTCAGCCCACTTGGGGGAC
>NZ_BCQR01000034.1 GCF_001552175.1 Actinomadura kijaniata NBRC 14229
CGCGTCCGCCGCCGCGTCCGCCGTCGTGCGGACCGGCGCGGGCCCGGTGCGCGGCGGCCGGGAGAACGGCGTCACCGTCTACCGGGGCGTCCCCTACGCCTCGGTCGCGCGGCGGTTCGCCCCGCCCGCGCCGCCGGCGCCGTGGAACGGGCTGCGCGAGACGCGCGCGTTCGGCCCGCCCGTCCCGCAGCGCCCCGGACACCTGGCGTGGGTGCCCGGCCTGGGGCCGCAGCCCGGCCCGGCCCGCGAGAACCGCCTGACCCTCAACGTCTGGACGCCCGGCCCCGGCACCGGCCCGCACCCGGTGCTGGTGTTCCTGCACGGCGGCGGGTTCGTGTCCGGGTCCGGTGCGCAGCCGATCCACCGCGGCGAGGTCCTGGCCCGCGACCACGGTCTGGTCGTCGTCACCGTCGACCACCGCCTCGGCCTGCTCGGGTTCGGGTACGACGACGAGATCCCCGCCAACCTCGGGCTCCGCGACCAGATCGCCGCGCTGGAGTGGGTGCGCGACACCATCGCCGCGTTCGGCGGCGACCCCGCCCGCGTCACCCTCGCCGGGCACGGCGCGGGCGCCACCGCCGCGCTGGCGCTGACGGCGAGCCCGGCCGCGCACGGGCTGTTCCACCGGGCCGCGCTGCTGAGCGCGCTGCCGTACGGGTTCGCCACCGAACGCGGGGCCCGCGTGCGGACCGCCGCGTTCCGCCGCGCCCTCGGCCGCGCGCTGCCCCGCTCGGCCCCGCTGCGCGCGGTGCTGGACGCCGAGGCCAGGGCGGTCGCGGCCCTGCCGCCCGTCGAGGGCGTGCTGCCGGTCGCCCCGGTCGTGGACGGCGAGATCCTGCCGCGCCACCCGATGGACGCCGTCCGCTCCGGCACGGCCGCGCGGGTCCCGCTGCTGGTCGCCACCACCGCCGAGGAGACGCGGCTGTGGGCGGCCGACGACCCCGGGAGCCTGTCGCGGGCCGACGTGCGCACCGAGGTGGTGTTCACCCGGCCCGCCAACGAGCTGGCCCGCTGGCACCGCGCCCACGGCTCCCCGGTGCGGCGGGAACTCTTCGAGCACCGCTCGCCGCTGGCCCGCCGGGGCGTCCCGCTGGGCGCGGCGCACCTGGTGGACCTGCCGTTCCGGTTCGGGACCCTGCACGACCGGCGCGTGGCGCCGCTCACCGGGACCGGCCCGGAGGCCGTGGCGCTGGCCGAGCGCGCCACGGCGGCGTTCGCCGCGTTCTGCCACGGCGGCGACCACCGCGCGGAGACCGACCACCACAGCGAAACCCACGACCGAAGGGAGGGACGGCCATGCCGGACGCGCAGCGTGTCGCGATCCTAGGATCGGGCAACATCGGCACCGACCTGATGATCAAGGTGATCCGGACCTCGAAGTCCCTCGACATGGCCGTCATGGCGGGCATCGACCCCGACTCCGACGGCCTGGCCCGGGCCCGCCGCCTCGGCGTCGCCACGACCGCCGAGGGCGTCGAGGGCCTGGTGCGGATGCCGGAGTTCGCCGACGTGACGGTGGTGCTGGACGCCACCTCCGCCAAGGCGCACCGCCACAACGCGAAGGTGCTGGCCCCGTACGGGAAGCGGGTCGTGGACCTGACCCCGGCGGCGATCGGCCCGTACGTGGTGCCGCCGGTCAACCTCGACGAGCACCTGGACGCACCCAACGTCAACATGGTCACCTGCGGCGGCCAGGCCACCGTGCCGATCGTCGCGGCCGTGTCGCGGGTGACGCCGGTCCGCTACGCCGAGATCGTCGCCTCGATCGCCTCGAGGTCGGCCGGGCCCGGCACCCGCGCCAACATCGACGAGTTCACCGAGACCACCTCCCGGGCGCTGGAGGAGGTCGGCGGGGCCGCCCGGGGCAAGGCGATCATCGTCCTGAACCCGGCGGAGCCCCCGCTGATCATGCGGGACACCGTGTACTGCGCGGTCGGCGACTGCGACCACGACCAGGTGCGCGCCTCGGTGGAGAAGATGGTCGCCGAGGTCGCCGCCTACGTCCCGGGCTACCGGCTCAAGCAGAAGGTGCAGATCCGCCCCGTCGCCGACGACGACCCGCTCGCCGGGCTGGCCGGGGGCGGCGGGAACCTGGTCTCGGTCTTCCTGGAGGTCGAGGGCGCGGCCCACTACCTGCCCGCCTACGCCGGGAACCTCGACATCATGACCTCGGCCGCCCTCCGCGTGGCAGAAAGGCTGGCCCTGCGATGACGCACGAGCTGTACGTGCAGGACGTGACCCTGCGGGACGGGATGCACGCCATCCGGCACCGCTACACCGTCGACCAGGTCCGCGAGATCGCCCGGGCGCTCGACGCCGCCGGGGTCGACGCGATCGAGGTCGCCCACGGCGACGGCCTCGCCGGGTCCAGCGTCAACTACGGGCCCGGCGCGCACCTGGACGAGGAGTGGATCGCCGCCGCCGCCGAGGTGATGGAGAACGCCGTCCTCACCACGCTGCTGCTGCCCGGCATCGGCACCATCGCCGAGCTGAGGCGCGCCTACGAGCTGGGCGTGCGCTCGGTGCGCGTGGCCACCCACTGCACCGAGGCCGACATCTCCGCCCAGCACATCGCCACCGCCCGCGAGCTGGGCATGGACGTCGCCGGGTTCCTGATGATGTCGCACATGGCCGACCCGGAGACCCTGGCGGGGCAGGCCAGGCTGATGGAGTCCTACGGCGCGCACTGCGTGTACGTCACCGACTCCGGCGGGCGGCTGACGATGGACGGCGTCCGCGACCGCGTGCGCGCCTACCGCGACGTGCTGGACGACGCGACCGAGATCGGGATCCACGCCCACCACAACCTCGGCCTGGGCGTCGCCAACTCCGTCGTCGCCGTCGAGAACGGCGTGCGCCGCGTGGACGCCTCCCTGGCCGGGATGGGCGCGGGCGCGGGCAACTGCCCGCTGGAGGCGTTCGTCGCGGTCGCCGACCTGATGGGCTGGAAGCACCGCTGCGACGTGTTCAAGCTGATGGACGCGGCCGACGACATCGTGCGCCCGCTCCAGGACCGGCCCGTCCAGGTGGACCGGGAGACCCTGACCCTCGGCTACGCGGGCGTGTACTCCAGCTTCCTGCGGCACGCCGAGGACGCCGCCCGGCGCTACGGCCTGGACACCCGGGACATCCTCGTCGAGGTCGGCCGCCGCGGCATGGTCGGCGGCCAGGAGGACATGATCGTGGACATCGCGCTGGACCTGGTCGAAGGAAAGAACGAGCGATGAGCACCAGAGAGCAGGAGGCCCGGCGCCTCGACGCGACCGACCCGCTGCCGACGCTGCGCGAGGAGTTCCTGATCCCGTCGGCCCCCGGTGGCGACCACGAGGAGTGCGCCTACTTCGCGGGCAACTCCCTGGGCCTCCAGCCGCGCGCCACCGCGGCCCGCGTCGCCGAGGAGCTCCAGGACTGGGCCGAGTACGGCGTGGAGGGCCACACCGACGCCCGCCGCCCCTGGGTGAGCTACCACGAGCTGCTGCGCGAGCCCGCCGCCCGCCTGGTCGGCGCGCTGCCGCACGAGGTCGTGGCGATGAACACCCTCACGGTCAACCTGCACCTGATGATGGCCAGCTTCTACCGGCCGTCCGGCGCGCGGACCCGCATCGTCATCGAGGACACGGCGTTCCCCTCCGACTCCTACGCCGTCGCGAGCCAGGCCGTCCACCACGGCCTGGACCCGGCGGCGGCGGTCGTGCGGCTGCGCCCCCGCGACGGCGAGGAGAACCTGCGCACCGAGGACGTCGTGGCGTTCCTGGAACGCGAGGGCGACACGGTGGCGCTGCTGATGCTCGGCGGCGTCAACTACCTGACCGGCCAGCTCATGGACATGGAGACCCTCACCAAGGCGGGCCGCGCCGCCGGGGCGGTGGTCGGCTGGGACCTGGCGCACGCGGCCGGGAACGTCCCGCTGCGCCTGCACGACTGGGACGTGGACTTCGCCGCCTGGTGCACCTACAAGTACCTCAACAGCGGCCCCGGCGCGGTCGCGGGCTGCTTCGTCCACGAACGCCACGTCGGGAACCCGGACATCCCCCGGCTGTCGGGCTGGTGGGGCACCGACCCGGCGGTCCGCTTCCGGATGGACCCCGAGATCTCCCACCCCGCGTCCGCCGACGCCTGGGCGCTGTCGAACCCGCCGATCCTGTCGCTGGCCCCGGTGCTGGTCTCGCTGGAGATCTTCGACCGGGTCGGCATGGAGGCCCTGCGCGCCAAGAGCCTGCGGCTGACCGGCTACCTGGCCGACCGGTTCGCGGAGATCGGCACGATCGAGGTGCTCACGCCGCCGGACCCGGCCGCGCGCGGCACCCAGCTGTCGGTGCGCGTCGCCGACGCCCGCACGACCGTGACCAGGCTGGCCAGGGAGCACGGCGTGATCGCCGACGCCCGCGAACCGGACGTGATCCGCTTCGCGCCGGTCCCGCTGTACTGCACCTTCCACGACTGCCACCGGGCCGCCGAGGCCCTGGCCGCCGTGACGGCCTGACCCTCGCCACGCGACGGCGGCGCCCCCGGGAGCGGGGGCGCCGCCGTCCCGTTCCGGGATCAGCCGTCGGTCGCGGCGGCGAAGGCCGGGAGGTAGCCCTTGGCGTGGCCCTCCGCCGTGGGGTGGACGTTGCCGCCGTCGATCCACTCGTCGGCGGTGCAGATCTCGTGGCCCGCGAACGCCGGGCGGGCGTCGGCGAACGCGAAGCCGGCGGCGCGGGCGCGGTCGGCGATGACGGCGTTGAGCTGGTCGGACCCGTCGTTGATCAGCTCTCGCTTGGTGGCGTTCATGCCGGCGCAGACGCCGCCCTCCCGGTACAGGTACGGGTAGCCGAGCACGACGACCCGGGCGCGGGGCGCGCGGGTCCTGATCGCGGTGTAGAGCGTGTCGAGGCGCCCGGGGAGCTCGGTGCGGACGAAGACGGCCGCGTTCCGCAGCGCGTTCTGGCAGGCGATGGTCGAGAAGTACCGGCAACTGATCATGGTGCTGGCGAAGCCGGAGTCGTTGCCGCCGATGCTGATGCTGACCAGTTCGGTGGCGGAGGTCAGGGCCGGGAGCTGGGTGTTCTGGACGTCGGGGATCCGCGCGCCCCCGCAGGCGACGAACCTGAAGGCGCCCGGGGAGTTGGCCGCGGCCCACCGCGCCGGATAGGCGTTGCGGCTGCGGGTGCACGCGATGTCGGTGTAGTCGCCGGCACCGGTGCCCGACGAGTAGGAGTCGCCCATGGCGACGTACTCGCGGACCTGCGCGGCGGCGGCCGGAGCGGGCAGCAGGGCGGCGGCGAGCGCTGCGACGGCGACGGGGAGGGCGGGGGACAGGCGCATGAGGCCTCCTTGGGAGCGGGACGCGCCAGTAAAGCCGGGACCGCGGCGCCCCGATACGCCTCGGCGGCCCGAATCGCACGGGCGCCGCGCGGGACGCGCGTCTGGCAGTGGTTTCGGCGCGGCGAGCACCGGCGGGCCGTTCGACCTGGCGCTCCGGACCCGGCGATGTCACCGATGCCCCCACCGATTGGGCGGTGGGCGGAGACGCGGTGCCGACGCCGCCGGAGCGTCGATGCCGTGCCCGGTGCGCACCAGAGGCCCGTTCTCAGCGGGTGTCGTTCCCGGTCGCGAAGTGGCGGACCAGGTCGGTGCGCGAGGTGATGCCGAGCCGTGCGAAGACGTGGCGCAGATGGTGGTCCACGGTGCGGGGGCTCAGCGACAGCCGGGCCGCCACCTCCTTGTTGGTCGCGCCCTCCGCCACCAGCCGCGCGATCTGGCGCTGGCGGGACGTCAGCACGGCGTCGGTGGCGGCCGGGTCGGGTTCGCCGTCGCCGCCCGCGCGCAGCTCGGCCCGGGCGCGTTCCAGCCAGGGCCCGGCCCGGTGCCGCCGGAACACGTCCGCCGCGTCCCGCAGCTGGACGCGGGCCTCCCC
The DNA here is from genome assembly GCF_001552175.1 of Actinomadura kijaniata NBRC 14229. Taxonomy (GTDB): domain Bacteria; phylum Actinomycetota; class Actinomycetes; order Streptosporangiales; family Streptosporangiaceae; genus Spirillospora; species Spirillospora kijaniata. Next base: position 5,900 of record NZ_BCQR01000034.1, read on the forward strand.
GCGCCGGCGCTCCCGGTTGAGGTGCTCCCCGTACAGCAGCGAGGTCCGGGCCCGTTCCAGCTCCCGGCCGCCGGACCGGTGCAGCCGCAGGGCCTCCCGGTAGTGCCGGTCGGGGTCGCCGGTGTCCAGCAGGGCCCGGCAGCGCGCCGCCAGCGCGACGGGCCAGCCCCGGCCGATCTGACCGGCCCACCGGTCGAACGCCGCCGCGGCGCGTTCGGCGCGCTCGCGCCGCCCGGCCCGCACCGCGGCCTCGACATAGGTCGGCACGGCCTCCACCGCGACGCCGGGATGCCCCACGTCCGGGCGGGTGACCTGGCCGAGCCGCTCGGCGGCCCGCGCCCAGTCACCCTCGGCCAGGCTCAGCAGCGCCAGCCCCCACAACCCCAGCGACGACGCCAGGCCCAGACCGTGCTCGGACGCCTCGTCCACCACGCGGTCGGCGTACCGGCCGCAGGCGCGGGCGTCGCCGGTCAGTCCCGCGGCGAGCATCAGCGTGCCCATCAGGGTGCGGGCGCAGTTGAGCTGCCCGGTCTCGCGGGCGAGCCGCAGCCCCTCGGCGGCGGTGCGCGTCGCGGCGGCGGGCCCGCCCAGCCAGCACTCCGGATACGCCTGGTACTGCATGGCGTGCGCCATCGTGGCGGTGTCGCCCGCCGCGCGCGCCAGCGCCACCGCCCTGGACGCCAGCGCGCGGGCGCGCGCGTCGTCGGCGGCGAACAGCGCCCCGTAGGCGCCCCAGGTCAGCAGTTGCGGGTCGGTCATCCGGTCCGCCGCGTCGAGCAGGCGGCGCAGCCGCGGCACCGCCTCGGCGAGGCGCCCCTCGAACGAGCCGGCCACGCCCAGCAGGAAGTCGGCGGCGAACCTGATCTCCGCGCGGTCGGGTCCGGGGGCGTCGCCGAGCAGCGCCGGCAGCCGCCGCCCCGCCCGCACCGGCAGCGCGGCGTCGCCCGCGTACAGCCCGGCCTCCCCGGCCGCGACCAGGGCCTTGGCCGCGAGCGGCCGGTCGTGCCCGGCGAGGTGCCCGGCGGCCGACAGCAGCGCGTCGAAGGCGTCGGGGGCGGCGGCCTGGCGGAGCGCGATGACGCCCTGGAGGTACTGGAGACGGCCCCGCAGGTCCGGGCCGGCCAGGGGCGTCGCGCGGTCCAGGAGCCGCGCGGCGCGCCGTGGGCGGCCCGCCCGCAGGTCGCAGTCGGCGGCGCCCAGCAACCGGCGCGCGCGGCGCTCCCCGTCCCGGCTCAGCCACGCCGAACGCTCCAGCAGCGCGGCGGCCCGCGCCTGCTCGCCCAGCCGGCGGGCCTCGGCGCCCTGGCGTTCCAGCTCGTCGGCGAGCCCGTCGTCGGCGCCGGGCGCCAGCGCCGCCTCGTGCCAGGTCCGCCGCTCGTCGCCGGTCTCGGCGAACGCCCGCGCCAGCGACTCGTGCGCCCAGTGCCGTTCGGCCAGGTCGGCCCCCTGGTAGATCACCCGGCCGAGGTCCGGGTGCCGGAAGCGCACGGCGGTGGCCGACAGCGTCACCAGCCCGGCCTCGGCGGCGGGCGCCAGCGCCGCCGGGTCGAGCCCGGCCCGGCGCGTGACGTGGACCAGCGCGAGCGGTTCCAGCCGGGGTTCGGCCGCCAGCAGCACCAGCAGGCGGCGGCACCCGGCGGGCAGGCGGCGGAACCGGGCCAGGCGCGCGGCGGTGAGCCGGGGGCCGAGCGGCAGCGGGTCGGGCAGCAGGGCGGGCTGCCCGAGCTGCGCGGGGCTCAGCGTGCGCAGCAGCTCCAGCAGCGCCAGCGGGTTGCCGTCGGCGGCGTGCACCAGCACCTCGGGCGTGCCCGGCGCCACCGGCGTCGGCCAGCGTTCGGCGATCAGCCGCAGGCAGTCGCCCTCGTCCAGGCCGCGCAGCGGCAGCACCGGCACACCCGGCATCAGCGCGGCGGGGTCGCCGTCGGTGGCGGCCAGGACCAGCGCCCGTTCCGCGCCGACGCGGCGGGCGACGAACCCGAGGACCCGCCGGGACTCGGCGTCGACCCACTGCAGGTCGTCCAGCAGGACCAGCAGGGGACGCCGGGCGGCGGCCCGCGTCAGCAGCCCGAGCGTCGCGACGGCGACCCGCAGCCGTTCCCGGGGCGGCGGGGTGCGCCGCCCCAGCACCCGTTCCAGGGCCTGGCGGGCCGCCGGGGGCAGGTGGGGGACGCCCTCGGCCAGCGTCCGCACCAGCCGGTGCACCGCCCCGTAGGTCAGGTCCTCCTCCGAGGGGACCCCACCGGCGCGGATCGCGCGGAAGCCCACGGCCAGCCGCACGGCGTGCTCCAGCAGCTCGCTCTTGCCGATCCCGGGGTCGCCGGTCAGGACCAGCGCGCCGCCCTCCCCGCCGCGTGCCTGCCCGACCAGTTCGGTGAGCCGGCGGCACTCGCCGCTCCGGCCGATGAGCGCGTGTTCCGTGCGGGGCCTCATGGGACCTCCTCGGGCCGAACGTCGCCTGGAATAACGTTCGGGGACTTCCACGGACACGGACCCGCCGAGGCGCGCGCCTTCCTGTCCCACCCCGATATCCGGTTGACGTGGCGAGGGCGCCCGGGATGCTGGTCGGATGGACGTTGAAGGCTTTGTGCGCGACGGCTACGCGGTGATCCGGCGGGCGTTCGACGCCGACACCGCCGCGGCGTGCCGCGAGGTGATCTGGTCGGCGCTGGAGTCCCACCGGATCGACCGGGCGGACCGCGGCACATGGCGGATCCCCAGCGTCGAGGCCGAGTGCCCGCCGTCGGGGCCGTTCGCCGTCGCGGCGGGCGGCGCGGCCCTCCTCGACGCCGTCGACACGCTGGTCGGCCCCGGCCGGTGGGAGGCCCCGATCCCCGCGCACGGCGGGATGCCGGTGCGGTTCCCCTCCCCGGACTGGCCGGGCGACACCGGCTGGCACATCGAGGGCAACCGGTGGGGCGGCGAGGACTACTGGACCGACGTGCGTTCCACCGGACGCGGCCTGACCGCCTTCTTCCTGTTCTCCGACACCGGCCCCGGCGACGCGCCCACGCGGCTCGTCGTCGGCTCCCACCTGTACATCCCCCCGATCCTGGCCGCCGCCGGCCCGGCCGGGATGAGCGGCGGCGAGGCGGCCCGGCGGCTGCGGCCCTCCGTGCTGCACCGGCCGGTCGCCCACGTCACCGGCCGGGCCGGTGACGTGTACCTGCTGCACCCGTTCATGGTCCACACCGCGACCTGGCCGCACACCGGGACGACACCGCGGATGATGTCCCAGCCGGGCATCGCCGTTCCCGAAGGCTTCGCCCTGGACGGCAGCGACCCCTCACCCGTCGCCCGGGCGATCGTCCGCGGGCTCGGCTCCGCCCCGGCGTGATGACACCTGCCTTCCGCGCGTTCCCTGGTGGGGGCCAAGCGGCGACGATGCGGAGACGCCGGGGAACGACGGCGGCTCCGGCGAAGAAGCCCACGGCCCCGTGGACCCGCTTGGGGCCGTAGCGCTCCAGCGGCCGGCCGCCGGGGATCTGGGCGATCAGCACCGACCAGGCCCGCGCCTGGATCGTGGACACGTTCGAGGTCGGCACCCGCCCATAACGCGCTGTCCACCGGCTCCGCGCGACAGTGGCGGGTGGTGACGCCGTTGGGCGGGGACGCTAGCTTGCCGGGCATGCGCATGCTGCATCTCGGGCTGCGGGTCACCGACCTGGAACGCTCGCTCGCCTTCTACACCGCGCTCGGATACGCCGTTCTCGGCAGTGTCCCCGAGACGGAGTTCGGCAGTCTGACCATGCTCAAGCTGCCCGACGACCCGTTCGTCAGCCTCGAACTCGTCCACGACCCGGCGCGTCCGGTCAAGGACACCGGCGCCGTCAACCACCTGGTCGTCCAGGTCGACGACCTCGACGCCACGGTCGCCGACCTCGCGGCCGGGGGCGTCACGGCCGAGCCCCCGGCGGACCTGGGACCGGGCATGCGAACGTCGTGGCTGACCGACCCCGACGGCTACCGGATCGAGCTCGTGCAGTGGCCGCCCGGTCACCCCGCCGGTATGACAGCGGCCGACTTCGCCTGACCGTCCGTTGTCCCCCCGGTGCGGGACCTGGTTCCACCCGGCGGAAGCGGGTGGTGCCGGTGGGGACTCGAACCGAACGCACATGCCCGCTCATGATCGGGCACACGTCGGCCGCCGGGCGATGCTCATCCCGGTGCGCGGTCTGCCGGCGAACGAGTTCGGTGACGGGAGCCTCCCCGGCGGTGGCGGGCGCGTCGGACGGAGCTTTGAGGACGAGGGCGGTGTGCTCGGCCGACCGCTTGGCGGTCTTGGAACTCCTGGCACGGTGTGCGTCGGAGGCGGTGCCGGCAGATGATGGCGGCGGCCAGGGCCGGGAACGCCTCGCGGACGTCACCCTGGTCGGCCCACCCGGTCCGCGAGGCCGCGAGCGGGATGCCGTCGCCATCCCGGATCGCATGGCGCCTGGAGCGAGCCCAGGCACGCCCCGCCCGGGCTCGGACCGGTCGTGGGCCGCCTTGACCGCCCGCGCGTGCGAATGGTCGATCACCATCCACGCCCTGCGGTACGGCCGGTGACGTCCCGTTCGGCCCCTACACCAGGCCGCCGTCGGCGACGAGGTTCTGGCCGGTCAGCCACGCGGCGTCCGGGCTGAGCAGCAGCATGACGACGGCGGCGATGTCAGCGGGCGTGCCCACCCGGCCGAGGGCCGTCATCCGCGCCACTCCGGCCACCGCCTCCGGCGGGGCGCCGGCGCGCAGCATGTCGGTGTCGGTGGGGCCGGGTGACACCGCGTTGACCGTGATCCCGCGCCGCCCCAGTTCCCGGGAGGCGACCCGGGTGAGCTGCTCGATCGCCGCCTTGCTGGCGGCGTACACCGACTCGCCCGCGCTGGGCCAGGCGGTGCCGGTGGAGGAGACGCTCACGATCCGGCCGCCCTCGGTCATCCTGCGCGCCGCCTCCTGCACGGTGAAGAACGCACCACGCACGTTGACCGCCATCACCCGCTCGTACGCCTGGGGGGTCAACCGGTCGATCGGCGTATGGTCGATGACGCCCGCGTTGTTCACCAGTGCCGACAGCGGACCCGCGGCCCTGTCGGCGAACACCTCGTCCGCCGTGGCCAGCAGCCGCTTCACCTGGTCCAGATCGGCCGCGTCCGCGCGCACGGCGACGGCCCGCCCGCCGCACGCCCGTTCCACCTGCCGGGCCGCCCGCTCGTCGGCGACGTAGCTGAACACCACCGTGGCGCCGCCGTCGGCCAGCCGCTCGACCACGGCCCGCCCGATCCCGCGCGATCCGCCCGTCACCACTGCCGCATGCATGGATGATCTCCCTTTCGGTTCGAGGAGGCCCCACCATGGCAGCCCTTGCGGAAGCAGGACTTCCGCGAGGTGCGAAATGCTGGACGGCGTGGTCACCAAAGATCCTGCGGCGCGGCTGCTGCGGCTGCTGTCGCTGCTGCAGTCCCGCACCGACTGGCCGGGGCCGGAACTGGCGGACCGGCTCGGCGTCAGCACCAGGACCATCCGCTCCGACATCGAACGGCTCCGCGACCTGGGTTATCCGGTCTCGGCCACCTCCGGCACAGCGGGCGGCTACCGGCTGGGAGCCGGTGCCCGGCTGCCGCCGCTGCTGCTGGACGACGAGGAGGCCGTCGCGGTGGCGATCGGCCTGCGCACCGCGGCGGCCCAGACGGTGGGGGGTATCGAGGAGACATCGCTGCGTGCGCTGGCCAAGCTCGACCAGGTGCTGCCGGCCCGGCTGCGCTCCCGGGTGGCCGCGCTGGCGGCCTCCACGGTGCCTCTGCCCGGGAACGGCCCGGCCGTGGAAGCCGACGTGCTGGCCACCCTGGCCGCCGCCTGCCGGGACCGGCGGCGGATACGGTTCGACTATCGCGACCACGGCGGGAACGCCACCCTGCGCGACACCGAGCCGCACCGGCTGGTGGCGACCGGGAGACGCTGGTACCTGGTGGCCTGGGACGTCGGCCGCGAGGACTGGCGGACGTTCCGCATCGACCGGCTCGCGCCGCGCACGCCCCCGGGGCCGCCCTTTCCCGGCCGCCGACTGCCGCCGGACGAGGCGATCGATGTCGTGACCAAGGGTGTGGCCTCGACGCTGGGTCCCTGCCGCACGGTCGCGACCGTGCACGCCCCGGCCGCGGTCGTCAGCGACCGGATACCGCCGGTGGCCAGGGTCGAGCACCTCGACGACGAGCGGTGCCTGCTGCACATCGGCGCGGCCACGCCACTGACCCTGGCGGTCTACCTCGCCGCGCTCGGCCTGCCTTTCACCGTGGAGGGGCCGGCCGCGCTGTTGGAGGCGTTGCGGCAGGTGTCGCGGCACTGCGCGGGCGCGGTATGAGCGGGGACGTGTGGCTTCGTGGTCGAGACCGGCGGCGGTGCCGGGCACCGTGGCCGCGTCCCGGGGCGGTCACGACGCTCAACCGCGCGGCGGATGCGGGCGGTGGTGTTCGAGGCCGTCCGGGACCCGGCCGGTCGCATCGGTCGCGACCGTCGGCGACCGGCGCGTTCAGCGGTGGGCCAGGACGTTGACCACCCGGCCGTCGGGATCGCGGACGAAGAACCGGCGCACTCCCCACTCCTCGTCCCGCAAGGGGTGCACGATCTCCGCGCCGCTCCGGCGCATGACCGCGTAGGCCGCGTCCACATCGTCCACCTCGACGCTCATGTCGGGGGTGACCGGGGCGGTCCTGTCGCCGGTCACCAAGCTGACCTGCGCCGCCGGGCTGGACGGGGAGGCGAGCGTCACGATCCAGCCGAGGTCCATGACCTCCTCCAGGCCCAGCAGCCCGTAGAACTCCCGGCTCTCCCGCACGGCCTCTGACCGGATGTTGGGCACGACACGGCGAACGGCCATCGACGACTCCTGTCGGAAAACGGCGCGGCGGGCCCGCTCCGTGCAGGCCATCGTCGCCCCGGGGCCGCGTTCGCGTCTTGGACGGACGGGAACTCCGCAGGCCATCCGCGGATGACCGCTCGGAGCCGGATCGGCGGCCCGTTGTTGGTGCGGCGATGGTGGAGGGTTGGCCCGGGCGCGGGCAGGGGTGGGGTGTGGAGTTCGTGCGGGTGTCGCGGTGGGCGCAGGCGTTGGAGGTCAGGGCCGCCTGCCCGCGCGCGGTGCCGGTGTCCGGCGGCACCGACGTGATGGTGGAGGTCAAAGCCGGGCGGCTGCGCCCGGCGATGTTGCTGGACCTGGGACCGGTGGCCGAGCTGGCCGAGTGGGAGCCGGCGGACGGGTGGCTGCGGGTGGGGGCGGGGGTCACCTACACCCGGTTGATCGAGGAGCTGGGGGCCCGGCTGCCGGGGCTGGCCCAGGCCGCGCGCACCGTCGGCTCCCGGCAGATCCGCAACCGCGGCACCCTGGGCGGCAACCTGGGAACCGCCGCGACCAAGGGCGTGTGCCACCCGGTGCTGCTGGCCTGCGACGCCCGCGTCGAACTGGCCGGGGCCACCGGCGGCACGCGCCTGATCGACGCGGACGGCTTCTACCAGGGTGAGCGCCGCACCGCGCTGGCCGACACCGAATTGATCCGCGCGGTGTGGCTGCGCCCGGCGCACGGGCCGCAGTACTTCGCCAAGGTCGGCGTCCGCAACGCGATGACCACCGCGATCTGCTCGCTGGCCCTGACGGTGGACCACGACCGGTGCCGGGTGGGGGTCGGCATCGGCGCCGCCGGGCCGGTCCCGGCGCGCGCCCGGGCGGCCGAGGAGTTCGCCGCCGCCCACATCGACTGGAAGGGCGGGCCCGGCCGTCCCCTGGCGGCGGACGTGGTGGGGCACTTCGCCGATCTGGTGGCCCGGGCCGCCGACCCGGCCGACGACCTCAGAGCCGGCGCCGCCTACCGCCGCCACGCCCTGACCGTGATCGCCCGCCGCACCCTCACCTGGGCCACCACCCCGCCCACGACCCGCCCGGCCGACCATCTGCGGCGACACGGAGGTGAACCATGACCGGCGACAGCGCCACCGAAGGCGACGACGACGTCATCGCGCAGCGCATGGCCGACAACCAGGCCAACTGGGACGCCCGCGCCCGCGTCCACGCCGACAGCGAGTTCTACGACCTGGACCGGCGACCGGCCCACACCCGCTTCCACCCTCGGGAGTGGCAGGACCTGGGCCCGCTGGGCGGACGCACGGTCCTGCACCTGCAATGCCACAACGGCGCCGAGACCCTCGCGTTCGCCCAGCGGGGCGCCCACGCCACCGGGCTGGACTTCTCCGCCGCCAGCCTGCGCGAGGCCCGCCGCAACGCCGACGGCCACGGCGTCGACGTCGAGTGGGTGTGCGCCGATGTCCACGACGCCCTGGACGCCCTGGCCGGGCGCACCTTCGACGTGGTGTACACCGGACGCGGCGCCCTGATCTGGCTCCCCGACACGCGCCGCTGGGCCGAGGTGGTCGCCGGGCTGGTGAGCCCCGGCGGGCTGGCCTACGTGATGGAGTTCCACCCCTTGCTGCTGTCGATCGGCCTGGACGAATCCGCCGCCCCCTCCATCGGGGAGGAGGGGGAACGACTGCTGCGCCACGACTACCTGCCCGGCGACCGGCCCATCACCTCCGACCACCCGCAGACCTACGCCCCCTCCCGTTCGGGACGCGTGGTGGAAGGCGCCACCGTCAGCCACCAGTGGAGCCACACCCCGGTGGAGGTGATGAAAGCGCTCCACGACGCGGGCCTGAACGTCGACCTCGGCCTGTGCTGGGAGACCGACTGGCTCAACACCCGCCGCTGGGACGAGATGGTCCGCGCGGCGCCCGGATGGTGGCGCCTGCCCGACCACCACCTGAAACTCGCGTTGATGTACGGCGTGGGGGCGAGGCGACCCGCCCGGTAGACATCCTTGGCCGCTGCCCGCCCCGGCGGCCAAGGCCGCGGCCATCTTCCGGAAGCCGCCGAGGGGTTCGACGGCGGGGGCCGCCATGCCCGCGACGGCCTTCTCGTCCCGGCCGGCACGGCGATCCTCGCTCAGACCGTGACGGCGAGCTTGCCGAGCGTCCTGCCGGTGAAGTCGGTGATCGCCTGTGCGACCTCGGGCAGCGCGTAGCCGCGGGCGATCGGGACGCGCAGGCGGCCCGCGACCACGTCGGCGGCGAGCCGGGCGAGGGTCTCGGGGGTCGGGTCGGACATGATGGTGGTGGCCTTGACACCGCGCGCGTCGGCGTCCCCCGGCGCGAAGTGCACGGTGGACGTGAACCGCCCGCCATCGGCGACCAGCCCGGACACGGTCGGGCCGTCACCGGCGAGATGCACGGCCGCGTGCACACCGCCGGGCGCGATCTCCCGGACCCGTGCGGTCAGGCCGGTGCGGCCGACCGCGTGGGCCGCGCCGAGGGCGGTGACGAACGCGGCCTCGGCCCCGGGTTCGGCGGTCGCGATGACGCGTGCCCCGCGGGCCGCCGCGAGCTGCACCGCGAACGCGCCGACGCCACCGGTCGCGCCCGAGATCAGGACGGTCTCGCCCGGGGCGGGGGAGACCGCGTCCACCGCGTTGAGCGCGGCCGTGCCCGCCAGGCCCAGCGCGCCCGCGCGGGTCTCGTCGAGACCTTCGGGGATCCGGGTGACGCCGTAGGCCGCGTTCACCGCGACGTATTCGGCGAAGGCGCCCTGGCCCAGCGTCGGGCGCATCACGACGCCGAACACCGCCTCACCGACGGCCAGGTCGCTCACGCCCTCGCCCACGGCGGCCACCGTTCCGGCGAAGTCCTTGCCGACGACCACCGGGAACTCGTATTCGTACACCCCCTTGAGGAACCCGCCCATCGCGCCGAGGTCGAAGCCGTTGAGCGAGGAGGCGCCGACCCGCACGAGCACCTCGCCGGCTCCCGGCCCGGGAACGGGCAGGCCGGACAGGACCGGGGCCTCACCGAAGTCGTGGAACGCCACTGCGCGCATGTCTTTCTCATTCCTTCTCGTCAGGGGAAACGGACGCCTGCCGCCAGGAGGCGCGAAGGACCGTGACGGCCACGGCGAGCTCGGCCTCGTCGCGCGGCGCGTAGAACATCACGATCGTGTCCGGCCACTGCGGCCGGAGGCTGATCGGATGCCGCTCGGCCCAGCCGCCGCCGGTGAGCGCCGCCACCAGCGGCAGGGGCACCGTGAGGTGCATGAATCCGGCACGACGGATGTGGCCGAACTCGTCGGGGCTCGGATGCAGGAACGCCTCCCACGGGCCGGCCGGCCGGTGCAGCCGCAGGGCCAGCGAGGACGGTTCCGACACCTGGCTGGGGCCGGTGAACACCCCCGGCAGCGACTCGGCCTCACGGACCAGCGCGGCCCTGATCTCCGGCGGGGAGAACTGGTCGAGCTGGTCGTGCGGGATCTCGCGGCCGGTGGTCGTCGGGCGGGGCCCGGACCGGCGCGGCGGCGCGTCGAGATTCAGGATCATCAGTACCGCACTTTCTGTGCGTTGGTTACGTGTTGTGCGCACCGAGAGTCTGATCGACAATGCCGTCATGACGGAAGAAGGCACTTTGTCCTACGGAACGAACATCGATGTTCGTTCCGCGGCCGGTCCGGTGGGCGCGGCGACCCCGACCTGCCAGTTGCGCGACGTCCTGGACCGGGTCGGGGACAAGTGGAGCGTGCTGGTCATGGCGCTGCTCGGCGACGGCCCGCGGCGCTACTCCGAGTTGCAGCGCGGCATCGAGGGGATCTCCCAGCGCATGCTCACGCTGACGTTGCGCAGCCTGGAACGCGACGGCCTGGTGGTGCGCACCGTCACCCCGAGCTCGCCGCCGCGCGTGGACTACTCCCTGACGCCGGTCGGCCGGACGCTGTCCACCGAGGTCGGCTCGCTGATCCGCTGGGCGGAGGCCCACCGCGACTATGTGGCGCAGTCACGCGCGCACTACGACGAGCAGTAACAGCCGCCGCCTCTATACCCACGTGGGACGGCCATCGCCATCACGACGGTGGCCGTCCCACGTCCAGCCGCTCACCGAGCCAAGATCCCCACCTGCGGCCGGAGCGCTAGAAAAGCTTGATGGCATCAGCGACCTGGCGGAACTCGTGCCGTTCCATGAGGAGGACGGGGCCGTCCGGCATCTTGCTGTCGCGAACGACTACGACGCCCGGGACGTCCGCCAGTTCGATGCAGTTGCCTTGATTGTCGGCGCTGTGGGAAGACTTGCGCCAGCCGAGAGTGCGTAGCTCCATGGCTGAGGCTCCTCGCTGGATCGTGTCGGGTTAGTAGCCCTTGATGGTGGCGGTGATCCGACGGAACTCATGGCGCTCTATGAGAAGCACGGGGCCGTCAGGCTTCTTGCTGTCACGAACGGCAACGACCCCGGGCACGTGCGCCAGCTCGACGCAGTTACCGCCCTGCCCAGCGCTGTATGAAGACGTTCGCCAGCCAGCGGTACTCCGCTCCATGTTTTAGACACCTCCTGGATCGCGTCCGTCTAGATACCCCTGATAGCAGCGGCAATCCGGTGGAACTCGTGCCGTTCCATGAGGAGGACGGGGCCGTCAGGCTTCTTGCTGTCACGAACGGCAACGACACCGGGCACGTGCGCCAGCTCGACACAGTTGCCGCCCTGCCCACCGCTGCGTGAGGATTTCCGCCACTGGACGGTGCTCAAGTCCATCTTTCTTTTACCACCTTGCGGATTATTTCCAGGGACTCGTCCCCCGGGTAAGCGAGGTCACGAACTTCCATCAGTGCCTGATGTACAAGTTGAAGATGTTCGGGTTCTTCGGCTGTTACACCGTGTGAGATCACGTCGTAGTAGGCGATCTCCGCCATGTTGGGCAGTTTTGCCAGTGCGACCGAGCAGATGGTGCCCAGGTGTCCGCCGCGTTCGGGGACGATCTGGATCTTGAGGCGTGGTGAGACGCTGCGTGTCAGGTGGAGGAGTTGCTCGCGCATGACCTCGGGACCGCCGACCTGCCGTCTGAGAACGCCCTCCTCCAGGAGCAGGTGGTACATGGGAGGCGGCGGGTCTTCCCGGGTGAAGATCTCCTGGCGCGCGAGCCGGGCGGCAACGGCTTCCTGGTCGCCGTAGAGGATGGTGGCTGCGTAACCGGGGATCTGGAGCAGTCCGGGGATGATCATCGGCTGCCACTCAGTCAGGGACACCGCCTCGGCCTCGACGGATGGCCAGTCGAACCAGCTGGGGAAGGCGGCGCCCGACGAGTTGTCGGCCAGGTCGTCATAGAGCTGGAGCAGTGCGCCGCCCGCCTTCAGTTCGGGATCCATGATCTCGACGAACTTCCGGTTGCACCGTTTCTTGCCGCTCTCGACCTGCGAGACGAATGACGGGGTGACTCCCGTGCGCGTCGCGACACGAGCCTGGCTCAACCCGGCGCGTTCCCGGTAGCGCCGGAGTTGGCGGCCGAATGCCGCCAGTGCCGGGGACGTCGCCGCACGTCGGCGGGGCACTGTCATGATCGCCTCACATGGCCGATGTTAACCCGTTATTACTGCCAAGTGGAGATCGTTAACGGGTTTGTTTGGGATCGACAGGTTATCTAGAACCGTTCGCCTGTGAGTGCGTTACTTGTGAAAACGCAGAGTAGCCGCTCGAAAGTGTGAAACATGATCACAAATGGGCCGTGTCCGCCGCCTGTCACAGTGGGTGATCCGTCGATGTTGGTGATCGCTTCGGTGGCGGAGTCGATCAAGAGTGCGCGGGATTTCGCTCGGGGCTGGCTACACGCCAAGGGATATGCGGACGAAAGGGTCGCGGTCGCCGTTCTCGTGGTCACCGAGCTCGTCACCAACGCCTACAAACACGGCAGCGAGCCCGGTGATGTGATCTCCCTGCGGCTCTATCTGTCGGAGGCCGGGCCCGTCGTCGAGGTTCGGGACGGGAGTGACGCCGAGCCACGGGTGAAGCCGTTGAGGCTCGACGCGTTCACCGGGCGGGGGCTCGCGATCGTCTCCGAGCTCAGCGCTGCGTGGGGGTTCCGACGGCTCACGCCCGGGGGCAAGGCCGTGTACGCCGTTCTGAACGGCGGCGCGCCGTGACGCCCCGGGACGTTCTGCTGGTGATCCTTCGGGATCTGTTCCCCGCCTGGCAGATCTGGGTGTGCGACCGGGGCGTGTGGCGGGCGGCCGGGTTCATGCTGGTCAGCTCCTCCACGGTCGAGGGGCTGGTCGGGCATCTGGCGGGGGCCGACCCGGCGGCGTTCGAACGGGCCGCGCGTCGGATAACCGGTTCGCTATAGCGGGCGCGAGCAAAGGTATTGGCGGTTATGCCCTGCCGAACGTGATGATCTCGCCTACCTGAAAAGCGGGGGACGACGAAGGGAATTCCGTATGAGGAAAATCCGCCTGGCGGCGGCCGGTTCGCTGGCCGTGGTCGTCGCGCCGCTCGCGGTGAACGGGTCCACCGCGGCCCAGGCCGCGCCCTCCGATCCCTACGTCCCCGTCGTCTGCGGTGACCGGCGGCCCTCGGAGCCGGATCCGGGCAGCTTCGGGATGCAGCTCGACGGCACCTTCCGGCACCCCGCGCTCACCCCGCCGGGCGAGGAACGGCACTCGTTCCCCGGCGGGGCGCAGGACCTGTTCCCGAAGACCAAGGGCTATGACCCGAAGTCCCACCTGTCCGGCCCGGTGAAAGTCGAGGCCGCTTACCGGGGGCCGGAATTCACGCCGGACTACTTCCACTCCTGGCAGAACGTCGTCGACTTCAAGGGGCGGCGTTATCTGTTCCAGTACGACCGGAGCGAGGGCCGCGTCTACGACGTCACCGACGTCCGCAAGGTGAAGGTCGTCGAGAAGCTGACCCGCAACGACGTCGACGGCGACGAGAGCAAGGGCAACGCGTCCTGGGCCCCGCACGACATGTGGGGCGCGTCCACGATCCAGTGGAACAGGAGGCTCAACGCCTACGTCATGGTCCAGAGCTTCGAGGCGCGGCGGCAGGTCTCCGAGCTGGGCGACGGCGTGGACAGGAGCAAGTTCAACAACCCCGCCGGGGTCGCCGCGCTCCGCAAGAAGATCGCGCTGAAGGGCTTCAAGGTCTACCGGCTGGACGGGCCGCGCAAGAAGGACTGGCGGCTGCTGGCCACGGTCACCACCGACGCGACCGCGGCCGACCCGCTCAAGCCCGACATGACCAGGCCCCAGCAGGGGTCGGGGTCGCTGGACGTGCCGTACTACACCGGCGACAAGTACATGTTCATCGCGACCGCGCCCCGCGACTCGTGGGGCAACACCGAGGTCCCCACGTACCTGTACTCGCCCGGCTACCAGTCCTGGGACATGTCCGACCCCGCGCACCCGCGCAAGCTCGGCGAGTGGCACCTGCCCGGCCAGGTCAAGGGCGAGGAGGCCGCCTACCGGAAGAACCCCCGGTGCGGCAACCAGACCTCCTGGAACGGCGCGCGCATGCCGCTGTTCATCCCCAGGCCCGTCGAGCGGGGCGGCCGGTACGCGTTCGCCGCGCAGGGCGGGTTCGGGTTCACCGTGCTGGACATCTCCGACCCGGCCCGCATGCGGACCGTCGGCCACCTGGACCTGCCGCCGTCGGTCGGCGGCACCGAGGCCGACAACGTGGACGTCTCCCAGTACGCGAAGACCGGCATGGTGTACGTCAGCGGCTACCCCCTCGGCGAGGACTGCCACGAGCCGTACAAGGAGATCTTCCAGATCGACGTCCGCGACCCGGCCCGGCCGCGCATCGTCGGCGCGCTGCCCCGCCCGGTGCCGCCCAAGGGGGCCGGGTTCACCGACTACTGCCAGCGCGGCGGCTCGTTCGGTCCCAAGCGCTCCGGCTACTACACCTCGCCCGGCAACCCGCCGAACGGCCTGCTCGCCTACGGCTTCTACAACGCCGGGGTGCAGTTCTTCGACGTGCGGGACGTCCGCCGGCCCCGGATCGCCGGCCAGTTCGTCCCGCAGGGCTACAGCCCGCGCGTCCCGGACTGGGCGCTGGGCAACCAGACCCACGGCACCTACGTCGAGTGGGACCGGAAGATCGTCTGGGTGTTCACCAACGACGGCGTCTACGCCGTCTCCTCCCGGAAGCTGATCGGCGAGCCCAACCTGGGCAGGCCGCGGACCCCGTTCCGCAACTCCTGGCTGTGACTTGCGCCACCTGTCCCGTGGATCCGTGCCAATCGCGGATCCATGGGGTAGGCTCAACCTCGTTGCAGTCTTAGCAGTTCCTCGTAGTTTCGCTCGACGAAGCGCCCGCGGAAGTTCTGGACGGCGGGCGTTTTCGCTTTCTCCCGATGAATCGGGCGGATCGCAGAAGGGTCCGCACGCAGCCCCGGCCACCGAGGTGGCGGCCGGTGAGGCTTTATCGCAAGGAGAAAGATCATGGCTGAAGGTACCGTGAAGTGGTTCAACGGCGAAAAGGGCTTCGGCTTCATCGCGCCCGACGGCGGCGGCCCGGACGTGTTCGTCCACTACTCGGCCATCGCCACCCAGGGCTACCGTAGCCTCGACGAGAACCAGCGCGTGTCGTTCGACATCACCCAGGGCCAGAAGGGCCCGCAGGCTGAGAACGTCATGCCGCTCTAATTCCTGAGCTTCGAACGGCGACCGGGGGCATCCCCCGGTCGCCGTTCGCTTTTCCCGGGCGGTCAGGCTGCGGTGGTGACCTTCCACAGATGGCCGTCCGGGTCGCGGAAGCAGCCGGAGTACCCGCCCCAGTCGGCGGCGGCCGCCGCCGTGACCACGGTGCCGCCGGCGGCCTCCGCGGTCCGCATGACCTCGTCCACCTCGTCCCTGGAGTCGGTGATGAAGTGGTACGACACGCCGCGGAACCCCGTTCCCTCCGCCGGGACGCCGGCGTCCCGCGCCACGGCCTCCCACTCGTAGAGCGCGAGCATCGAGGACCCCTCGCCCAGGCGGCACCGGACGAAGCCGGGGAAGTCCTGGTCGACCTCGCACCCCAGACCCTCGACATAGAACCTCCTGGCGCGGTCCACATCCCGCACGCCGAGCACGATGACGCTCACCTGCAATGACACGGCCGTCTCCCTGTCGTCGCGTTCCCGTCACGCTAGGGCGGCCGGGGGATCCGCGCTTCTCGATTCCTGACCGGTCCGGAACGGGCCCTCAGACCCCGACGCGGCGGCGGGGCCGCAGCATCCGGCGGGCCGGGCGCACCACCCGCAGCAGCTCGCCGCCGATGTAGACGCCCGCGCCGATCGCCAGCGCCGTGGCCAGGGACTCGACCAGGATCAGCCCGCCCCGGCCCGCGTTGCCGCCGGTGAGCTGGATCATCCCGCGGTACATCAGCGTCCCGGGCATCAGCGGCGCCACGCACGGCGTCACCAGGATCAGCGCCGGGACGCGGCGCAGCCGGGCGGCGGTCGCCCCGAGCGCGCCGACCAGCGTGGCGGCCAGGAACGTGGCCGGCGCCGACGGCAGGTCCAGCGCGCGCAGCTCCACGTAGGCGCCCCAGCTCAGCATCCCGCCCAGCGCGACCGGCGGCAGCCAGCGCCGCGGCACCAGGTGGTACACCGCGAACGCCGCCGCGATGGCCGCCGCGCCCAGCGTCTGCGGCGCGGCCACCGACGACGGCGCCGACGGCAGGTTCTGCAGGGAGATCGGAACGCCCTGCCGGGCCGCCACATAGGTCACCGCGCCGATCCCGCTGAGGATCGCGGTGATCAGGAACAGCACCTCCACCAGCCGGGTGGTGCCGGTGACCAGGTCCCCGGCGATGCCGTCCTGCATCGCCACCACCAGCGCGCGGCCGGGGATCAGCGCGATCACCACGCCGACGATCACCGTGCCCGACCGCACCGGGGCGTCCACCGCCAGCAGCAGCACCGTGACCAGCGTGCCGATCGCCGCGGCCACCGCCATCTGGAAGAAGTCGGCGATGCCGCGCCGCCCCAGCCAGGCGCCGGTCCGGTCGCCCACCAGCGTCGCCAGGAACGCCGCGCACGCCGCGACGAACCCGCCGCCGACCAGCACCGCCCCGGCCGCGCCCAGCAGCGACAGCGCGCCCGCCTGCGCCCACCCCGGATAGGCGGGCCGCCGCCCGATGATGTCGCCCAGCCCGTACTTGGCCTGCTGGAGGCTGAGCCCTCCGGCGACGGCGTCGCGCACCAGGTCGTGGATGGCGGCCAGGCGCGTGTAGTTGGGCTGGCGGCGGCGGACGCGGCGTTCGGCGGTGACCGGGGGGCGGCCGCCGCGCGGCAGGTAGGACAGGCCGACGGCGGCGAGGGTCACGTTGGTCTCGGGGTGCGGCAGCCCGTAGGCGCGGCCCAGCCGGGCCATCGCCAGGTCGGCGGCCTCGGCGGTGTCGCCGCCCGCCAGCATCAGCTCGCCGACCCGCAGCGCCAGGTCCATCGTGGCGTAGGCGTCCTCGCCGACGCCGGGCTCGGCCCCGCCGCGCAGCGCGGCCTCCATGGCGGCGTCCGCCCCGGGGTCTCCCGGGCCGCCGGTGCCCGCGTCGCTCGTGTCCCCCGACTCGGCCGTCACGCCGGTGGAGCCTAACCAGCGCGGCGGCGCGGATCAGCGGGGATCGGTGGCCATGGGGGAGTCTTTGCCCGCCGGGTCCCTGCCCGGCGCGGGCAGGCGTTCCCCCGAGCGCAGCCGGTCCAGCCCGAGCCAGATGAACTCGACCGCCATCTGCTCGGCGCGCTCGCGCGCGGTGTCGGGGTGCTCCAGCCACCACGACACCATCGACAGCATCGACCCGTACATCAGCGGGACCAGCAGCCGGGCGCGGCGCTCGTTGGCGGCCAGCGCGGCGGGGGACAGGGTCGGGTCCGAACGGCGGCGGCGCAGCAGCAGGTCGGCGAACGCCTCCCCGAGCCGGTCGCGCAGGTCCCGCAGCTCCAGCCCCACCTCGGGCTTGTCGAGGTGGGTGATCACCAGGTTGTAGGCGTCCGGCTCGGCGGTGGCGTAGTCGAACAGCACCCGCACCATCGCGCGGATGCCGTCCATCGAGGACTGCTCGGCCAGCACCGCCGCGTTCAGCCGGGCCGTCAGGTCCGCCACGATCGCCTCGGTGACCTGCGCGAACAGCGCCTCCTTGGAGTCGAAGTGCTGGTACAGCAGGGCCTTGGAGACCTGCGCGGCGGCGGCCACGTGCTCCATCTGGGTCAGGTGGTAGCCGCGCCGCCCGAACTCGCCGAGCGCGACCCTCAGCAGTTGCTCGCGGCGGCGGGCGTGCGGCATGCGCCGCCGCACACCCGGAGCCGCGTCCCCCGTTGCGTTAGCCATCAACCGGTGAACTTACCCAGTTCCGCGCGCGCGACGGACCGCACGTGCACCTCGTCGGGGCCGTCGGCGAGCCGCAGGGTCCGCAGGCCCGCCCACATCGCGGCCAGCGGCGTGTCCTCCGACACCCCCATGCCGCCGTGGACCTGGATCGCGCGGTCCACGACCTGGAGGGCGGCGCGCGGCACCACCACCTTGATCGCGGCGACCTCGGAGCGGGCGGCCTTCACGCCCTGCTCGTCGATCAGCCAGGCGGTCTTGAGGGTCAGCAGCCGGGCCTGCTCGATCGCCATGCGGGACTCGGCGATCTGCTCGCGCACCACGCCCTGCGCGGCCAGGGGCTTGCCGAACGCCACCCGCGACACCGCGCGACGGCACATCAGCTCCAGCGCCCGTTCGGCCATGCCGATGGCGCGCATGCAGTGGTGGATGCGGCCGGGCCCGAGCCGCGCCTGGGCGATCATGAAGCCGTCGCCCTCCTGCGCGATCAGGTTCTCCACCGGGACGCGCACGTCGGTGAAGCGGATCTCGCAGTGGCCCTCCTGGTCGTGGTAGCCGAACACGGGCAGCGCCCGGACGACCTCCACGCCGGGGGTGTCCATCGGCACCAGCACCATCGACTGCTGCCGGTAGGGGTGGCCGTCGGGGTCGGTCTTGCCCAT
Organism: Actinomadura kijaniata NBRC 14229; assembly: GCF_001552175.1. GTDB lineage: Bacteria > Actinomycetota > Actinomycetes > Streptosporangiales > Streptosporangiaceae > Spirillospora > Spirillospora kijaniata. The sequence goes on from NZ_BCQR01000034.1 coordinate 24,690, forward strand.
CACGATCATGATCTTGCAGCGCGGGTCGGCGGAGCCGGTGATCCACCACTTGCGGCCGTTGATGACGTAGTGGTCGCCGTCGCGCTCGATGCGGGTGGCGATGTTGGTGGCGTCGGAGGAGGCCACCTCCGGCTCGGTCATCGCGAACGCCGACCGGATCTCGCCGTTCAGCAGCGGTTCCAGCCACCGCTTCTTCTGCTCGGGGGTGCCGAACATGTGCAGGACTTCCATGTTGCCGGTGTCGGGGGCGGCGCAGTTGGTCGCCTCCGGGGCCAGCAGCGGCGAACGCCCGGTCACCTCGGCCAGCGAGGCGTAGTCGGTGACGCTCAGCCCGTGCTCGGGGTCGGTGCTGCCGGGCAGGAACAGGTTCCACAGGCCCCGCGACCGGGCCTCGGCCTTCAGCTCCTCCACGATCGGCGGGACGGTGTGCTCCTCGCCCTTGGCGATCAGGTCGGCCCGCTGCCGGGCGTAGACCGGCTCGGCGGGGTAGATGTGGGAGTCCATGAAGTCCGTCAGGCGGCCGAGGTAGTCCTGGGCCCGTTCGCTCAAACCGAAGTCCATTCCGCTAGAGTAACTGACGAGTCAGTTACTTGTGGAGGGTCCCATGGCATTCGAGGGCGCGGGCAAGGTCGCTCTGATCACGGGCGGGTCCAACGGCATCGGGGCGGCGGTCGCCCGGAAGCTGGCCGAACAGGGCGCGCACCTGGTGCTCGCCGACGTCGACCGGGAACGCGGCGGCGCGCTGGCCAAGGAGCTGGACGCGGCCTTCGTCCGCTGTGACGTGCGCGAACCCGACGACAGCAAGGCGGCGGTCGCCACGGCCGTGGAGCGCTTCGGCGGCCTGGACCTCGCGTTCCTCAACGCCGGGGTCGCCAGCGGCTTCACCCTCGGCGACGACTTCGACGTCGAGCGGTACCGCCGCGCGATGGCCGTCAACCTCGACGGCGTCGTCTACGGCGTCCACGCCGCGCTGCCCGCGCTGCGCGCCCGGGGCGGCGGCGACATCATCGCCACCGCGAGCATGGCCGGGCTCACGCCCATCCCGCTCGACCCCGTCTACGGGGCGAACAAGACGGCCGTGGTCGGCCTGGTCCGCTCCCTCGGCCCCGCCTACGCCGCGGAGAACATCCGGGTCAACGCGCTGTGCCCGTCGTTCGCGCACACCGACATCATCGACCACATCAAGGACCACCTGGTCTCCACGAACTTCCCGATCCTGGAGGTCTCCGCCGTCGTCGACGCGTTCCTGGGAATCCTGAACGCGGAGGGAACGGGTGAGGCATGGTTCGTTGTGCCAGGTCGTCCCAGCGAACCGTTCAAGTTCCGCGGCGTCCCCGGCCCGCGCTGAACCAGAGAGGGAGAAATGCGCGCCATCCAGATCACCGAGTTCGGCGGCCCCGAGGTCCTGACCCTCGCCGACCTGCCCGACCCGGTCGCCGGGCCCGGCCAGGTCCTGGTCGACGTCTCCCGCGCCGGGATCAACTACGCCGACACCCACCAGGCCGAGAACAGCTACCTGTCCGCCGCCGAGCTGCCGCTGGTGCCCGGCGGCGAGGTCGTCGGCCGCACCCCCGACGGCCGCCGCGTCGTCGCGCTGGTCGGCACCGGCGGCTACGCCGAGAAGGCCGTGGCCCCCGAGGCGATGGCCTGGAACGTGCCCGAGGGCGTCGACGACGCCACCGCGCTCGCCATGGTCGTGCAGGGCGCGTCGGCGTGGCTGCTGCTGCGCCGCAGCGTCCACCTGGCCCCGGGCGAGTCGGTCGTCGTGCACGCCGCCGCCGGGGGAGTGGGCACCCTGGCCGTGCAGCTGGCCAAGGCGTGGGGCGCGGGCCGCGTCATCGCCACCGCGTCCTCGAAGGAGAAGCGGGACCTGGCGCTGTCGCTGGGCGCGGACGTCGCGGTCGACGCGGGCGAGCCCGACATGAAGTCCGCCCTCATCGAGGCCAACGGCGGCCGCCGCGTGGACGTGGTGCTGGAGATGACCGGCGGCACCGTCACCGACCAGAGCCTCCAGGCGCTGGCGCCGTTCGGGCGGCTGGCGTTCTACGGCATGGCGTCGCGGCAGGCGCCGAAGCCGGTGCAGCCCGCCAACCTGATGAAGTACTCCACCACCGTCGCCGGGATGTGGCTGGCGCACGTCTTCCAGCTGCCCGGCGACGTGATGGGGCAGGCGCTGGACGAGCTGTTCGGCCTGGTCGCCGAGGGCCGGCTGAAGGCGGTGCCCGGCGGCGAGTACGGCTTCACCGAGGTCCGCCGGGCGCACGAGGACCTGCGGGCCCGCCGCACCACCGGCAAGCTGCTGCTGGACCCCTCCCGCTGACCCCTCCCGCCGACTCCGGGACGCCGACGGGCGACGGCCCGGCCCTACCCGGCCAGGCCGTTCTCGTAGGCGAACACGACCGCCTGGGTGCGGTCGCGCAGGGACAGCTTCGTCAGCACGTGGCCGACGTGGGTCTTGATGGTCTGCTCGGCCAGCACCAGCTCGGCGGCGATCTCGGCGTTGGACAGGCCCTTGGCGATGAGCCGCAGCACGTCCAGCTCGCGCGGGGTCAGCGAGGCCGTCGCGGCGGGGCTGGGCCGCTGGTGGTGCCGCCGCCGCGCGAAGTCGCCGATCAGCCGCCGGGTGACCGAGGGGGCCAGCAGCGCCTCCCCGGAGGCGACCACCCGCACCCCGTTGACCAGGTCGGCGGCCGAGGCGTCCTTGAGCAGGAACCCGCTGGCGCCCGCGGCGAGGGCCTCGTAGACGTACTCGTCGAGGTCGAACGTCGTCAGGATCAGCACCTTCGGCCGCAGCTCGGCGGGGTCGGCCCCGGCGGCGGCGCGGGCGCCGACCAGCTCGCCGGTGGCGGCCAGCCCGTCCAGCTCCGGCATCCGGATGTCCATGACCACCACGTCGGGGTCGAGGTCCCGGGCCATCTCCACCGCCTGGCGGCCGTCGCCGGCCTGCCCCACCACCTCGATCTCGGGGGCGGAGGACAGCAGCGCGGCGAGGCCGTCGCGGATCATGATCTGGTCGTCGGCGATGAGCACCCGAATCGTCACGAGGGCACTTTACGGGGAAGGGGCCCTACGCCGAGGCCTCGTAGGGGATCTCGGCCCGCACGAGCCATCCGCCGTCCGGCGCGGGCCCGGCCTCCAGGGCCCCGCCCAGCATCGTGACGCGCTCGCGCATCCCGACCAGGCCGTGGCCGCCGCCGTGCGACTCCTCCCGGTCCCGCCGCGCGCCGCCGTCGGCGACCGTGATCGTGAGCCGGTCGCGGCCGTAGCGCAGCTCGACCGCCACGCGCGCGCCGGGCGCGTGGCGGCCGGCGTTGCTCAGCGACTCCTGCACGATCCGGAACGCCGACAGGTCCACCCCCGCCTCCAGCGGCCGGGGGACCCCCACGATCGCGACGTCCACCGCCAGCCCGTGGTGCTCGGCCGACGTCACCAGGTCGTCCAGGCGGTCCAGGCCGGGCTGCGGGGCGCGCTCGGCGCCCTCGTCGTCGGCGCGCAGCAGCCCCACCACCCGCCGGGTCTCGGTGAGCGCCTCGCGGGCGGCGTCCCGCACCACCACGAACGTGTCGCGCGCCGCGTCCGGCAGATCGGGGATCTTGTAGGGGGCGGCCTCGGCCTGCATCGCGATCACCGACATGTGGTGGGCGACCACGTCGTGCAGCTCGCGGGCGATGCGGGCGCGCTCCTCCAGCACCGCCTGCCGGGCCAGGTCGCGGCGGCGCAGCTCGGTCTGCTCGGCCAGGTCCGCCACCAGCGTGCGCCGCGCGCCGATCGCGTCGCCGAACGCCAGCGCCACCACCGTCAGCGCGACCAGGATCGCCGCGAACCAGGCGGCCGTCCCGTGCGCGACCGCCGCGCCCAGGACCACGGTGGTGACCGCGCCGACCGCCACCGTCGTCCGGCGCGGCACCGAGGCCCCCACCCCGAACAGGATCGCCAGCAGGGCCAGGAACGCGGGCACCGGCCACGGCCAGAACCCCCGCCCGCCCACCACCACCAGGCACAGCACGAACCCGAACGCCGACGCCCGCCAGGCGTGCAGGGGCCACCGCGCCGCGACCGCCAGCGGCCCCGCCATCAGCACCCCGATCGGCCAGGCCACGTCGGCGTTCACCTTCGTGCTCCCGACCAGGAGCGCGATGGACCCGGCGGTGAACCCGGCGCCCAGCACCGCCAGCACCCCCAACGCCGGATACCGGTAGCGGCCGCGCACCGACATCAGCGGGCCGGCGGGCTCGCCGCGCCGGGGTGTCAGGGCGTCGCGCAGGCCGTCGCTCAGGCCGTGCGGCCACGGGGCGGGGGAGGAGTCGTTCATCGTCCGCGAGCCTAGGCCGCCGGACCGCCGCCCGGCATGACCCCCGAGGAGGAGATCGAGACCACCGCCCCAGGTAGCGGTCGCCGCGCGGCGGCGGTCCCCGGCCGGGCGCCCCGAAAGCTTGATCCGTTCGCGGCGGCGACGGACACTGCGGAAATGGCTGGTGATCTCAGACACCCGATCTTCGCCCGGCTCTATCCCCGGATGGACGCCGCCACCGCGCGGATCGGCGGCGCGGCCCACCGCGACGAACTCCTCGACGGCGCCTCCGGCCGGGTGCTGGAGATCGGCGCCGGATACGGGGCGAACTTCGCGCACTACCCCAAGACCGTCGGCGAGGTGGTCGCGCTGGAGCCGGAGCCGACGCTGCGCCGCCGCGCCGAGGAGGCCGCCGCCGTCGCCCCCGTCCCGGTCACGGTGCGCGCGGGCGTCGCCGAGGACCTGGACCTCGACGACGCCTCGTTCGACGTGGCCGTGGCCTCGCTGGTGCTGTGCTCGGTCCGCAACCCCGTCCGGGCGCTGGCCGAGATCCGCCGGGTGCTGCGCCCCGGCGGGGAGCTGCGCTACTACGAGCACGTGCGGCACCGCGACCCCGGCGGCGTGCGGTTCCAGCGCTACGCCGACCTGGTGTGGCCCTACCTGGCCGCCGGATGCCGCACCTCCCGCCCCACCGACGAGTGGATCGCCGGCTCCGGCTTCACCGTGCTGCGCGAGCGGCGCTTCTCCTTCCCCCCGTCGCGGCTGCCCAACCCGGCCGCCCCGCATGTGATCGGCGTCGCGGTGCGTGACTGACGCCGCATCCTGTTTCCGGCATAAGCCCAGCTCGGTAGGGAAGATCACCGTGCATGACTACAGAGGGTGGTGACGCGGTCGACCGGCCGCAGGCCGAACCCTCGCACTCGGCCGCGATCGCCGCACTGCTGGCGGGGGCGGCGGCCCTGGGCGGGTTCCTGTTCGGCTACGACACATCGGTGATCAACGGCACCGTCGAGGCGCTGAAGTCGCAGTTCCATCTGAACTCCTTCGTGGTGGGCCTGGTGGTGTCCTCGGCGCTGCTGGGCTGCGCGGTGGGGGCCTGGTTCGCCGGCCCGCTGGCCGACCGGTTCGGCCGCGTCCGGGTGATGCAGGCCGCGGCGCTGCTGTTCGTGGTCAGCGCGCTGGGCTCGGCGCTGGCCTTCAACGCCTGGGACCTGACCTTCTGGCGGGTGGTCGGCGGCCTGGCCATCGGCGCCGCCTCGGTGATCGCCCCCGCCTACATCGCCGAGATCGCCCCCGCCGACCTGCGCGGCCGCCTCGGCTCGCTCCAGCAGATGGCGATCGTGCTGGGCATCTTCGCCGCCCTGGTGGTGGACTACATGATCGCCCGCGTCTCCACCGGGGGAGCGGCCGGGGAGTTCCCCTGGGGCGGCACCGCCTGGCGGTGGATGTTCGCCAGCGCGGTCGTGCCCGCGGTGATCTACGGGGTGATCGCCTCGACCATTCCCGAGTCGCCCCGCTACCTGGTCAAGAAGCGCAAGCTGGACCAGGCCCGGCAGGTCCTGCTCAAGGTCACCGGTCGGGGCGGCGACGTGGACCTGAAGATCCGCGACATCGTCCGGTCGCTGACCACCGAACGCCAGGTGAAGCTGTCGGACCTGCGGGGTCCCCGGCTCGGCCTCAGGCCGATCGTGTGGGTCGGCATCCTGCTGTCGGTCTTCCAGCAGTTCGTCGGCATCAACGTGATCTTCTACTACTCCTCCACGCTGTGGCAGTCGGTCGGCTTCAGCGAGGACGACGCCATGATCACCTCGGTGATCACGTCGGTCACCAACGTGGTGACCACGCTGATCGCCATCGCCCTGGTCGACAAGATCGGACGGCGGAAGCTCCTGCTCGTCGGCGCGGCCGGGATGGCGGTCACCCTCGGCACCATGACGGTCTGCTTCGCCACCGCGCCGGTCGTGGGCGGCGAACCGCACCTCGGCGAGGTCGCCGGGCCCCTCGCGCTGATCGCCGCCAACCTCTACGTGCTGTTCTTCGGCGCCACCTGGGGCCCGGTGGTGTGGGTGATGCTCGGCGAGATGTTCACCAACTTCATCCGCGCCTCCGCGCTGGCGGTGGCGGCCGCCGCCCAGTGGATCGCCAACTGGCTGATCACCGTGTCGTTCCCCGGCATGGCCTCGCTGGGACTCGGGTTCGCCTACGGCTTCTACGCGCTGTGCGCGGCGATCGCGTTCGTGTTCGTGCTGCGCGACGTGCCCGAGACCAGGGGCCGGGAGCTGGAGGACATGGACCAGCTCGAAACCCCCCGCGTCCGGGCCTGAGGGCTGGGCTACCATGGGGGCATGGCGGCGGTGCTGAGCACGGAGACGCCGGGGACGCCCCGGCGCGATCACCGCACGCCCTAGAACCTGACACGCGGTGAGGCCCCGGGAGCGATCCCGGGGCCTCACCGCTTTCCGGGGTCGCGTCCGGGGCGCACCGCCCGGCCGACAGGAGCGCCCCATGCCCCCGGATGCGTCCGGCGACGATCCCGACTCGATAGCATCGGAAACCCTTGAACCCGTCCCACCACCGCGAGGAGAACCCGTGTCCACCGTGTCGTCTGAGCTGCGCGTCACCCTCGACGGGAGCGAACGAGTGGTGCCCGCCGGCGCGACCGCCGGACAGGCCCTCGAAGCGGACGGCCGCACCGTGATCGCCGCCCGGGTCAACGGCGAGCTGCGCGACCTGGAGCACGTGCTGGGCGACGGCGACGCCGTCGAGCCCGTCGAGATCGGCTCCGACGACGGCCGCGCGATCATGCGGCACTCGGCCGCGCACGTGATGGCCCAGGCCGTCCAGGAGCTGTTCCCCGAGGCCAAGCTGGGCATCGGCCCGCCGGTCGAGAACGGCTTCTACTACGACTTCGACGTGGCCGAGCCGTTCACCCCCGACGACCTCAAGCGCATCGAGAAGCGGATGCGCGAGATCGTCAAGCAGGACCAGCGGTTCTCCCGCCGCCCGGTGTCGGACGAGGACGCCCGCGAGGAGCTGGCCGACGAGCCCTACAAGCTGGAGCTGATCGGTCTCAAGGGCTCCGCCGGCTCCGAGGACGGCGCGAACGTCGAGGTCGGCGCGGGCGAGCTGACCATCTACGACAACCTCGACGCCAAGTCCGGCGAGCTGCGCTGGAAGGACCTGTGCCGCGGCCCGCACCTGCCCAGCACCCGCGTCATCCCGGCGTTCAAGCTGATGCGCACCGGCGGCGCCTACTGGCGCGGCAGCGAGAAGAACCCGCAGCTCCAGCGCATCTACGGCACCGCCTGGGAGTCCAGGGAGAAGCAGGACGAGTACCTGCGCCTCCTGGAGGAGGCCGAGAAGCGCGACCACCGCAGGCTCGGCGCCGAGCTCGACCTGTTCTCCTTCCCGCCGGAGCTGGGCTCCGGGCTCCCGGTCTTCCACCCCAAGGGCGGCATCATCCGCAAGGTGATGGAGGACTACATGCGGCAGCGGCAGATGGAGGCGGGCTACGAGTTCGTCAACACCCCGCACCTGACCAAGTCGTCGCTGTTCGAGATCTCCGGTCACCTGCCCTACTACGGCGAGGACATGTTCCCGCCCTTCGAGGTGGACGGCACCGACTACCGGGTCAAGCCGATGAACTGCCCGATGCACAACCTGATCTTCCGGGCGCGCGGCCGGTCCTACCGCGAGCTGCCGCTGCGCTTCTGCGAGTTCGGGTCGGTGTACCGGTACGAGAAGTCCGGCGTGGTGCACGGCCTCACCCGCGTGCGCGGCATGACCCAGGACGACTCGCACATCTACACCACCAAGGAGCAGATGGGCGACGAGATCAAGTCGCTGCTGAACTTCGTGCTCAGCGTGCTGCGCGACTTCGGTCTCAGCGAGTTCCACCTGGAGCTGTCCACCCGCGACGACTCCGACAAGTTCATCGGCGAGGCCGCGGACTGGGAGGAGGCGACCGAGGCGCTGCGCCAGGCCGCCCTGGAGTCCGGGCTGGAGCTGGTGGACGACCCGGGCGGCGCGGCGTTCTACGGCCCGAAGATCTCGGTGCAGGCCAAGGACGCCATCGGCCGCACCTGGCAGCTGTCGACCATCCAGCTCGACTTCAACCAGCCCAAGCGGTTCGGGCTGGAGTACCAGGCCGCCGACGGCACCCGGCAGACCCCCGCGATGATCCACCGGGCGCTGTTCGGGTCGATCGAGCGGTTCATGGGCGTGCTGATCGAGCACTACGCGGGCGCGATGCCGCCGTGGCTGGCCCCCGTCCAGGTGGTCGGCATCCCGATCGGCGACGCGCACGTGCCGCACCTGGAGAAGGTCGCCGAGCGGCTGCGCGGGCGCGGCGTCCGGATCGAGGTGGACGCCTCCGCCGACCGGATGCAGAAGAAGATCCGCAACGCGCAGAAGCAGAAGATCCCCTTCATGCTGCTGGCCGGGGACGACGACGTCGCCAAGGACGCGGTGTCGTTCCGCTACCGCAACGGCGAGCAGAAGAACGGCGTCTCGATCGACGAGGCGGTCGAGGAGATCGTCAAGGCCGTCGAGGACCGGGTCCAGGTCTGACCCCGGGACCGACCGCCGCGACGGCGGGAACCGCGCCCCCGGCCGGTTCCCGCCGCCGCGGGGGCGGCGACTTGCGCCGTTCGACGGGCGGGGTGCCGGGCGGTGCGGGACACTCGCGGTAGGTGATTCCCCCCGAAGGGTCGCGCCGTCATGGACGATCGCTACATCCAGGAAGTGGCCAGGCTCATCGCCCGGGCGGACGCGCGGGGCCCGCGGGCCTGCGAGCTCTGCGGCGGCCGGGAGGTGCTCACCGCGGCGGTGCCGCTGGACCCCGACACGATCGGGGTCGCGGCGATCGCGATCACCTACTGCCGGGCCTGCGACGGCGGCGATCCGGCGGTCGCGGAGATGTTCGCCCGCCTCGACGCGGCCGCCCGCGAGACGGGCGACGAAGCCGGCGGCGAAACGGGCGGCGAAGCCGACGGTGAGGCGGCCGGCGAGGGGCGGTGACCACGCGGCGAGCGAGGTCGGAGCGCCCCGGGGCGACCTGTTAGCCTCAACGGTCACTTGGCACAACCGGGGAGACAGCGGATGAGGACCACGAAGCCGACCATGGGGGCCCGGCCGGGCTGGAGCCGGGTCGCCGGCTACGGCGGCGCCGTGCTGCTGGTGGTGGCGGCCGTCGTGGTGCTGCTGATGCCGTTGTTCGACGGGAACGACGGCGCGCGGGCGGGAGACCGGAACGTGGGGGCCACCGGGCGGCCCTCCGACCCGGCACCGCCCGGCGCGGGCGGCCCGAGCGCCGCCCCCACCAACCCCACGCCCCAGCAGAACCAGGGCGGCCGGCCCTACCCGACCACCCAGCCCCGCCAGCGCGGCGGGCAGGGCGGCCAGGGCCAGCAGGGCGGGCTGTCGCCCACCACCGGCGACGTCGGCTTCACCTGGTGCCCCCAGGGCACCGCCTTCTACCGGCCCACCGGCGACAGCCGGGGCGTGGAGGTCGTGGTGCGGGTGTCGGGCAACGGCGCGGTCAAGGCCGAGGTGATCACGCCCGGCGGGTCGAAGACCCAGCAGACCACCGTGCGGGGCGGGCGCCCGCACACGTTCCGCTTCCCGGGCGTCGCCCCGCTCCAGGTGCAGCGCGTGAAGATCACCACGCTGTCGACCGGGCTGTCCTCCGACACCTGCTACGCGCCGCCCGGCTCCTGACCGGCGTTCCGGCGGGGACCGGAGCAGGACGCGGGCAGCGACTCCAGCACCGAGTCGACGTCGGGGCAGACGGCCAGCCGCCGGTCCAGCCCGGTGACCTCCAGCTTGCGGGCGACCGCGCCGCTCGGCCCGACCAGGAACAGCTCCCCGCCCGCGGCGCGGGCCCGCCGCCAGAAGTCGACCAGCACCGCCAGCCCCGACGAGTCGACGAACGTCACCCGAGTCAGGTCCAGCACCAGCCAGGGACCCAGATGGCAGAGCACGGCCAGCAGGTGGTCGCGCAGGTCGGGAGATGATCCCAGGTCCACCTCGCCGCCGGCCAGGACCACGGCCAGCGGCCCGACCAGACGAGTGGACAGCCAGAGTTCCGCCACTGCCGTGTTATGGCCGCCAGGGACGGGGTTATGCGCTTTCGGGCGAGGTTTCCGGTGAAGGCCCGCGAACGGCTCAGCCGCGGTCGGCGGCGGGCATCCGGACGTCCTCGACGGTGACGTTCACCGCCGCGACCCGCATGCCGAGCATCAGCCCCAGCACGCGCGTCACGTTGCCGCGCACCACCCGCGCCACCTCCATGATCACGCTGCCGTACTCCACGGCCACCCGCAGGTCGACGGTGATCTCGTCGTCGCGGATCATCGCCCGCACCGGCGGCCGGGCGGAAGGGCCACCGGGAACGCCGCCGGGGGCGTCCCCGGCGGACGGGCCCTCCCCGCCGAGCCCGGCGACCCCGCTGACCTCCAGCGCCGCCAGCGTCGCGATCCTCTCGACGACCGCGTCCTCGATCACGATCCGTCCCTGTGCCGCCTGGGGGTCCCGGGAGCCCCCGGAGACCGGTTCGGAGTAGTCGCGCTTCGGGGCGTACTGCCCGCCCTGCGCGGGCTCGCGGGGCGGGGCGACGGTGGGGGCCGCCAGCGGCCCGGTCGCCCCGGCCGGCGCGCCCGGTCCCGGCGGCGCGGACGGGCCGCTCGGCGGCCCCGGCAGGTAGGGCATGGACCGGACCTCGGGGCGCGGGTCCGGCCCGGCGCCTCCGGAGTAACTGCTGTCGAGGTCGGACATCGGTCGGCTCCCCACGGTTCGGCTGGTGCCCATGATGCAGGAGTGACGCGCGGGGTGTCAGGGACCCCCGGTTTTCCGAGTGAAGATCGTTGTTCGGCGGCCATCCCGACTTCAGGGCGCGCGCCCCGGCTCTCTATGCTGCTGGACAGGCCGTGAACAAAAGGAGACCGCCGCCTTGAGCGTAGAGCCGGACAAGCCCGTGGTGCACGAACGAGCGCCTGGACAGGGCGTGCGAGAGCCCCAGCTCGAAGAGGAACGGGGCGGCGCGGGCGCTCCCGACAACTTCCAGCGGCTGTGGACCCCGCACCGGATGGCCTACATCAAGGGCGAGAACAAGCCGACCGGGGCGGGCCAGGGGGACGGCTGCCCGTTCTGCGAGATCCCGGCGATGTCCGACGAGGACGGCCTGGTCGTGGCGCGCGGCACGGCGGTGTTCGCCGTGCTGAACCTCTACCCCTACAACTCCGGCCACCTGATGGTCGTGCCCTACCGGCACGTCGCCGACTACACCGAGCTCGACGACGCCGAGTACACCGAGCTGGCCGTGCTGACCCGCCGCGCCCTGACCGCGCTGCGCAAGGCCAGCGGCGCGCAGGGGTTCAACGTCGGCATGAACCTCGGCCACGTCGCCGGGGCCGGGATCGCCGCGCACCTGCACCAGCACGTCGTCCCGCGCTGGGGCGGCGACACCAACTTCATGCCGGTGGTCGGGCAGACCAAGGTGCTGCCGCAGCTGCTGCGCGACACCCGCCGGATGATCGCCGAAGCCTGGCCGGACGAGGACTGAGGACCATGCCCCCCACCACCCCCGCCGGCACCCCCGTGGACGCCCCCGCCGACGACCGTCCCGTCCTGCTCTACGACGGCGACTGCGGCTTCTGCACCGTCTCGGTGCGCTTCCTGGAGCGCCACATCCCCACCCAGGCGGAGATCGTCGCCTACCAGTTCGCCGACCTGGACGCGCTCGGCACCACCGCCGAGCGCGCCGACTACGAGGTGCTGTGGATCGACCGGCGCGGCCGGGTCGCCGGGGGCGCGCAGGCGGTGGCGCGGCTGCTGATGGACGCGGGCGGGGTGTGGTGGCCGCTGGGCGCGGTGGTGCGGGTGCCGCCGTTCCGGTGGCTGGCCCACGGCGTGTACCGGCTGGTCGCCAACAACCGTTCCCGGCTGCCCGGCGGCACCGCCGCGTGCGCCCTGCCCGCACAGCAGCGGCCCCGCGACTGACCCCTCCCGACGTCAGCCCGCCGTCAGCCGACGGCGACCCGCTCCTTCTCCCCGCGGCGCGCGCGGCCGCGCGCGCCGACGCGGTCGCCGAGCCGCTCCAGCGGCAGGAACGCCGCCAGCCAGATGGCGTGCGGCAGGAAGTGGATGCTCAGGATCGCCCAGGTCACGACGTGGAACGCGACGCACATCGCGACGCCCACGTACAGCGCCCGCCCGCGCAGGAACAGCAGCGCGGGGGAGACCATCTCCGCGATCAGCAGCCCCCACTGGCCGATCCGCAGCGCCAGGGACTGGTCGATCAGCAGGCGTCCCAGCGGCGTTCCCCGGCGGCTGAGCGCCCACTGGATGGTCGCGCCGTTGGGCCACTGCGGGAACCCGCCGATGCGGACCTTCGCCCAGGCCGACAGGAAGTAGGCGGCCACCACCGCGACCTGGACGCACCGCACCGACCAGCCCGAGGCGTGGCACCCGTCGCGGTCGCGGATCGACGCGCGCCCGACGGTCGGCAGCACGAACAGCGCCACCACCAGCGCCAGATGGTCGTGGTCGACCTTGCCGTAGGACATGCCGACGGTGACCCACCACAGGTACCCGACGGCGGTGACGAGCCCGGCGGCGCGCGGCAGCCGTCCACCGGCGGCGACGGCGGCGCTCACCAGCGTCACCGCCAGCAGCAGGTACATCGCCACCGGCGTCGGCGCGGGCAGGTGCAGCCAGCGCGCCAGCCGCACCGGCTGGTACAGGTCGGCCGGCAGCCCGGCGTGCGCCAGCGCGCTGTTGGTCAGCAGCAGCATGTCGAACGGCAGGAATCCGTACCCCAGCAGCCGCAGCCACGCGATCCGCGCCCGGGGCACCGGCGTGAACCACCAGCCGTCCCACAGGCTCGCCGGGGACCTCATCGCACCTCCCAGGTGACGCGGGGCGCCGTGGTGGTCGACACCACGCGGCCGCGCCGCAGCTGCTTGATCTCCCGCACCACGATGATCCGGGCCAGGGGCCGGTCGGGACGGCGCGCGTTCTGCTGCCGGGCGATGCCCTCCAGCAGCGAGGGGTCGGCGACGAACCGCTTGATCTGGCCCTCGACCTCGGCGCGCTTCAGCCCGGCGCCCATCGCGTCCATCGGGAGCCGGAAGCGCGTCCCGTCCCTGGTCTCGGCCTCCAGCCAGTGCGACTGGATCTGGCCGCCGTCGTCGGACACCGAGAAGGCGAACTGGGTCATCGGGCCCAGCGGGAAGTCGTCGTCGGTCCCGGCGACCGTGGTCCACACCAGGGTCGCGGTCACCGCGGCGGCGGCCAGCGACCGCCACAGGCGGGGGACGCGGCCGAGGGCCGGAGGGGTGGTCTGCACGGGGACAAGCGTAGAGCGCGGACGCCCCGCCCACGGCCGCTCCGGGCCGGGGCGCCCGCGCCGAGACGATCAGCGGCGGCCCTGCCGCCGGCCGGTCTCAGTCGACGCGCTCCTCGGCGGCGACCTTGTCCGCCAGGTGGGTCGGCAGCGGCTCGTAGCGCAGGAACGTCCGGCTGAACGTCCCGGTGCCCTGCGACATCGACCGCAGGTCCACCGCGTACCGGATGATCTCCAGTTGCGGGACCTCCGCCCGGACCAGCGTGCGCCCGCCCGGCACCGACTCGGAGCCGAGCACCCGGCCGCGCCGCGAGGACAGGTCCGACATCACCGAGCCCACGTACTCGTCGGCGACCAGCACCGCGACCTCGTCGACCGGCTCCAGCAGCAGGACCGGCACCTTGGTCGCCGCGTCCTTGAGCGCCAGCGCCCCGGCCGCCTGGAACGCCATGTCGGAGGAGTCCACCGAGTGGGCCTTGCCGTCGTACAGGGTGACGCGGATGTCGACCAGCGGGTATCCGGCGGACACGCCGCGCGTCATCTGCTGGCGCACGCCCTTCTCCACCGACGGGATGAACTGCCGGGGGACCACCCCGCCGACGATCTTGTCGACGAACTCGAGGCCCTCCCCGGACGGCAGCGGCTCGACCTCGATGTGGCAGATCCCGTACTGGCCGTGCCCGCCGCTCTGCTTGACGTGCCGCCCGAGGCCCTGGGCCTTGCCGCCGAACGTCTCGCGCAGCGGCACCCGCAGCTCGACGCGCTCGACCTCCACCCCGTAGCGGGCCGACAGCCGGTCGATGAGCACGTCGGCGTGCGCCTCGCCCATGCACCACAGCACGAGCTGGCGGGTCTCGGAGTTGTTCTCCAGCCGCAGCGTCGGGTCCTCGGCGACCAGCCGGTTCAGCGCCTGGCCGAGCTTGTCCTCGTCGGCCTTGGACCGGGCGCGGACCGCCACCGGCAGCAGCGGGTCGGGCATCGTCCACGGCGCCATCAGCAGCGGCCGGTCCGGGTCCGACAGGGTGTCGCCGGTCTCGGCGCGCGCCAGCTTGGCGACCGCGCAGATGTCCCCGGCGCGGCACTCGGCGATGGTGCGCTGCTGCTTGCCCAGCGGGGAGGACAGCGCGCCGACGCGCTCGTCCACGTCGTGGTCCTCGTGCCCGCGGTCGGCCAGGCCGTGGCCGGACACGTGCACCACGGTGTCGGGCCGCAGCGTCCCGGAGAACACCCGCACCAGCGAGATGCGCCCCACGTACGGGTCGGAGGTGGTCTTGACCACCTCGGCGACCAGCGGGCCCTCCGGGTCGCACTCGATCCGCTGGGGCGGGCCGCCGGTGACGGCGGTGACCGGCGGGACGGTGTGCTCCAGCGGGCAGGGGAACGCCTGCGTGATCACCTCCAGCAGCTCGGCCATCCCGATCACCGGGCCGGGGTGGTCGCCGTGCGGCACCGAGGTGGTCAGCACCGGGTAGAAGCTGCCGCGCGCCACCGCGGTCTCCAGGTCCGCGATCAGCCCCTTGACCTCGATCTCCTCGCCGGTCAGATAGCGCTCCATCAGGGACTCGTCCTCGGACTCCTGGATGATGCCCTCGATCAGGGCGCCGCGCTGCTCGGCGATGCGCTCCAGGAACTCGGGGTCGGGCTCGCGCTCGACGCGCTCGCCCGAGGAGTAGTCGAAGCACCGCTGGGTCAGCAGCCCGATCAGCCCGCTGACCCGGTCGCCGTCGGCGACCGGGAAGTAGCAGGGCAGCACACCCTCCCCGAACGCGTCCTGGCAGGTCATCAGGGTGTCGTCGAAGTCCCCCCGGGCCTGGTCGATCTTGGTGATGACGACGGCGCGGGGCATCTGGACCGCCGCGCACTCCTCCCACAGCATCCGGGTCAGCCCGTCGATGCCGTCCACCGCCGAGACGACGAACAGCGCCGCGTCGGCCGCGCGCAGCCCGGCCCGCAGGTCGCCGACGAAGTCGGCGTAGCCGGGGGTGTCGATGAGATTGACCTTGACGTCGCCGAAGCGGAGGGGGGCGAGCGCCAGGTTCACCGAGCGCTGCTGGCGCATCTCCACATCGTCGAAGTCGCTGACCGTCGTTCCGTCCTCGACGCGGCCCCGCCGCTGGATCGTGCCGGTGGCCGCCAGCAGCGCCTCCACCAGCGTCGTCTTCCCGGCTCCCGAATGGCCGACCAGCACGACGTTGCGCACCCCGTCGGGCCGGCCGACCTCCGGCGCCCTGCCGGGGCCCCCCGGGTGGCCTCCCTTGTCCGCCATGACTAACCTCCTCGGACGGGCCCCCACGCCGGAGCCCGCGTGCGGCTTCCGGGCCCGGCCGAGGGATCGGCCCGGCCCTGACGTCCGAGTGCGGCGCCCGGCCTGCGACGTGCGTGACCGACGTCACACCCGTGTCACCCACCCTTTCCCGGTACGGGCCAGATCACAAGAGGCGGACGGCAGAAGAAGCGCCGCCGGCCCTCCGGCGGCGGGGCGGGCGGCCGGGCCCGCCCGGTCCGGGCCCGGCCCGGCGGGCGCTCCCACTACGATGGGCGCGCCGTACGGCCCGCGGGCCCGACCGGCTCCCCACACGACGAGAACGGACGGCGATGCTCAACAAACTGCGGCCCGCGCTGGGACGAGTCCTGACCCCGATCGGCCAGGCGGTCGCGCGGACCGGGATCTCGCCCAACGCCATCACCGTCATCGGCACCGCCGGTGTGGTCGCGGGCGCGCTGGGCTTCTTCCCGCGCGGCTCGTTCTTCTGGGGCACCATGGTGATCACGGTGTTCGTGCTGTTCGACATGCTCGACGGCGCGGTGGCGCGGGTCACCGGCAAGGGCTCCAAGTGGGGCGCGTTCCTGGACTCCACAATGGACCGGGTCGCCGACGCCGCGATCTTCTCCGGGCTGGCGATCGGGCTGTACGCCGACGGCCAGGAGACCCTGGCCGGGGTCGCGCTGTACTGCCTGGTGGCGGGCGTGGTGGTGTCCTACGCCAAGGCCCGCGCCGAGGGACTGGGCTTCACCTGCGACGTCGGTATCGCCGAGCGTTCCGAACGCCTGGTCATCGCGCTGGTCGCCGCCGGACTCGACGGCCTGGGCGTCCCCTACGTCCTCACCGCCGCGCTGTGGCTGCTGGCGGTCCTCAGCACCTACACCGTCGGCCAGCGGTTCGCCGTCGTGCGCAAGCAGGCCCTCGCCGAGGCGGGCGGCGCCGCCCCCGAGCCGGAGAGGCAACCATGATCCATACCGGTGGACTGCGCGACGAGGTGACCGACGCCGCCTACGCCCTGGGCTGGACGGTCGTCCGCAAGATGCCCGAGCGCGCCGCCCGCCTGGCGTTCACCGGCCTGGCCGACCGCACCTGGCGGCAGCGCGGCCGGGGCGTGCGGCAGCTGGAGCGCAACCTGCTGCGCGTCACCGGCAGGAAGGAGGTGGACGACGAGATCCGCCTGCTGAGCAGGAAGGTGCTGCGCTCCTACTTCCGCTACTGGCTGGAGGTCTTCCGGCTGCCCGAGTACGACCGCGACCGCATCCTCGGGAGGATGCGCATCACCGGGCACGAGAAGCTGTTCGCCACCCTCGACTCCGGGCGCGGCGCGGTCGTCGCCCTGCCCCACATGGGCAACTACGAGCAGGCAGGGGCGTGGCTGGTCCATAGCGGCCACCCGTTCACCACCGTGGCCGAACGCCTCAAGCCCGAGTCGCTTTTTGACCGGTTTGTCGCGTTCCGTGAGAGCCTGGGGATGGAGGTGCTGCCGCACAAGGGGGCCGCGGCGTTCGGGCAGCTCGCCCGGCGGCTGCGGTCGGGCCGCCCGGTGTGCCTGGTCGTGGACCGCGACCTCACCGACAGCGGCGTCGACGTCGAGTTCTTCGGGGAGACCGCCCGGATGCCCGCGGTGTCGGCGGCGCTGGCGATCCAGACCGGCGCCGCCCTGTACCCGGTCACCCTGTGGTACGAAGGCGAGTACTGGGCGGCACGTGTCCACGAGGAGATTCCGGTGCCTGACGAGGGCGTCAGACAGGAGAAGATCCAGGTCATGACCCAGGAGCTCGCGCGCGTCTTCGAGGAGGGCATCGCCGCGCACCCCGAGGACTGGCACATGCTGCAGAAGGTGTGGGTGGCCGACCTGTCCCCGCGGAACGGGGACGGCGCGGAGGCCGGCCGGTGAGGGTCGGCATCGTCTGCCCCTACACCTGGGACGTCCCCGGCGGCGTCCAGCAGCACATCCGCGACCTGGCCGAGGCCCTGCTGGGGTTCGGCCACCACGTGTCGGTGATCACCCCGGCCGACGACGACGCCCCGCTGCCCGACTACGTGGTCCCGGCGGGCCGCGCCGTCCCGGTGCCCTACAACGGGTCGGTGGCGCGGCTGGCGTTCGGGTTCCTGTCGGCCTCCCGCGTCCGGCGCTGGATCAACGAGGGCGACTTCGACGTCCTGCACGTCCACGAGCCCGCCGCGCCGTCGCTGGGCCTGCTGGCCTGCTGGACCGCCGACGGGCCGATCGTGGGCACCTTCCACGCCTCCTACGAGAAGTCGCGCATGGTGTCGGTGACCGCGCCGATCCTGCAGAGCGCCCTGGAGAAGATCACCGGGCGGATCGCGGTGTCGGAGGCGGCCCGCAAGACGCTGGTGGAGCATCTGGGCGGCGACGCCGTCCTGATCCCCAACGGCGTCGCCACCGAGAAGTACGCCATGGCCGACCCGCTGCCGGGCTGGCCCGGCCGCAACGGCGTGGACCAGACCGTCGAGGGCGGCGGCACGCTGGGCTTCCTCGGCCGCATGGACGAGCCCCGCAAGGGCCTGCCGGTGCTGCTGCGCGCCTTCGAGATCCTCGGCCGCGAGCGTCCCGGCCTGCGGCTGCTGCTGGCCGGGCCCGGCGACGCCGACGACGTGGTCGCCAAGGTCTCCCCGGAGCTGCGCGACCGCGTGGTGGTCCTCGGCATGGTCAGTGAGGAGGACAAGGTCCGCGCCTACCACTCGGTGGACGTGTTCGTGGCCCCCAACCTCGGCGGCGAGAGCTTCGGGATCGTGCTGGCCGAGGCGATGAGCGCGGGCGCGCCGATCCTGGCCAGCGACATCGAGGCGTTCGACCGGGTGCTGCGCGGCGGCCGCGCCGGGGCGCTGTTCCCGGTCGGCGACCACGAGGCCCTGGCCGCCGCCGCCGGGGAGCTGCTGGACGATCCGGCCCGCCGCAAGCAGCTGTCGGCCGAGGCCCGCGCCGCCGTGCGCGTCTACGACTGGTCGGCGGTGGCCCGCGACGTGCTGCGCGTCTACGAGACCGTCGCGCTGGACGGACTGACCGTGACGGCCTCCGGCCGGGGCGGGTGAGGGAGGACCCGTGTTCCCCGGTTGGATCATCGACGCCCTGTTCTGGATCGCGCTGCTGTTCCTGGTCGGCGTGTACGTGTCGTGGCGCGCGACCCGGCTGGACCGGCTGCACGTGCGCGTCGAGACCGCCCGCGCCGCGCTGGACGCCGCGCTGGTGCGCCGCGCCGCCGTGGCGCTGGAGCTGGCCGCCTCCCGGCTGCTGGACCCGGCCACGAGCCTGGTGCTGGCCACCGCCGCCCACGAGGCCCGCACCGCCGACGCCGACGGCCGCGAGTTCGCCGAGAGCGACCTGTCGCGGGCGCTGCGGGCGGTGGTGGACCAGCCCGAGTTCGCCGCGACGCTGGAGGACCGCGGCGACGGCAAGGCGGTGCTGGACGAGCTGGCCGCCGCGGCGGCCAAGGTCGTCTACGCCCGCAACTTCTACAACGACGCCGTCGCCGCCGCCCGGACCGCCCGCTCCAAGCTGCTGATCCGGGTGCTGCCGCTGGCGGGCAAGGCCCCGCTGCCGGACTTCTTCGAGATCGACGACGACCCGCCCAAGTGGTGAGCGACCACCGCTACCTTTACCGCGAATCTGGACAAAGGGTGACAAGGGCTTGGCTACCCTCGGGCACGTCGCCAACCGGAGGGAAGGACGCCGTGCGCCTGGTCTGGGAGTGCTCGACCCGGGGCCGGACGGCCCTCGTCCTGGGGGCCGCCGTCCTCGGCGGAAGCCTGACCGCCTGCTCCGGCGGGGAGGGGACGAAGGTGGTCCCGCCGCCGGGCAACGCCGCCGCCACCGGGTCGCCGAGCCCCACGCCGGCCGTCCACCCGTTCACCGGGGGCCGCACCGGGCTGCGCAACCCGGTGCTCGCCGTCAAGATCGAGAACACCCGGCCCGCCATGCCGCAGCACGGGGTGTCGGCCGCCGACATCGTCTACGTCGAGCAGGTCGAGGGCGGCGAGACCCGCCTGATGGCCGTCTACTCCTCCAGGCTGCCGGGGCAGGTCGGCCCGGTCCGCAGCGCCCGCATCTCCGACCTGCACATCCTGCCGCAGTTCGGCCGCCCGGCGTTCGCGTTCTCCGGCGTGCAGGGCAAGATGAAGAAGTACATCCGCCGGGCCCCGGTGTACGACATCTCGCAGGAGAACGCAGGCCGCGCCTACTACCGCCGGGGACCCAAGCAGATCCCCTACAACCTCTACGCCGACCCCAAGGTCCTGCTGAAGCAGGCGCCCAAGGCCCAGGGCCCCCGCGACATCGGCTTCCGCTTCGGCCCCGCGCCCGAGGGAGGCAGGCCGACCAGGAGCTTCACCGCCAGGTGGCCCGCCGCGACGATGGCGTTCACCTGGTCGGCCAAGGAGAAGCGCTGGCTGTCGTCGTGGGGCGGAAGCCCGCACACGGCCGCCGAGGGCGGCCGGCTCGGCGGCCGGACCGTCGTCGTCCAGTACGCCAGGACCACGCGGTCGAGGTTCCATGACTTCCTCGGCTCCTACACGCCGCTGATCCACACCACCGGCACCGGCCGCGCCGTCGTGCTGCGCGACGGCAGGGCCTACGACGCCCGCTGGTCCCGGCCCGCCGAGGACAAGGGCACCACGTTCACCACCGCCGACGGAAAGCCGATGACCTTCGCGTCCGGCCAGGTCTGGGTCGTCCTCGTCAACGACGGCAAGCCCCACATCCCCTGACCGCCCCCCGCACGATCTTCGGTCGGTCACTCCGTAAGGCGAGCGCGGCTCCCGCTGACACTCTGCCGGGTCCGTAACGGGCGCTAGCAGGCAATATCATGGGACCGACTTATCGTCCGCCACGTGAGGAATGCCCGTGTCCACTCCCAGTGCCGCCACCGAGAACACCGTGCCCGCGACGGGGACCGCCCGCGTCAAGCGCGGCATGGCGGAGCAGCTCAAGGGCGGCGTGATCATGGACGTCGTCACCCCCGACCAGGCCAAGATCGCCGAAGACGCCGGCGCCGTCGCCGTCATGGCCCTGGAGCGCGTCCCCGCCGACATCCGCGTCGAGGGCGGCATCTCCCGGATGAGCGACCCCGACATGATCGACGGCATCATCAACGCGGTGTCGATCCCGGTCATGGCCAAGGCCCGCATCGGCCACTTCGTCGAGGCCCAGGTGCTCCAGTCGCTCGGCGTCGACTACATCGACGAGTCGGAGGTGCTCACCCCCGCCGACTACACCAACCACATCGACAAGTGGAAGTTCACCGTCCCCTTCGTCTGCGGCGCCGTGAACCTGGGCGAGGCCCTGCGCCGCATCACCGAGGGCGCGGCGATGATCCGCTCCAAGGGCGAGGCCGGCACCGGGGACGTCTCCAACGCCACCACCCACATGCGCAAGATCCGCCAGGAGATCAAGCGCCTGCAGGGCCTGCCCGAGGACGAGCTGTACGTGGCGGCCAAGGAGCTCCAGGCCCCCTACGAGCTGGTCAAGGAGGTCGCCGAGAAGGGCAAGCTCCCGGTGGTGCTGTTCACCGCCGGCGGCATCGCCACCCCGGCCGACGCCGCGATGATGATGCAGCTCGGCGCCGAGGGCGTGTTCGTCGGCTCGGGCATCTTCAAGTCCGGCAACCCGGCCCAGCGCGCCGAGGCCATCGTGAAGGCCACCACCTTCCACGACGACCCCGACGTCATCGCCAAGGTCTCCCGCGGCCTCGGCGAGGCCATGGTCGGCATCAACGTCGCCTCCCTCGGCGAGGACCAGAAGTTCGCCCACCGCGGCTGGTGACCTCTTCCCGAGGGGCCGCCTGACACGGTGTGAGACCGCCCGGTCAAGCGACCGGGCGGTTTATTTTCGCGCCCCCTCCACACCGCCGGGCCGCAGGGTTTACGCTGGCCGCGCGGCCGAAGGGGGGTGCTAGACCCCCGGGGCGCGTACGGCCGCGGGAGGGGAAACGAGCATGGGGTGGTCGGTCGCACTGGCGTGCGCGAGCGCGGGGGATCCCGCCGAGGTCTTCCGGCCGGGACTGGCGCCCGACCCCGCGGCCGCCGCCGGTCTGGCGCGCCGCCTGCACCCGTCGGCTGGGCTCACCGAGACCGGCGAGACCGTCCTCGACTTCGCGCTGTGGCCCTACGAGGACGAGCTGTTCGTCGGCGCGTTCGACCGGGCGCTGCTGGTGTGCGACCGGCGGCTGTTCCGCCCCGACGACGACGCCCGCCGCATCGCCGACACCGTCGCCGCCGCCCTGCCCGACGCGCGCTGCGGCGTGCTGGTGATCAACAACGTCGTGCCGGGCTGCTGGTTCCGCTGGTACACCGGCGGCGAGCTGCGCCGCGACGTGTTCGTCACCGCCGAGGACGGCGTCGTGGTCGACCAGGGGGCGCGGCTGCCCGCCGAGTACCCGTTCTGGAAGGCCATCGACGAGGGCGAGCCCGACGTCCCGCTGCCGTTCGCCCCCGAGGCGTTCGGCCTGGCGCTGGCCGAGACCCACATGTTCGGCCGCGGCATCGGCGAGCGCGGCGCCGACGGCTTCCTGCCGTTGGAGCTGCCCGTCAGGCGCTTCAAGCTGGGCTGATCCGCCCCTGTCCGGGGAAGAACGGCCCGGTTCGGGCGCGTTGTAAGGAGCGTCTAGGGTGGTGGCGACCGACCCCCCGAGCGCATCCCGGAAGGATCATTGGTGACTGCTGAGCCGACCATCGGCGTGCTCGCCCTGCAGGGCGACGTGCGCGAGCATCTGCGGGCCCTGGCGGGCGCCGGCGTCCGCACCGCCGCGGTGCGCCGCCCCGCGGAGCTGGAGGCCGTCGACGCGCTGGTCATCCCCGGCGGGGAGTCCACCACGATGTGGAAGCTCGCCACCGCGTTCGAGCTGATGGAGCCGCTGCGCAAGCGCGTGGAGGCGGGCATGCCCGCCTACGGCACCTGCGCCGGAATGATCATGCTGGCGGACCGGATCACCGGCGGCGTCGAGGGGCAGCAGACCATCGGCGGCATCGACATGACCGTGCGCCGCAACGCCTTCGGCCGCCAGGTGGACTCCTTCGAGGCCGAGGTGCCGCTGACCGGCATGGGGGACACGCCGTACCACGCCGTTTTCATCCGCGCCCCCTGGGTGGAGAACGTCGGCGAGGGCGTCGAGGTCCTCGGTCGTGCCGAGACCGGCCCGAACGTCGGTAGGATCGTCGCCGTCCGTCAGGGCCGCCTCATGGCGACCTCCTTCCACCCGGAACTGACGGGCGACTTCCGCGTGCACCACTACTTCGCCGATCTGGTGCGCCGGGCGATGGATCAGGAGGATTGACGGATGTCCGGCCATTCCAAATGGGCGACGACCAAGCACAAGAAGGCGGCCCTGGACGCCAAGCGGGGCAAGCTCTTCGCCAAGCTGATCAAGAACATCGAGGTCGCGGCCCGCACCGGCGGCGGTGACCCCGACGCCAACCCGACCCTCTACGACGCCATCTACAAGGCGAAGAAGAGCTCGGTGCCCAACGACAACATCGAGCGCGCGCGCAAGCGCGGCGCCGGTGAGGAGGCGGGCGGCGCCGACTGGCAGACGATCATGTACGAGGGCTACGCGCCCGGCGGCGTCGCGGTGCTCATCGAGTGCCTCACCGACAACCGCAACCGCGCGGCCTCCGAGGTCCGCGTCGCGCTGACCCGCAACGGCGGCTCGCTGGCCGACCCCGGCTCGGTGTCGTACATGTTCAACCGCAAGGGCGTCGTGATCGTCCCCAAGGCGGGCACCACCGAGGACGACGTCATGATGGCGGTCCTGGAGGCGGGCGCCGAGGAGGTCAACGACATCGGCGACTCCTTCGAGGTGGTCTCCGAGGCGAGCGACCTGCTGGCGGTCCGCAAGGCGCTGCAGGACGCGGGCATCGACTACGACTCGGCGGAGAGCAAGTTCCTGCCGACGATGAGCGTGCCCCTGGACGCCGACAACGCCAAGAAGGTGTTCAAGCTGCTGGACGCGCTGGAGGACTCCGACGACGTCCAGGAGGTCTACGCCAACTTCGACGTCACGGACGAGGTCATGGCCGAGGTCGACGCCTGACGAACGCACGGTCGAACGCCGCCGCATCCCCCGGGACGCGGCGGCGTCGTGTTTCGGCCCGTGTTCCGGCCCGTGTCCTGGCCCGCGTGCTTGCGCGTGGGGAGGCCGTTACGGTCGGCGTATGGAGATTCGTTCGCTGACCTTCGACGAGATGGACGTCACCCGCTCGATCCGCTCCCAGGCGTTCGGGCGGTTCTCGGACGCGGACTGGGCGGAGACGATGCGGGTGGCGCGGCCCGTGGTCGAGGCGGGGCGGCAGTACGGGGGGTTCGACGGGGACCGGCTGGTCGCGACGGCCCGGCTGCACGACATGACGCAGTGGTGGCACGGGCGGCCGGTGTCGATGGGCGGGGTCGGCGGCGTCGCGGTCGCGCCGGAGGAGCGCGGCCGGGGGCTCGGCCGCCGGATGATGACCGAGGTGCTGCGGCGCTGCGCCGAGTACGGGCATCCGCTGTCGATGCTGTATCCGGCCACGACGCCGCTCTACCGTTCGCTGGGCTGGGAGCACGCGGGCGCGCTGCACGTGGCCGAGCTGCGGACCGAGGCGTTGCGCGGGGTCGGCGGGGAGCGGGTCGCGGTGCGCCGCGCCGGGGCCGGGGACGCGGCGGAGGTCGCCGCGGTGATCGCGCGGGTGCACGGGACGGCCGGGGACTGCGGTCCGGTCGGCTGGCGGGAGGAGGTGTGGCGCGCCTTTCTCGCCGAGGACGACCGCTTCTTCTACCTGGCCGCGGACGGGTACCTGGCCTACCAGTGGTCGGGGCCGAGCGAGCTGGAGGTCGAGCGGGTCGTGGCGGCGTCGGAGGCGACGCTGCGGGCGCTGTGGGCGATCGTCGGCTCGACGTCCTCGACGGCGGACACCGTGCGGGCCCATGTCGCGCCGGACGACCCGGTGCTGTGGCTGCTGGGGGAGCGGACCGCCGAGAGGGTGGAGCGCACCCGCTGGATGCTGCGGGTGGTGGACGCCCCCGCCGCGATCGGGGCGCGCGGGTTCCCGGCGGCGGTGGACGCGAGCGTCCCGCTGCGGATCGACGACCCGCACCTGCCCGCCAACTCCGGGGACTGGCTGCTGTCGGTGAAGGAGGGGCGGGGCGTGCTGGAGCCCTCCGGCGGCGTGGCCGACCCGGTGCGGGTGGGGGTGCGCGGACTGTCGGCCCTGTACGCGGGCGTTCCGGTGGCGACGTTGCGGCGCTCCGGGCTGCTGGAGGGCGGCGGCGCCGCCGACCTGGCGGCCCTGGGGGCGGTGTTCGCGGCGGTCCCGTTCTCGCTGGACCACTTCTGACGCCGGACTGTTCCGGACACGGCACGCCGTGCGGGAGGATGTCGCCGGGGTTCGGTAGCGTGGAACGGCAGCCGAACAGATGATCGAAGGAGTGGGTCGTGCGGGTCATGGGCGTGGACCCGGGGCTCACCCGGTGCGGCGTCGGCGTCGTGGAGGGCGTGCCCGGCAGGCCGCTGCGGATGCTCCACGTCAGCGTGGTGCGCACCAGCCCCGACGACGACATCGCGCTCCGGCTGCTGGGCATCGACCAGGGGATCAACGCCCTGATCGACGAGTGGCGGCCGGACGCGATCGCGGTGGAGCGGGTGTTCGCCCAGCACAACGTCAGTACCGTGATGGGCACCGCGCAGGCGGCCGGGATCGCGCTGGTCGCGGCGGCGCGGCGGGGCCTGCCGGTGGGGATGCACACCCCCAGCGAGGCCAAGGCCGCCGTCACCGGCAACGGCCGGGCCGACAAGGCGCAGGTCACCGCGATGGTGACCCGGCTGCTGGGGCTGGAGACGCCGCCGAAGCCCGCCGACGCCGCCGACGCGCTCGCGCTGGCGATCTGCCATGTGTGGCGGGGCGGTGCGCAGTCGCGGCTGACGCAGGCCCGGCAGGCGGCGGCGCGCGGCGGCGCGGGGATGACGCAGGCCGAGATCAACGCGGGGAAGCTGGCGGCGGCCCGGCGGGCCGCCCGGGGCAAGGGAGGATACGGACAGTGATCGCCTTCGTCAGCGGCCGGGTGGCCGCGGCCGGACCGGACGGCGCCGTGATCGACGTCGGCGGTGTCGGGTACGCGGTGCAGTGCGCCCCGGCCACGCTCGCCGGGCTGCGGGTCGGCGAGGAGGCGAAGGTCCCGACCTCGCTGGTGGTGCGCGAGGACTCGATGACGCTGTTCGGGTTCGCCGACGACGACGAGCGGCAGGTGTTCGAGCTGCTGCAGACCGCCAGCGGCGTCGGCCCCCGGCTGGCGCTGGCGATGCTGGCGGTGCACAGCCCCGACGCGCTGCGGCACGCGGTGGCCTCCGAGGACGTCACCGCCCTGACCAAGGTGCCCGGCATCGGCAAGAAGGGCGCCCAGCGGATCGTGCTGGAGCTGAGGGACCGGCTCGGCGCGCCCAGCGGTGCCGCGCCGAGGGCGCGGCCCGCCGCCGCGGGCGCGGCGTGGCGCGAGCAGGTCCAGGCCGGTCTGATCAACCTGGGCTGGTCCGCCCGGGACGCCGACGCCGCCGTGGACGCGGTCGCCGCCGACCTGGGCGACGGCGACACCCCGCCCGTTCCGGTCCTGCTGAAGGCCGCGCTGAAGAAGCTGAGCAAGTGAACGACGACGACTACACCGACCGGCTGGTGTCCGGCGGCGCCGAGAGCGCCGAGGAACAGGTCATCGAGGCCGCGCTGCGGCCCAAGAAGCTCGACGACTTCGTCGGCCAGGACCGCGTGCGCGAGCAGCTGTCGCTGGTGCTGCACAGCGCGCTGCGGCGCGGCCGCACCCCCGACCACGTGCTGCTGTCGGGCGGCCCTGGCCTCGGCAAGACCACCCTCGCGATGATCATCGCGGCGGAGCTGGGGCAGCCGCTGCGGATCTCCTCCGGCCCGGCCATCGAGCGCGCCGGGGACCTGGCGGCGATCCTGTCCACCCTCCAGGAGGGGGAGGTGCTGTTCCTGGACGAGATCCACCGGATGGCCCGCCCCGCCGAGGAGATGCTCTACATGGCGATGGAGGACTTCCGCGTCGACGTCGTGGTCGGCAAGGGCCCCGGCGCGACCGCGATCCCCCTCGACATCGCCCCGTTCACCCTGGTCGGCGCGACCACCCGCGCCGGGATGCTGCCGGGCCCGCTGCGCGACCGGTTCGGGTTCGTGGCGCACATGGACTTCTACGCCCCGGCCGAGCTGGAGGTGATCGTCCGGCGGTCCGCGCGGCTGCTCGACGTGGAGATCACCGACGAGGGGGCCGCCGAGGTGGCGGGCCGGTCCCGGGGCACGCCCCGGATCGCCAACCGGCTGCTGCGCCGGGTCCGCGACTACGCCGAGGTCCGCGCCGACGGCGTGGTCACCGAGGAGCTCGCCAAGGCCGCCCTGCGCCTGTACGAGGTGGACGAGCGCGGCCTGGACCGCCTGGACCGGGCGGTGCTGGGAGCGCTGCTGCGCAAGTTCGGCGGCGGCCCGGTCGGCCTGTCCACGCTGGCGGTGTCGGTGGGGGAGGAACCCGAGACCGTGGAGGTGGTGGCCGAACCGTTCCTGGTCCGGCAGGGGCTGCTGGCCCGCACCCCGCGCGGCCGGATCGCGACCCCCGCCGCCTGGGCCCACCTGGGCCTCACGCCGCCCCCGACGGCGCCGCTGGCGGGCACGCTGTTCGACCTCGACGAGGGGGCGGACCCGCAACAGTGATCTTCCGGTAACGGGTTGGGAACTTCCCGGCGTCGCCGCTCGTCCCGTCGTTGCCGGGCCCTGGCGTACTCTCTAAACTCCGGGACTTGGTCACCGTCTCCCAGCCGACGGGCCCGTGAACGGCCGGTACCGGCGACGGGCTGGGGCAAACCACATCGGAAGGACGCCCGATCATGGGCAACGAAATGATTCTCGCGGCACAGAACTCCGGCAGCGGCGCCTTCAACCTGCTGCTGCTCCTCGCGGTGCCCGTCGTGTTCTACTTCCTGCTCATCCGCCCGCAGAACAAGCGGCGCAAGGAGCAGCTGCGGATGCAGAACTCCGTCGCGCCGGGCGCCAAGGTGGTCACCACCGCCGGCATGCACGCCACCGTGGTCGAGGTCGACGACGACGGCGTGGTGCTGGAGATCGCCCCGGGCGTGCACGCCCGTTTCGTCAGGCAGGCCGTCATGCAGGTCGTCCGGGAGGACGCCGCGGCCGACGACGCCGACACCCTCGACGGTGACGAGGGCAAGCCCGCGGGCGGGTCGATCGACCTGTCCAAGGACGACACGGGTGCCGACGACGCCGAGAAGGCCGAGAAGGCCGAGAAGGCGGAGAGCAAGGCGACGGAGAAGCCGTCGGCCTGACGTCGCGCCGGCACCGAACTCAGACGGGAAGTATGACGACCAGTGGCTCCGCCTCGTAGCAATGTCCCCAGGCCCGGGCGCACCCTCCTCGCCCTCTTCGCGGTCCTGGCGGTCCTGACCGGTGTGATGGTCATGCAGGGGCAGTTGACCCCGAAGCTCGGCCTGGACCTCGCCGGCGGCACGACCGTCACCCTCACCGCCAAGACCGGGAGCGGCGGCGCCCCGCCCGCGACCCAGATGGACCAGGCCGTCAAGATCATGACGCAGCGCGTCAACGGTCTGGGCGTGTCCGACGCCGAGGTCGCCAAGCAGGGCAGCAGCAACATCGTCGTGAACGTGCCCGGCGAGGGGCAGGACCGCGTCGTCCAGCTCATCGGAACCACGGCGAAGCTCCAGTTCCGGCAGGTGTACGCGGCCGCCGACGGCAAGCCGATCACGGCGGCGCCGACGCCGACCCCGACCGACGGCAAGAAGAAGAACGACAAGAAGGCGTCGCCCTCGCCGAGCGCGACGCCGTCGGCCTCCTCGACGCCGCGCGGGCGGGCGCTGTCGGAGGCGCTGACCGCCGCCGCGCCGTCCCCGTCGTCGAGCGCGTCGCCGTCCGGCACGGGCACGCCCAAGCCGTCCGGCACGCCCAAGTCCTCGCCGTCGCCGTCCGGCACGCCGAACCTCCAGGTCCCGCCGATCGCCAACCCCGGCCAGGACTACACCGGCATCGACGACAAGGCCGTGATCAAGCAGTTCGAGGAGCTGAACTGCTACCGGTCCGACAAGACGGTGCCCGGCGCCAACGACCCCAACCGCAAGTGGGTCGCCGCCTGCGACCAGAAGGAGGAGCGCGGGCAGGTCGCCAAGTACATCCTCGGCCCGGTCCGGGTGCTGGGCGAGCAGGTCGCCGAGGCCAACGCGATGCCGCCGGACGCCACCCAGGGCCAGGCGAGCTGGTCGGTGCAGCTGCGCTTCAAGTCCCAGGGCGCCCGCGAGTTCGGCGAGGTCACCACCGACGCCTACAAGGCGTTCCAGGAGCAGGGCCAGGGCACCCCGCGCTCGCAGGTCGCGATCGTGCTGGACGGCAAGGTCGTCTCGGCGCCCACCATCGAGCGGGGCGCGATCACCGGCGGCACCGCCAGCATCGACGGCCCGCCCGAGAGCTTCACCCAGACCTACGCCACCGACCTGGCCAACGTGCTGAAGTACGGCGCGCTGCCGCTGGAGTTCACCCAGTCCTCCATCGACGAGGTGTCCTCCACGCTGGGCTCGGACCAGCTGCGCGGCGGCCTGATCGCCGGTGCGATCGGCCTGGTGCTGGTCGTGCTGTACTGCCTGTTCTACTACCGGGGCCTCGGCGTGGTCGCGGTGGCCAGCCTCGTGATCGCGGCGGGCATCACCT
This sequence comes from Actinomadura kijaniata NBRC 14229, assembly GCF_001552175.1. GTDB lineage: Bacteria > Actinomycetota > Actinomycetes > Streptosporangiales > Streptosporangiaceae > Spirillospora > Spirillospora kijaniata. The sequence continues at coordinate 54,306 of NZ_BCQR01000034.1, forward strand.
ACCTGTCGGTGGTGATCCTCGGCGAGAACATGGGCTTCCGGCTGTCGCTGCCGCACATCATCGGTCTGATCGTGTCGATCGGCATCACCGCCGACTCGTTCATCGTCTACTTCGAACGGCTGCGTGACGAGCTGCGCGCCGGACGCAAGCTGCGGCCCTCGGTGGAGACGGCCTGGAAGCGGGCCCGGCGCACCATCCTGGTCGCCGACGCCGTGACGTTCCTGGCCGCGCTGGTGCTGTTCTTCCTGGCCGTCGGCGGTGTGGCGGGCTTCGCGTTCGCGATGGGCCTGACCACCCTGATCGACATCGTGGTGGTGTTCTTCTTCACCAAGCCGCTGGTGGCGCTGCTGTCGCGGACCAAGTTCTTCGGCAGGGGCCATCCGATGTCCGGCCTCGACCCGCGCCGGCTGCACAAGGCGACCCCGGCGGCGTCCGTCCGCCCGACCGGTCAGGAGGCCTGATCATGGCGTTTCGCGCGGTACTCGCCCGCGTCTACCGGGGCGAGGTCAGCGCCGACATCGTCGGCAAGCCCAAGCTGTGGTACTCGATCTCCGGCCTGCTGCTGGTGTTCTCCATCGCGGGACTGCTCTTCCAGGGCCTGAACCTCGGGGTGGAGTTCAAGGGCGGCTCGGTCTTCACCTTCGGCAACTCCGGCCAGTCGATCGAGCAGGTCCGCGGCGCCGTCACCGGCGGCGGCGCGCACCAGGCGATCGTGCAGCAGGCCGGCGGCGACTGGCGGGTGACCACCGAGAGCCTTCCCTCGCAGAAGGTCACCGAGGTCAAGGAGAACATCGCCAAGGAACTGAACGTTCCGGCCGACAAGGTCAGCACGCAGGTCGTCGGGGCCTCGTGGGGCGGTGAGATCTCCAACAAGGCCTGGCAGGCGCTGATCGTCTTCATGATCTTGATCATCGCCTACCTGTCGGTCGCCTTCGAGTGGCGGATGGCGCTGGCCGCGATCGTCGCGCTGGTCCACGACCTGGTGATCACGGCGGGCATCTACGCCTGGTCCGGGTTCGAGGTCACCCCGGCGACCCTGCTGGGCTTCCTGACGATCCTGGGCTACTCGCTGTACGACGCGGTCGTGGTCTTCGACATGATCAAGGAGGTCACCAAACCGCTCACCCCGACCTCCAAGATCACCTACAGCGAGGCCGCCAACCAGGCGCTGTCGTCCACGCTGGTGCGTTCGCTGAACACCTCGCTGGTGGCGATCCTGCCGGTCGCGGCGATCCTGTTCATCGGCACCACGCTGTTCGGCGCGGGCACGCTGAAGGACCTGTCGCTGTCGCTGTTCGTCGGCATGATCGTCGGTACCTACTCGTCGATCTGCGTGGCGACGCCGCTGCTGGTCCAGCTCAAGGAGCGCGAGCCCAAGTACGTCCAGCTCCGCCAGAACATCGCCCGCCGCGAGGCCAGCGGCAAGCGGCAGGGCAGGCTGGCCAAGGCGACCGGCGCCGGGGAGGGGACCGAGCCCGACGCGCCGGTCGCCGAGCCGGCGACCACCCCGGCCGGTCCGGCCGCGGACGAGCGGGACGACGCCGCGTCGGGCGTCACCGTCCGCAAGGTCGTCCAGACCGGGCCGCGCCAGCAGCCCAAACGCGGCACCCGGACGCAGCGCCGCGGCAAGTGACGCCGTAGGCTCTGCGCAGGAAGGATCACCGACGGCCGCGCCCACCCCGGTGGGCGCGGCCGTCGCGGTTCCCGAACACCGACCACCACCGACCCCCTGGGGGAGCACGCTCGATGGACCTCGACCGCCTCATCAACGACCGCATCCGCGACATCGCCGACTACCCCAAGCCCGGCGTGATGTTCAAGGACATCACGCCGCTGCTGGCCGACCACGTCGCGTTCGCCGGGGTGGTGGACGCCATCGTCAACCACCACGGCCGGGGCACCGTCGACAAGATCGTCGGGATCGAGGCGCGCGGGTTCATCCTGGCCGCCCCGGTCGCCTACCACTTCGGCGCGGGCTTCGTCCCGGTGCGGAAAAAGGGAAAGCTGCCCGCGCGGACGTACGAGGAGACCTATGATCTCGAGTACGGGACCGAGACGATCCAGATGCATGTCGACGCGTTCTCGCCCGGTGACCGGGTGCTGATCGTCGATGACGTGCTGGCCACCGGCGGTACCGCGAAGGCGGCCGCCGAGCTGGTCCGGCGCGGCGGCGGCGAGGTCGTGGGGCTGTCGGTGCTGATCGAGCTCTCGTTCCTCCACGGCCGGGACCGTCTGGGTGATTTGGACGTCCATTCACTGGTTACGGTCTAGTACGAAAAAGGCGCCGGATAGACTGGCGCCAGCAGGGTCCGGTGGGGACGGGCGCTACCCGCCGGGGGGACAGGGCCGCGCGCCCAACACGGTCTGGGGAGGCTGGGTGCCCGGTGAGGTGGTATCGACCGACGCGGTGAACGGGGCCGCGCCTCCGGCGGAAAGGGCGCCGGAGCGTTCCCCCGCGCCCGCCGGACCGGCCCCGGCGCCAGACCAGCAGCCACCAGACCAGCGGCCACCGGACCAGCGACCACCGGACCAGCCACCACCGGACCGGGCGGCGGAGTCGCCACCGGAGCAGCCCCCGCAGCAGCCGACGCAGCAGCCCCGGCCCCGGCCGCCGGCGAAGCCACCGGCCCAGACGCCGGCGCCCTCCGCCGACCAGGCCCGGCCGACGCCGGGCACGACCCCACCTTCCGCCGCCCGGGTGCGCCGCAGGCTCGCCAGGCTGGGCGCCCAACGCGGACCCACCATGAACCCGGTACTCGAACCACTGATCAAAACGGTCCGCAACACGCATCCCAAGGCGGACCTGCGACTGATCGAACGCGCCTACGACGTCGCCGCCCACTACCACCGCCACCAGAAGCGCAAGAGCGGCGACCCCTACATCACCCACCCGCTCGCCGTCGCCACCATCCTCGCCGAGCTCGGCATGAACACCGAGACGCTGTGCGCGGCGCTGCTGCACGACACCGTCGAGGACACCGAGTACACCCTGGAGGAGCTGCGCTCCGACTTCGGTGACGAGATCGCGGCGCTGGTGGACGGGGTCACCAAGCTCGACAAGGTCAAGTACGGCGACGCCGCCGAGGCCGAGACCGTCCGCAAGATGGTCGTGGCGATGTCCCGCGACATCCGCGTCCTGGTGATCAAGCTGGCGGACCGGCTGCACAACATGCGCACCCTGCGCTACATGCCCCGGCACAAGCAGGAGAAGAAGGCCCGCGAGACCCTGGAGGTGTTCGCGCCGCTGGCCCACCGCCTGGGCATGAACACCCTCAAGTGGGAGCTGGAGGACCTGGCGTTCGCCACCCTGTTCCCCAAACGCTTCGACGAGATCGCCCGGCTGGTCTCCGAACGCGCCCCCCGCCGCGACATCTTCCTCCAGGAAGTGATCGAGAACGTGTCGGCGGACCTGCGCGACTCGCGGATCAAGGCCACCGTCACCGGACGGCCCAAGCACTACTACTCGATCTACCAGAAGATGATCGCCCGGGACGTGTCGTTCGACGACATCTACGACCTGGTCGGCATCCGGGTCCTGGTCGACAGCGTCCGCGACTGCTACGCCGCCCTCGGCACGATCCACGCGCGATGGAACCCGGTCCCCGGCCGGTTCAAGGACTACATCGCGATGCCGAAGTTCAACATGTACCAGTCGCTGCACACCACCGTGATAGGGCCCGAGGGCAAGCCGGTGGAGCTGCAGATCCGCACCTGGGGCATGCACCGGCGGGCCGAGTACGGCGTCGCGGCGCACTGGAAGTACAAGGAGGAGACGGTCGGTGGCCGCAAGGCCGGCGACATGCAGTGGCTGCGCCAGCTGCTGGACTGGCAGAAGGAGACCGCCGACCCGGCCGAGTTCCTGGAGTCGCTGCGCTTCGACCTGTCGGTGTCGGAGGTCTTCGTCTTCACGCCCAAGGGCGACGTGATGGCGCTGCCGCAGGGCGCGACCCCGGTCGACTTCGCCTACGCCATCCACACCGAGGTCGGGCACCGCACCATCGGGGCGCGCGTCAACGGCCGCCTGGTGCCGCTGGAGTCCACCCTCGACAACGGTGACGCCGTCGAGATCTTCACCTCCAAGTCGCAGGACGCCGGGCCCAGCCGCGACTGGCTGAACTTCGTCAAGTCCGCCCGCGCCCGCAACAAGATCAAGCACTGGTTCTCCAAGGAGCGCCGCGACACCGCCATCGAGTCGGGCAAGGACTCCATCGCCCGCGCGATGCGCAAGCAGAACATGCCGTTGCAGCGCATGATGTCGGGGGAGGCGCTGCTGGCGCTGGCCCGCGACATGCGCTACCCGGACGTGTCGTCGCTGTACGCGGCGGTGGGGGAGGGCCACATCTCGGCGCAGGCGGTCGTGCACCGCCTGGTGGAGGCCCTGGGCGGCGTGGAGAGCGCCGAGGAGGACCTGGCCGAGATCGCGGTCCCCACGCGCCGCAAGCGCAGCCGTCCGTCCGCCGACCCGGGCGTGGTCGTGGACGGCGACGCGGACGTGTGGGTGCGGCTGTCGCGATGTTGCACCCCGGTCCCCGGCGACGACATCGTGGGTTTCGTGACGCGCGGCCACGGCGTGTCGGTGCACCGCAGCGACTGCGCGAACGTCACCCAGCTCAAGGAGCAGCCGGACCGGCTCGTCGACGTGAAGTGGTCGCCGGGCGAGGACTCGGTGTTCCTGGTGGCGATCCAGGTGGAGGCGCTGGACCGGCCGCGGCTGCTGTCGGACGTCACCCGGGTCCTGTCGGACCAGCACGTGAACATCCTGTCGGCGTCGGTCACCACCACCCGCGACCGGGTGGCGGTCAGCCGGTTCACGTTCGAGATGGGCGACCCCAAGCACCTGGGCCACGTGCTCAAGGCGGTGCGGTCGATCGACGGCGTGTACGACGTGTACCGCGTCACCAGCGGCGCGCACCGCTGAGCACCACCCGGGCGCTCCCCGAGCGGCGACGCCCCGCCGGAGGACCGGCGGGGCGTGCTCCCTCCCGTGCTCCCGTTACCGGAACGCGGGCATCACGTGCTCGTGCACCAGCCGCAGCTGGGTGTCGACGTCGGGGACGCCCGCCAGCTCGCGGCCGGTGAACGACTTCACCAGCGCCGAGTCGGTGATCGCCAGGATCATGTGGTTCACGCCGGTCGGCGCGATGTCCTTGGCGATCTTCTCGCGGACCTCCTCGGGCGTGCCGGAGATCGACAGCTTCTCGGTGATCTCCGGGGTGGTCAGCTCGATGCCGCGGGCCAGGTCGCCGGCGCCGATCGCCTCGATGATCGGGGCGACGTCGGCGGGGGAGACGCCGTTGCGCTCCAGCTGCTCGGCGGGCATCGCCGAGGCGTACAGGCCGACCATGCTGCGCGCGGCCTGCTTGGCGGCCTCGGAGTCGGGGCCGGTCGCGAACACGACCCACGCGCCGATGTCGAGGCTCTTCCAGTCCTTGCCCGCCCGCTCGGCGCCGATCCGGAAGTGCTTGACGGCGTACTCGTAGGCCTCCCGCGAGTAGCTGAGGGCGTGGTGGACGCCGTCGGACAGCTCACCGGCGGCCTCGAACGACTTCGGCCCCCGCATCGCGCCGATCTTGACGGGCAGGTGCTCCTGCACCGGGCGGGCGAAGGTGAACAGCCCGTCGTAGGAGTAGAACTCCCCGTCGCGGGTGATCGTGCCCTCGTCCAGCAGGGTCCGGACGACCCCGACGGCCTCCTTGACGCGGGTCAGCGGCTTGGTCTTCGTCCAGTCGATCTTGTACTGGGCGAGCACCCCGAAGTTGCCCGAGCCGAGCACGACCTCGGCGCGGCCGCCGGTCAGCTCGTCCAGGGTGGCGGCGGCCTGGGCGATCAGGGTGGGCTCGCGCAGCGTCACCGCCGACACGCTCGGCCCCATCTTGATCTGCTCGGTCTGCGCCGCGGCCGCCGCGAACAGCAGCCACAGGTCCTTGTGCCAGGGCTCGTCGGCCGCGTAGACGGCGTGGTAGCCGAGCTCGTCGGCCAGCCGGATCGACGCCAGCGACTCGGTGAGCGGGTAGTCGGGGAGCATGGCGTAGCTGAACTTCACGGAAGGGACCTTCCTCGTAGGGGGAATGGGAGGGGGTCTAGCCCTTGATCTGCGTCCACGCCTGGGACCAGCGGGCGTAGTCCACGCACGCGTCGCCCCGGTCGTCGCCGCAGTTCCTGACGGGGGTCTTCCAGAACGAGATGCGCCGGTAGAACTCGGCGTCGCCGACATGGAAGTCCCGGCAGAAGCCGGGGGCGGTGTACCGGCACGCCTTGGGGTTGGCGGGGGCCTGGCCGAACCACTGCCCGACCTGCGCCTGCACCTTCGGCGTGGTGATCCAGTTCATCCACCGGTACATGCAGTTGGGATGCTGGGCCCGGGAGGAGACCATCCAGGTGTCGGACCAGCCGGTGGCCCCCTCGCGGGGGATCACCGTGGCGACCGGGGCCCGGGCGTCGCGGGCCAGGTTGGCGGTCACCTGCCAGGCGGTGCCGGCGTGGATGTCACCGACCTTGAACGACTGGATCTCGTCCAGGTAACTGTGCCAGTACTGCACCACGTTCGGCCGCTGCTTCTTCAGCAGGTCCACCGCCGCCGCGAACTGCTCCTCCGACAGCGCGTACGGGTCGGTGATCTTGAGGTCGGGACGGTGGGCCTTCAGGTACAGCGCGGCGTCGGCGATGTAGATAGGCGAGTCGTAGGCGGCCAGGTTCCCGGCGGCGGGCGACTTGGGATCCCACATCACCTTCCAGGAGTCCAGGCCCTGGGGGAACCGGTCGGTGCGGTACATCAGCATGTTCGCGCCGTAGCCGTGCGGCACGCCGTACATCTGGCCGCCCGCCGAGTTGTAGGGCTGGTCCTTGAGGTACGCGGCGATGTCGCCGTAGTTGCTGAGCAGCGCGGTGTTCACGGGCGCGACGTCGCCGTTGTGGATCAGCCGCACGCTGGCGTCGCCGGACGCCGACACGCCGTCGTAGCGTCCGGTGCGCATCAGCGCGACCATCGCGTCCGACGTGTCGGCGATCTTGGCTTCCACCCGGCAGCCGGTGGCCCGGGTGAACGGCGTCACCCAGTCCACCTTCCGGTCGGTGGAGCCGTCCTCGGCGTACCCGGCCCACACCACCAGCGACAGCTTGCCCTCACCGGGGCCGATGCTCTGCTGAGCGGGGAGCCGGGGCGGGGAGGTGCCCTGCTCGTCGGGGGAATCGTTGCACGCGCTCGCGGTCATCGCCGTCAGCAGCGTGAGCAACGCCGCCAGGCGGATGGCGCGGCCGGCTCCGTGCGCGGGGTGTCGTCGGACGCGTCGCCCCCGGGGGAGCCGGGAGGGGACGACACGTGCACGGGCTTCGGGCGGGGTCCGGAAGATCATCGGACCGGATTGTAGGGGTAAGGGGGGTGGTCGTGTCACCCGAATCGCATGATCGATCTCTCTCCGTGTATCGTCCCAAAAACGGACGGACTGTTGCTAGGGTCTGCTCTCGTCTCTCGTGACCGACAGCTCCCTGTACCCCCCGTCTCCGTAACCGCCAAGGGACCGTTGAGTGGGATCACGCAACACTCGTCGGCGGCCCCGCTCATGGGCCGCCCGCTTCCGTACCGTCCGCTTCAAGGTCGTCTCGCTGGTTCTGGTCTCGCTGGTCTCGCTCGCCACGCTGTGGGCGTTCGCGGCCAGCGTGACCCTCGGCGAGGGCCTCAACCTGCGCAACGTCAAGACCGTCCAGGACCACTTCGGCTACCCCTCCGGCGCGCTCGGCAGCGCGCTGCAGGTCGAACGCCGCCTGACGCTGGTGTTCCTCGGCAGCCGCACCCCCGGTGACCGCGCCGCGATGGAGTCGGGCCGCCTGGTCACCGACCGGCAGGCCGCGCTGTTCCGCCGGCTGGTGGGCGACCAGGGCGCGCGGGAGGCCGCGCCCGCGCAGGCCCGGCGGCTCGCCGACGAGGTCCTGGGCGGCCTGAACGGCCTGGCCAACAAGCGCGCGGCCATCGACGCCGGCGCGGCCGCCCGGCCGCAGGCGTTCGCCGACTACACGGGACTGATCGGGGGGATCGGCGCGCTCCAGGGCTCGCTGTCCACGATCGGCAACCCCGAGGTCGCCAAGGACGCCCGCGACCAGCTCGCCCTGGCCCGCGCCCGCGAGGCGCTGGCCCAGGAGGACGCCCACCTGGCGGGGGCGCTGGCCGCCGGACGGCTGACCCGCGCCGAGCACGCCGAGTTCGTCAAGCTCGTCGGCACCCAGCGCGCCCTGTTCGGCCTGGCCGCGCCCGAGCTGCGGCCCGGCGACCGCGCCTACTTCGGCCGCGTCACCGGCGCCCCCGAGTACGCCCGGCTGCGCGACCTGGAGGACCGCGTCGTCGGCGCGGCCCGCATGAACAAGGTCGCCGCCGACCTGCCGGTGCGGTGGAAGACCACCGCCGACGCCAACCTCACCCGCCTGCGCGGCCTGGAGCTGTCGCTGACCGAGCAGGCCGAACGCCGCGCCCGCCCGATCTCCGACGCGATCCTGCTGCGCGTCGTGCTGGCCGGGGCGCTCGGCCTGCTGGCGGTGGTCGCGACCGTCGCGCTGGCGGTGTGGGTGGCCCGCTCGGTCATCCGCGACCTGGCCGGGCTGCGCCGCGAGGCCCAGGACCTGGCCGACCGTCGCCTGCCCGGCGTGATCTCCCGGCTGCGCCGCGGCGAGCAGGTGGACGTGGCCGCCGAGGCCCCGCCGCTGTCGTTCCCCACCGGCGAGATCGACGAGGTCGGGCAGGCGTTCAACGCCGCCCGCCGCACCGCCATCCAGGGCGCGGTCGAGGAGGCGGCGCTGCGCCGCGGCATCAGCGAGGTGTTCGTCAACCTGGCCCGCCGCAGCCAGACGCTGCTGCACCGGCAGCTGAAGCTGCTGGACTCCATGGAACGCCGCATCTCCGACCCCGACGACCTGGAGGACCTGTTCCGCGTCGACCACCTGGCCACCCGCATGCGGCGGCACGCCGAGGGCCTGATCATCCTGTCCGGGCAGCCGCCCGGCCGGGGATGGCGCAACCCGGTGAAGGTGATCGACGTGACCCGCGCCGCCGCCTCGGAGGTGGAGGACTACACGCGGGTGTCGGTCGCGCCGATGCCCGAGGCCGCGATCGCCGGGGTGGCGGTCACCGACGTGGTGCACCTGCTGGCCGAGCTGGTCGAGAACGCCACCGCGTTCTCCCCGCCGCACACCACCGTGCAGGTCACCGGGGAGCTGGTCGGCCACGGATTCAGCATCGAGATCGAGGACCGGGGCCTCGGCATGGACGAGGCGGCGCTGGCCGCCGCCAACGCCCGGCTCGCCGCGCCGCCGGAGTTCGACCTGTCCGACAGCGCCCAGCTCGGCCTGTTCGTGGTCGGGCGGCTGGCGCAGCGCCACAACATCCGGGTGACGCTGCGGACCTCGCCGTTCGGCGGGACCACCGCGATCGTGCTGCTGCCGGACGAGCTGGTCGTGCTGTCGGAGCGGCCCGGCGCGGACCGCACGCCGTTCGCGCTGACCCGGCGCGGCGCCGACGCCCTGATCCCCGCCGGGGTGGTGCGCGGGCGCCGGCACGCGCCCGAGCTGCCCGCCGCGCCCCCGGAGCGGTACGTCACCGCGTTCTCCGAGCCCGCCGAGCTCCCCGAACCGGCCGGGTTCCCCGAACCCGCCGCGTATCCCGAGAACTCCGGATACCCCGAGAGCAACGGATACCCCGAACCGGCCGGGTACCGCGAACCGACCGGATACCCCGAGCCGGCCGGACACCCCGAGCCCGCCGCGTACCCCGAGAACACCGGGTTCTCCGGACCCGGGGAGACCCCCGGTCAGCCCGATCTCTCCGAGCCGTCCGAGCTGCCCGAGATCTCCACGCCGTCCCGGCCGTCCCGCCGCAACCGGCCCCCGGTCGTCACCCGGCGGGACGACGCCCCCCGCCCCGACCTGCCCCGGCGCGTCCGGCGCGCCAACATGGCGCCGCAGCTGCGCCGGGAGGCCGAACCACCGCCCGCCCCCGACCGGCCGCAGCCCCCGCGGGTCCAGCGGTCGCCCGAGGAACTGCGGTCCATGATGTCGGCGATCCAGCGCGGCACCCGGCGGGGCCGCGCCGAGTCCGTGGAGTCCCCGGGATCCCCGGGGGTTCCGGGGACCCCGGGGTTCGCCGAGCACGCCGGACCCGACGAGGAGACGTGATCGGCCATGACCGGTCCGGGCAGCGAATGGCTCGACGAGGAGGCGGGACCCCTGGTGCGCGCGTACGCGCTGACCGGGGGCCGCGCCCGGCCCGCCACCCGCGGCGAGGACCTCGAAATGATCACTGTGGTGGTGACCGTGGGACGGCCCGCCCCCAGCCCCGAGATCGGCCCCGAGCACCTGGCGATCCTCGACCTGTGCCGGACCGCGCAGTCGGTCGCCGAGATCTCGGCGCGGCTCGGGCTGCCGCTGGTCGTGGTGCGGGTGCTGCTGGGCGACCTGCTCACCCGGGGCCACATCGCCGTGCGACGGCCCGAGGAACGCGCCCCGGACGTCACCCAGAAGCTGCTGAGGGAGGTGCTCCATGGACTCGAAAGGCTCTGACCCGGGCTCCGACGCCACGCTGATGCCGCTGGCCGTCAAGATCCTGGTGGCGGGCGGGTTCGGGGTCGGCAAGACCACGTTCGTCGGCGCGGTGAGCGAGATCCGCCCGCTGCGCACCGAGGAGGTGCTGACCGAACGCGGCGTCGGCGTGGACGACACCTCCGGCGTGGACCGCAAGACCACCACCACCGTCGCGATGGACTTCGGCCGCATCACCATCCGCGAGGGCCTGGTGCTGTACCTGTTCGGCACCCCCGGCCAGGACCGGTTCTGGTTCATGTGGGACGAGCTGGCGCACGGCGCGCTCGGGGCGGTCGTGCTGGCCGACACCCGGCGGCTGACCGACTGCTTCCCGGCGGTGGACTACTTCGAGAGCCGCGAGGTGCCGTTCCTGGTCGCGGTCAACCGCTTCGACGACGGCTACGACTACACCGAGCGGGAGGTCGCCGAGGCGCTGGACCTGGGCCCGCAGACGCCGGTGCTGATGTGCGACGCGCGCGACCGCGACTCGGCCAAACGCGTGCTGACCGCCCTGGTCCGGCATCTAATCGCGCTCGGCGAGCGCCAGCCGGTGTGACCCGGCCGGAACGCGAAAGGGCCGGTCCCCTCCGGGGGGACCGGCCCTTTTCCGCGTCACGCGCCCGGCATCACGCCTCGGCGGCGTCCTCCTCCGGGACGAAGTCCACCCCGGCCTCCGCGCGCTGCTGCTCGGTGATCGGCGTCGGCGCGGCGGTCAGCGGGTCGTAGCCGGACGCGGCCTTCGGAAAGGCGATCACGTCGCGGATCGACTCGCCGCCCGCCAGCAGCATGGTGGTCCGGTCCCAGCCGAACGCGATGCCGCCGTGCGGCGGCGGGCCGTACTTGAACGCCTCCAGCAGGAAGCCGAACTTGGACTCGGCCTCCTCCTTGCTCAGCCCCAGCACGTCGAACACGCGCTGCTGCATCTCGGCGCGGTGGATACGGATCGAGCCGCCGCCGATCTCGTTGCCGTTGCAGACGATGTCGTAGGCGTTGGCCAGCGCCGAGCCCGGGTCGTTCACGAACGTGTCGGCGAACTCAGGCTTGGGCGCGGTGAACGGGTGGTGCACCGCCGTCCAGCCGATCCGCTCGCCCTTCTCGTCCTCCACCGGCTCGAACACCGGGGCGTCCACGACCCAGCAGAACGCCCACGCGCTCTCGTCGATCAGGCCGCAGCGGTGGCCGATCTCCAGCCGCGCCGCGCCCAGCAGCTCACGGGTCGCGTGCGGCCGGCCGGCGCCGAAGAAGATCGCGTCGCCGGGCCCGGCGCCGACCTTCGCGGCCAGGCCGGCCTTCTCCGCGTCCGACAGGTTCTTGGCGACCGGGCCGCCCAGCGAGCCGTCCTCCTGCACCAGCACGTAGGCCAGGCCGCGCGCGCCGCGCGCCTTGGCCCAGTCCTGCCAGCCGTCCAGCTCCTTGCGGGTCTGCGACGCGCCGCCCGGCATGACCACCGCGCCCACGTAGGGGGCCTGGAACACCCGGAACGAGGTGTCGGCGAAGTACTCGGTCATGTCGGTCAGCTCGTTGCCGAACCGCAGGTCCGGCTTGTCCGAGCCGTACCGCGCCAGGGCGTCGGCGTAGGTGATGTGCGGGATCTCCCCGATCTCGTGGCCGAGGATCTCCTTCCACAGCGCCCGCACGATGTCCTCGCCGACCCTGATGACGTCGTCCTGCTCGGCGAACGACATCTCGATGTCGATCTGGGTGAACTCCGGCTGCCGGTCGGCGCGGAAGTCCTCGTCGCGGTAGCAGCGGGCGATCTGGTAGTACCGCTCCAGCCCGCCGACCATCAGCAGCTGCTTGAACAGCTGCGGCGACTGCGGCAGCGCGTACCAGTGGCCCGGCTTCAGCCGCACCGGCACCAGGAAGTCGCGCGCGCCCTCGGGGGTGGAGCGGGTCAGCGTGGGGGTCTCGACGTTGACGAAGCCCTGCTCGCCCAGCACCCGGTTGACGATCTGCGCGCCCTGGGAGCGGATGCGCAGCGCCCGGGAGACCTGCTCGCGGCGCATGTCGAGGTACCGGTACTTGAGTCGGACCTCCTCGTTGACGTTGGCGTCGCCCTCGATCGGGAACGGCAGCGGCGCGGCCTCCGACAGCACCTCGATCTCGGCGGCGGCGACCTCGATCTCCCCGGTGGGGATCTCGGGGTTCTCGTTGCCCGCGGGCCGGACCCGCACCTCGCCGGTGATCTTCACGCAGAACTCCGCGCGCAGGTCGTGGGCGGTGTCCTCCTCGCGGAAGACGACCTGGGCGACCCCGGAGGCGTCGCGCAGGTCGATGAAGGTGACACCCCCGTGGTCACGGCGGCGCGCCACCCAGCCGGCCAGCGTCACCTGCTGCCCGGCGTGCTCCCTGCGGAGGGTCCCCGCCTCGTGCGAGCGGATCATCGTGAAAGCCTTTCCTTCAAGACCGATGCGACATTGTTCAGAGACACGGCGCTCTGCTCGCCACTGCCCAGCTCCTTGACCTGGGCGACGCCGTCGGCGAGGTCCCGCTCGCCCAGGATGATCGCGAACCGGGCCCCCGACCGGTCGGCGTCCTTCATCGCGCCCTTGAGCTTCTTCCCGCCGAACGCCATGTCCGCCGCGACCCCGGCCCGGCGCAACTCGGCGACCAGACCGAACAGCCGGCGCTCGGCGGTCTCGCCGAGCGCGACCCCGAACACCTCGCAGCGCGGCTTGGGCGCGAACTCCGCGCCCTCGGCCTCCAGCGCCAGGATCGTGCGGTCGAGGCCCAGCCCGAAGCCGATGCCCGGCAGCGCGGGGCCGCCGATGTCCTCCGACAGGCCGTCGTAGCGCCCGCCGCCGCCGATGCCGGACTGCGCGCCCAGCAGCGGGTGGTCGAACTCGTAGGTGGTGCGGGTGTAGTAGTCCAGGCCCCGCACCAGCCGCGGCGTGTCCTCCCACTCGATGCCGAGGTCGGCCAGCAGCTCGCGCACCCGGTCGTGGTGGGCCTTGCAGGCGGCGCACAGGTGGTCGGCCATCAGCGGCGCGTCGGCGAGCTGCTCCTGCACCCGCGGGCGCTTGTCGTCCAGCACCCGCAACGGGTTGATCTCGATGCGGGCGCGGGTGGCCTCGTCCAGGTCCAGGCCGCGCAGGAACTCCTGCAACCGGGCCCGATAGGCGGGACGGCACTCCTTGCAGCCCAGCGAGTTCAGCAGCAGCCGGACCCGCGTCAGGCCGAGGCTGCGGTACCAGCCGGCCGCGATGGCGATCGTCTCGGCGTCGACCTGCGGGTCCTCGCTGCCGATCGCCTCCAGGTCCAGCTGGTAGAACTGCCGGTAGCGGCCCTTCTGCGGGCGTTCGGCGCGGAACGCCGGACCGGTCGTCCAGACCTTGACCGGCAGGCCGCCCTCCTTGTGCAGGCCGTTCTCCAGCACCGCGCGCAGCACCGAGGCGGTGAACTCCGGCCGCAGCGTCAGCGACCGGCCGCCGCGGTCCTCGAAGGTGTACATCTCCTTGGACACCACGTCGGTGGACTCGCCGACACCGCGCCGGAACAGGTTGGTGTCCTCGAAGACCGCCAGCTCCAGATAGCCGTAACCGGCCAGCCGGGCCTGCTCGGCGAACGCCTCGCGGATGGCGTAGAACAGGTCCGCGCGCGGCGGGACGTACTCGCTGACCCCCTTGGGGGCCTGAAAGCTCGAACTCATGATCTCTAGGCTCAGAATCCCTGGTTGGGCCCGTGCTCGGGCGTGAGGTCCGACAGGAACGGGTTGGTCGCGCGTTCCCGCCCGATGGTCGTCTGCTGACCGTGGCCGGGCAGCACGACGGTCTCGTCCGGCATCGTCAGGCACACCCGCGACAGGCTGCGCAGGATCTCCTCGTACGATCCGCCCGGCAGGTCGGTGCGGCCGATCGACCCGGCGAACAGCAGGTCCCCGGTGAACATCACGTCGGGGACGTCGGCGCTCGGGGGCGTCCGGAAGGTCACCGACCCGGGGGTGTGGCCCGGGGCGTGGTCGACGGTGAAGGACATCCCGGCCAGCTCGACCGCCTGCCCGTCCGACAGCTCCCGCACGTCGTCCGGCTCGCTCAGCGTGATGCCGCCGAACAGCTGCTGCCCCACGTTCAGCGACAGTCCCTTGGCCGGATCGGTGAGCAGGTCGCGGTCGTCGGGATGGATGTAGGCGGGCACGTCCCTGGCGCCGCAGACCGGGGCCACCGACCACACGTGGTCGATATGGCCGTGCGTGAGCAGCACCGCCACCGGCCGCAGCCGGTGCTCGCGCAGCAGCTCCTCGATCCCGGCCTCGGCGTCCTGGCCCGGATCGATGATCACGCACTCCTCACCCGCGGCGGGCGCCACGACATAGCAGTTCGCGGCGAACGATCCGGCGGGGAACCCGGCGACGAGCACGGTCGTCCTTCCTTGTGGCCAGCAGATGGGGACCTCGCGCCCTGGGCCCGGGACCCGGCGCCCCGTCGGGCCCCGTCGCGCCCGGCCGCGCGCGGTGTCTACCGAGCGTACCGGCGCCGCCCTGGCCACCGCGAACGAGATAGGCCGATCGCCGTGTCGACGGCGCCGGCCGGGGCGCCCGGGCCGGAGGCGTCCCCGGATCGGTAACGCGCCGGACCTCGCGGCGCGCGGAACGTCCGGTACCGCTACTATGCGCTGCACGTTCACCTGATCACAGCGGAGGGCAGGCACCGTGGCGGCCAAGGACCGCAAGAAGGAACTCGCACGGCAGCGCTACGAGCGCCAGCAGGCGCGCCGGCAGGCCGAGGCCGCCCGCGCCCGCCGGGTGAAGATCGTCGGCGCGGGCGTGGCGGTCGCGGTGATCGCCGTCGGCGGCGGCGTCGCCTACGCGATGACCAGGAGCGACGACAAGAAGGACAAGAAGGCCACCACCGCGGCCGGGGGTGCCTGCACCTACACCAAGGCGGAGGAGAAGGGCGCCCCCAAGAACCTCGGCACCCCGCCCGCCAAGCCCGTCCACACCGGACCGGTGCAGGCCACGATCAAGACGGCCCAGGGCGACGTCGGGCTGGAGCTGGACGGGGCCAAGGCGCCGTGCGCGACCAACTCGTTCGCGTTCCTGGCCGAGAAGGACTTCTGGAAGAACACCTTCTGCCACCGCCTGTCCACCGGCGAGGGGCTGAAGATGCTCCAGTGCGGCGACCCGACCGGCACCGGCCAGGGCGGGCCCGGGTACCAGTTCGGCAACGAGAACACCGAGGGCGCCACCTACAAGAAGGGCACCCTCGCCATGGCCAATGCCGGCCCCGGCACCAACGGCAGCCAGTTCTTCCTCGTGTACGGGGACTCGCAGCTGTCGCCCGACTACACGGTGTTCGGCAAGATCACCAAGGGTATGGACGTACTGGAGAAGGTCGCCGCCGCCGGGATCGACAAGCCCGGCCCGGACGGAACCGGCGCTCCGAAGAAGAAGGTCACGATCCAGGACGTCTCGATCGTCGGGAAATAGGCGAACGGGATACTAAGGTGTGGAGGGTCCGATGGATGTGAGCACGATCTCCAACACGATCGGACCTGCGATACAGGAGGCAAGCGTGTCCAGCGCGACCGATCCCTGGGGCCGGGTGGACGAGGACGGCACCGTCTACGTGAAGACGTCGGACGGCGAGCGCGTCGTGGGGTCCTGGCAGGCCGGCGCTCCGGAGGAGGCCCTGGCCTACTTCAAGCGCAAGTACGACTCGCTGGCCACCGAGATCGGGCTGCTGGAACAGCGGGTCAAGACCACCGACCTCCAGCCCCAGCAGGCCCAGCACAGCATCGACCGGCTGCGCGAGCAGGTCTCCGACGCGCACGCGGTCGGCGACCTGGAGTCCCTGGTCCGGCGGCTGGACGCGCTGACCGCGCTGGTCGACCGCCGCCGCGAGGAGGTGCGGGCCCAGCGCGAGCACGCCCGGCACGAGGCGCGCGAGGTCAAGGAGCGCATCGTCGCCGAGGCCGAGCGCATCGCGGCCGAGGAGACGCACTGGAAGAACGGCGGCGAGCGGCTGCGCCAGCTCGTGGAGGAGTGGAAGGCCGCCGACCGCATCGACCGGCCGACCGAGACCGCGCTGTGGAAGCGGCTGTCGGCCGCGCGCAACGCGTTCACCAAGCGCCGCAAGGCCTACTTCGCCACCCTGGACGACCAGCGCGACCAGGCCCGCAAGGAGAAGGAGCGCCTGGTCGCCGAGGCCGAGGCGATGAGCGGCTCCACCGACTGGGGCGAGACCGCCGCCGCCTACCGCGAGCTGATGCGCCGCTGGAAGACCGCCGGCCGCGCCGCGCGGGACGTGGAGGAGGAGCTGTGGGCCCGGTTCAAGGGCGCGCAGGACACCTTCTTCGCCGCCCGGTCGGCCGCGTTCGCCGAGCGCGACGCCGAGTTCCAGGGCAACGCCGAGGTCAAGGAGCAGCTGCTGGCCGAGGCCGAGAAGCTGCTGCCGGTCACCGACGTGCGCGCCGCCCGCGCCGCGCTGCGCGGCATCCACGAGCGCTGGGAGGCCGCCGGGATGGTGCCGCGCGACCAGCGCGACCGCCTGGAGGGCCGGCTGCGCAAGATCGAGGAGGCCGTGCGCACCGCCGAGGAGAACGAGTGGCGGCGCACCAACCCCGAGGCCCGCGCCCGCGCCGAGGCCACCGTCAACCAGTTGCGCAGCTCCATCGAGCAGCTGGAGAAGCGGCTGGCCAAGGCCCGCGAGGCCGGACGCGACAAGGACGTGCGGGACGCCGAGGAGGCGCTGACCGCCCGTCGCGCCTGGCTGGAGGAGGCCGAGCGCACGCTCGCCGAGTTCTCCTGATCCGCTCTCCCGGGCCCGGCCGCCCGCCCCCTCAGGCGCTCCGCCCGAGGAAGGCGAGCAGCCGGGTCTGCTCGTCGGCGCCGCGCGGCGCGGGCAGCGCCGGGCCCAGCCGCCCGGCCGCCCGCAGCGGCGCGGCGACCACGTGCGCGGTCGCGAACGCGTGGTGCACCAGGTCGGGGTCCAGCCGGGTCGGCTGCCCGGTGGCGCGCGCCAGGTCCCAGGCGTGCACCAGCGGCTCCAGGATGTAGGCGCCCAGGTAGTCGCCGAGCGGCAGCTCCCCCAGGGAACCGACCGGGACGGGCCGGCGCAGCGCCTCGGGCGTCAGCGCCGCCGCGCACTCCTTGCGGGCGGTCCGCCAGGCCATCAGCGCGTCCCCGGCCACCTGGCGGCGCGGATCGTCGGCCGGATCGGGCGGCGGCGCCCCGAGCGCCAGCGCCCTGATCTGGTACTGCCCCGCGATGACGTGCCCCGCCACGTCCAGCGCCGTCCACCCGTCGCAGGGCGAGGGGGCGTCCCAGCCGTCCCGGGGAACGCCGCACACCACCCCTTCGAACAGATCCAGCGCCCTCCGGTAACCGCCTGGTTCCTGACCCATGGCGCCCAGTGACCCGCGACCGGCCCCTCCTGTCAAGCGCAATGGGCAAGCCGGTCACGGGTCACCGAAACCCTCAGGCGTCGTTCACCCCGCGTTCGCGCAGCATCGCGGTCATCAGGTCGATCTCGGAGCGCTGGCCGTCCACCATGCTCCGGGCCAGCCGCCGCACGCGCTCGTGGCCGGTGCGGTCCAGCACGGCGCGCGCCATGTCCACCCCGGCCCGGTGGTGGACGACCATCAGCCGCAGGAAGCGGATCTCGGCGTCCCGGCCGGAGGCCCGCTCCAGCCCGTCGAGCTGCTCGCGGGTGGCCATCCCCGGCATGGCGGCCGGTGCCGCGGCCGGGGCGGCCGGGTGCCCGGAATGGCCCCGCATCCAGCGCATCGGCCCGGCCGGGTCGGTCTTGGGCAGCCCCCACTCGTCCAGCCAGGCCGTCATCATGCCGATCTGCGCCTGCTGGGTGGTGGCGATGTCGTAGGCCAGGGTCCGCAGACCCGGGTCGCGGGTCTTGTCGCGGACCGTGAACGCCATCCGCACCGCCTGGGCGTGGTGGGCGCTCATGTCGCGCGCGAACCCGGCCTCCGGACCGTCGGCCGCCGGCCCCCCGGACCGCAGCGCCGCCATCCCGGCGAACACGGCGGCCGCCACCAGGACGGCGACGGCCACGATCACGTTGGCCCGCCTCCTCACACCGTGCTTCCCGCTCGCCTCCGGGACGCCGAGTGGGCACAGCCTTCCCTCGTCACCCTGGTCGCTCCGCTCCCGCTCGGCCCGCTGCGCTCGCGGGTCGGTCCGGGCGGCGCCGCGTCCCTGCGGATCGCTCACGCCTGGTCCTTGGCGCCGGTGCAGGCCGCGCCCGGTTCGGGGGTCTGCGGGCCCTTGACGTAGGCCTTCAGGAACGCGTCCACGCGCGGGTCGGCGGCGTCCTGGACCTTGACCTGCCTGCCCCACGCCGACAGCGCGATCGGCGCGTCCAGGCCCGGGTAGGGGCTCATCAGCGTGTAGTCGGTGGTCCGCACCTTCGTGGCCAGCCGCTCGACCTGGTCGGCGGCGAGCCCGGGCCGGTAGGTGATCCACACCGCGCCGTGCTCCAGGGAGTGGACGGCGTTCTCGTTGCGCAGCGGCCGGTCGTAGACGCGGGCGTCGCAGTTCTGCCACATGGGGTCGTGCGCGCCGCCCATCGGCGGGGCGGTGTCGTAGGTGACGGCGTTCTGGGTGTGGTCGCGGCTCAGGTCGCCCTTCTCGACCAGCCCGGCGATCGAGCCGCCGGAGGAGGGCCGCGACTGCAGGAACGCGAAGGTGATCGCCACGGCGGCGACCAGGCCGATCACGGTGAAGAAGGCGATGCCGCCCCAGGGCACGTGCCGCTGGTTCAGGGCGTTCTTGGCCGGACGGCCGTTGCGGGCGGCCGGGCGCCTGCCGTTCCCGGACGGCTTGTTGTTCTTGGACGGCTTGTTGTTCTTGGACAGCTTGGCGTTGGACATGGTGATCCCCTCGTGGGTGCTCGTTCGGACGGGACGGGGCGCCGTACGGCGCGGCCCGTCACAGCCGGAGCACCTGGAGGGAACTGAGGGACGGCGGGAGCGGGGCGCCCCGCGCCGGGGGAGCCGCCCGCGGGCCGGTGCGGGCCGGGAGCCGGGACCGGATCCGGCGGGGCAGCGCCACCATCCCGATCACCATGATCGACAGCAGCACCGCCAGGCACAGGCAGGCGTCCACGGGGTCGGCGGGCACCGGGACCGGCGGCTCGTGCAGCGTCGGGAGGCCGGTCGCCGCGACCGCCCCGAGCGCCGGTTCGGCCCCCTTCGCCCGGTGGTCGGAGGGGGCGTCGGCCCCGAACGGCGCGTCCAGCGAGTGCGCGGTGCACCAGCGGATCGTCGGGGCGTGCTCCAGGCCGTAGCTGAAGACCAGCCCGCCCACGACGAACAGCGCCACGAGCAGTCCCGCCAGCCCGTGGCGCCGGCTGTGCCGCAGCCGAGACGCCGGTCCCGTCACGTCCTGTGATCACCTCTGGTCGAAGGGTTCCGCGCGGTTTCAACGCCGCGCCCCGCCGGGAGGTTCCCGGCGATCGGATCGAAGGGGAGATTACCGGCAGTGTCGGTGCGGCGAGATAGTGTCGGACCGTGACCGGCACGCTCTTCGACGACCCGACCGGGGACGGCGACCGGGAGGCGCCGCCCGCCCCGGACGCGCCCTCCGGCCGGCCCGCCCCCGAGCGGCAGCCCCTGGCGGTGCGGATGCGGCCCCGTTCCCTGGACGAGGTCGTCGGCCAGGCGCACCTGCTCGGCCCCGGCACCCCCATCCGGCAGCTGGTGGACCGCGACGCGCCGATGTCGCTGGTGCTGTGGGGCCCGCCCGGCACCGGCAAGACGACCCTGGCGACCGTGGTGAGCCAGGTCACCAGCCGCCGCTTCGTGGAGATCTCCGCTGTCAGCGACGGCGTCAAGCGGGTCCGCGCCGAGATCGACCTGGCCCGCCGCGAGCTGGGCGTGGCCGGGCGGCAGACGGTGCTGTTCGTCGACGAGATCCACCGGTTCAGCAAGGCCCAGCAGGACGCGCTGCTGCCCGCCGTGGAGAACCGCTGGGTCTCCTTCATCGGCGCGACCACCGAGAACCCGTTCTTCTCGGTGATCAGCCCGCTGCTGTCCCGGTCGCTGCTGCTCACCCTGGAGCCGCTGGACGAGGACGACCTGCGCGAGGTGGTCCGCCGCGCGCTGGCCGACGAGCGCGGCCTGAACGGCGCGGCCACCCTCGACCCGGCCGCCGAGGACCACCTGATCCGGCTGGCCGGGGGCGACGCCCGCCGCGCGCTCACCTACCTGGAGGCCGCCGCCCTGGTCGTTCCCGACGGCGGCGTGATCGACGTGGACGTGCTGGAGCGGGCCGTGGACCGGGCCGCCGTCCGCTACGACCGCGAGGGCGACCAGCACTACGACGTCATCAGCGCGTTCATCAAGAGCATCCGGGGCAGCGACGTGGACGCCGCGCTGCACTACCTGGCCCGCATGATCGAGGCGGGGGAGGACCCCCGGTTCATCGCCCGGCGCCTGATCGTGCACGCCAGCGAGGACGTCGGCATGGCCGACCCCACCGCGCTGCAGACCGCCGTGGCCGCCGCCCAGGCCGTGGAGTTCGTCGGGCTGCCCGAGGCCCGCATCAACCTGGCCCAGGCCGTGATCCACCTGGCGCTGGCCCCCAAGTCCAACGCGGTGATCATGGCGGTGGACGGCGCGCTGGGCGACGTCCGCAAGGGCCTGGCCGGGCCCGTGCCGGGCCACCTGCGTGACGCGCATTACAAGGGCGCGGCACGCGTCGGGCACGGCGAGGGGTACAAGTACCCCCACGACCACCCCGGCGGCGTGGTCCGCCAGCAGTACGCGCCCGACGCGGTGCACGGACGCGAGTACTACCGCCCCACCCGGCACGGCGCCGAGTCCCGTTTCACCGAGGTCCTGGCCCGCATCCGGTCGGTGCTGCGCGGAACGCGGAACGCGGAGCCCGGCGGGAAAAAGGGCTGAGCGCGGTCCCGCCATCGGGGACCATGGACCGATAACCTTCCCCACGCCGGTCCGAGCCCGGCACGGTCCGGACCGTCGCCCACGGTAAGGTCGTTCCCCACGGAACGGACCGACCGGACCGGCGCGGCCGGACTCGACACAGCGAACGGAAAAGCCCTGATGCTTACTGGTGGACAACTGGCAGGCCTCATCGTGGCCGTGTTCTGGGCCGTGCTCGTGTCCTTCGTCGCCTACACCCTGCTGCGCCTGGCCCGGCTGCTCGGCGAGGCCAGCGAGGTGGTCCGCGACATCGGCGAGCAGGCCGGGCCGCTGCTGGACGACATGAACCGCACGGTGCGGCGCGCCAACGAGCAGCTCGGCCGCACCGACGTGATCACCAAGCAGGTCGCCGGCGTCACCCAGAACGTCTCGGCCGTCACCACCGTGATGACCTCGGTCGTCGGCGGGCCCCTGGTGAAGGCCGCCGCCTTCTCCTACGGCGTGCGCAAGGCGCTGGGCAACACCAGGGACGGCGGCCACTCGGGCCGTCCCGAGCTCACCGGCCGGCAGAACGGGAAGGGACGCAGGTGAAGCGGCTGTTCTGGCTGTCGGTCGGCGCCGGCGCCGGCGTCTACGCCACCCACCGCGTGAAGAAGAAGGTGGAACGCGTGGTGGAGGCCTGGTCCCCCGAGGGCGTCGCCGCCCGCGCGGTCACCGCCGGGCAGACCACCGGGCAGCGGTTGAAACTTTTCGCCACGGACGTCCGTACCGAGATGCGGGCGCGGGAACAGGAACTGCGCGAGGCCGTCCAGATGGACCAGGCCCCGCCCGAGCCGCCCGACGGACCCCGGCCGCGCCGGGTCCTGAAGGCGCGATACACGATCATCGACGACGACAAGGATGGCCACTGATCATGGAGTCGGCAGAGGTCGCCCGCCGCTTCCTCAAGTTCTTCGAAGAGAACGGGCACACCGTGATGCCCTCGGCCAGCCTGGTCGCCGAGGACCCGACCCTGCTGCTGGTTCCGGCCGGGATGGTGCCGTTCAAGCCGTACTTCCTGGGCCAGCGCACCCCGCCCGCCCCGCGCATGACCAGCGCGCAGAAGTGCGTGCGGACCCCGGACATCGACGAGGTCGGCAAGACCACGCGGCACGCCACGTTCTTCCAGATGCTGGGGAACTTCTCCATCGGCGACTACTTCAAGGAGGGCGCGATCCCGTTCGCCTGGGAGCTGCTGACGCGGCCCCAGGCCGAGGGCGGGTTCGGCTTCCCCGAGGAGAAGCTGTGGGTCACCGTCCTGCAGGACGGCGACAAGGTCGACGACGAGGCCATCGACATCTGGCACAACAAGGTCGGCGTGCCGCTGGAGCGCATCCAGCGCCGCGGCCTGGCCGACAACTACTGGCACATGGGCGTGCCCGGCCCCGGCGGCCCCTGCTCGGAGATCTACTACGACCGGGGCCCCGAGTTCGGCCGCGAGGGCGGCCCCGAGGCCGACGAGGACCGGTACCTGGAGGTCTGGAACCTGGTCTTCATGCAGGAGACGCTGGGCGAGGTCCGCTCCAAGGTCGACTTCGACGTCGAGGCGCCGCTGCCGGCCAAGAACATCGACACCGGCATGGGCCTGGAGCGCATGGCGGCGATCCTGCAGGGCGTCGACAACATCTACGAGACCGACACCCTGCGCCGCATCCTCGACCGCGCCGCCGAGCTGACCGGGACCCGCTACGGCTCCGACGGGCGCGCCGACGTGTCGCTGCGCGTCATCGCCGACCACGTCCGCGCGGGCACCATGCTGGTCTCCGACGGCGTGCGCCCCGGCAACGAGGGCCGCGGCTACGTGCTGCGCCGCCTGCTGCGCCGCTCGATCCGCAACCTGCGGCTGCTGGGCGGCCAGGACGCCGGTCTGATGCACGAGCTCACCGACGTCGCCATCAGGGCGATGGGCGAGCAGTACACCGACCTGATCCGCACCGCCGCCAACATCCACACCGTCATCGACGCCGAGGAGGAGGCCTTCCTCCAGACGCTGCGCACCGGCACCACGATCTTCGACACGGCCGTCGAGGAGACCCGGCGGACCGGCGGGAGGGTGCTGGCGGGCGACCAGGCGTTCAAGCTGCACGACACCTACGGCTTCCCCATCGACCTGACCCTGGAGATGGCCGCCGAGCAGGGCCTGAAGGTCGACGAGGACGGCTTCCGCCGGCTCATGACCGAGCAGCGGGAACGCGCCAAGAAGGACGCCCGCGAGAAGAAGACCGGCAACCTGGACGTCTCGGTCCTGGACGAGCTGCTCACCTCGGCGGGCGGCAGGGTCGACTTCATCGGCTACAGCAGCGTGCACGGCGAGGCCCGCCTGGTCGGCGTGCTGGTCAACGGCGTCAACGTCCCCGCCGCCGGGGAGGGCGCCGACGTCGAGATCGTGCTGGACCGCACCCCGTTCTACGCCGAGGGCGGCGGCCAGCTCGCCGACCAGGGCCGGATCCGGTTCGGCAACGGCGCGGTCGTCGACGTCCACGACGTGCAGTCCCCGCTGACCGGGCTGATCGTGCACCGCGGCCGGGTCCGCGTCGGCGAGGTCCAGGTCGGCGACCAGGCCCAGGCCGAGATCGACATCGAGCGCCGGCACGCGATCTCCCGCTCCCACTCGGCGACCCACATGGTGCACGCCGGGTTCCGGCGGGCCCTCGGCGAGTCGGCCGCGCAGGCCGGTTCGGAGAACTCGCCCGGCCGCTTCCGGTTCGACTTCACCGCCTCCGGCGCGGTCCCGGTCAGCGTGCTGCGCGACGTCGAGGACGAGGTCAACGAGGTCCTGATCAACGACCTGGACGTGCGGGCGTTCCACACCTCCATCGACGAGGCCCGCTCCATGGGCGCGCTCGCCCTGTTCGGCGAGAAGTACGGCGACGAGGTCCGCGTCGTGGAGATCGGCGACTACTCGCTGGAGCTGTGCGGCGGCACCCACGTCGCCAAGTCCGGCCAGCTCGGCCTGATCAAGGTGCTGGGCGAGTCGTCGATCGGCGCGGGCGTGCGCCGGGTCGAGGCGCTGGTCGGCATCGACGCCTTCCGCTTCCTGGCCAAGGAGAACGTGCTGGTCAGCCAGCTCGCCGAGCAGCTCAAGACCCGCAAGGAGGAGCTGCCCGAGCGGGTCAGCGGCCTGGTCACGCGGCTGCGCGACGCCGAGCGGGAGCTGGAGAGGCTGCGCTCCCAGCAGGTCCTGGCCGTCGCCGGGTCCCTGGCCGAGGGCGCCGCGGACGTGAACGGCGTCGCGTTCGTGGGACACCGCGCCCCCGACGGCACCGGCGCCGACGACCTGCGCAAGCTGGCCGTGGACGTGCGCGGCCGCCTGCAGGGCCGCCCCGCCGTCGTGATGGTGGCGGGCGCGCCCAAGGACCGTCCCGTCGTGGTGATCGCCGTCAGCGAGGGCGCCCGCGAGCGCGGCCTGAAGGCCGGCGCGCTGGTCGGCCTGGCCGCCAGGACCCTCGGCGGCGGCGGTGGCGGCAAGGACGACCTCGCCCAGGGCGGAGGCTCCGACACCGGGAAGATCGGTGAGGCGCTGGCCGCCGTCGAACGAGCCGTAGGGGCCGCGTGAGCGACGGGCCCGCCGGGAACGGCGCGGGAACGATGAGGCACGGCACCCGGCTCGGGGTCGATGTGGGCAGCGTCCGGATCGGCGTGGCCCGCAGCGACCCCGGCGGGATCCTCGCCTCCCCCCTGGAGACCGTCAAGAGCGGCCGGGGGGACGTCGACCGCCTGGTGGCGCTCGTCACCGAGAACGAGGCCATCGAGGTGGTCGTGGGACTGCCGACGTCGCTGTCGGGCCGCGAGGGCCCGGCGGCGGCGTCCGCCCGCAAGTTCGCCCGCATGCTGGCCGACCGCCTTCCCCCGGGGATGGTGCGGCTGTACGACGAAAGACTCACCACCGTCACGGCCGAGAGCGGCCTGCGTGCCGGGGGGGTCCACGGCCAGGCCCGTCGCAGGGTCGTCGATCAGGCCGCCGCGGCGGTCCTGCTCCAGGCGGCGCTGGACGGGGAACGGTTGACGGGACGACCCCCAGGCGAGATCGTCCGGGGGAAGACATGAACGACTTGGACCTTTTCTCAGAACCCGACCGCAACCGGCAGTGGGCCGACGACGGACAGCGGTCCGACGAGCGGCCCCCGCCCCGCCGTGCCCAGCGGCAGGCACGCCGCCAGCAGCGCCGCAAGAAGCGCAACAGCCGCGCGGCGCTGCTGTTCTCGCTGGCGTTCCTGGTCGCCGTCGTGGGCACCGGCGGCGTGTTCGGCGTCGCCTGGCTGGACCACCGGATGAACCCGCCCGACTACGAGGGCGAGGGCGCCGGGAGCGTCACGATCCAGATCAAGGAGGGCGACGGCGGCTCGACGATCGCGGCGACGCTGCAACGCCACGACGTCGTCAAGAGCGTGCGCGGCTTCCTGAAGGTCTACGCGGAGGAGAAGCGGGCCGGGACCATTCAGCCCGGCTACTACGCGATGCGGCTGCGCATGTCGTCCAAGGCCGCCATGACGCGGCTGCTGGACCCCAAGTCCAGGGCGGGCAACCAGATCATCATCAGCGAGGGCAAGCGCGCCGTCGAGATCTTCCAGGAGCTGTCGAGGAAGACCGGCATCCCGGTGAACGACTTCGTGAAGGCGTCGCGCGACCCGCGGGCGCTCGGCGCGCCCTCGTGGGCCAAGCCGCCCTCGTCGGCGCTCAACCGGATCGAGGGCTATCTGTATCCGGGCCGCTACGACGTCAATCCCAAGGACGGCGCGGCGAAGATCCTCAAGCAGATGGTCGCCCGGTTCAACCAGATGGCGCGGGAGATCGATCTGGAGGGCGAGGCGAAGAAGGCCGACCTGAAGCCCGAAACGGTGATCACGCTGGCGAGCCTGATCCAGGCCGAGGGCGGGCAGGACAGCGACCTGCCCAAGATCTCGCGGGTGATCCGCAACCGCCTCCGGATCAACATGCACCTGCGGTTCGACACCACGATCGTGTACTTCCTCAACAGGCGCACCCTGAACGTGCGGGAACGCGACTACACCACGCCGCACCCGTACAACACCTACCAGCACCAGGGCCTGACCCCGGGACCGATCAGCAACCCCGGCGTGAAGGCGATCCAGGCCGCGCTGAAGCCCGAGCCCGGCAACTGGCTCTACTTCGTGGCGACCGACCCCACCAACAAGGTCACCAAGTTCACCGACTCCGAGGCCGAGTTCAACAAGTTCGTCGAGGAGTTCCGGGCGTGGCAGAGGAACAACCCCGGTAACTGATCCGGGGACCGGCACGACGGTGCGGACGGCGCGGCGGGGGCACCCGCCGCGCCGTCCGGCGTTCCGGGGCCGGTTCACCCGTTCCGGAGGACGACGCAGCGCGCCGCCAGGTAGCCGACGCGGTCGGCGGGCCCGCCCGGCGGGCCCCAGTACACCGCCGCCCACCGGTCGCCGGCGCCGCCGCAGTCCCGGTACCGCCCGCCCTTGACCGGAGCCGCGCTCCCGCAGGGGTGCGCCTCGCCCTCGGCGAGCTGCCGCACCGGCGTCGCCGTCACCCGGGGCGCCTCGCGCAGCCGGGTGGTGGTCCGGGCCGCCCAGTGGCACGGCCGGACCGCCTGCCGCCCCGCCTCGCGCGGCCGGTCGGCCGC